>NZ_JAIWOU010000001.1:1865000-2165000 GCF_021295395.1 Komagataeibacter sp. FNDCR2
TTCAGCGCCTCGGGCACGTCGCCATTGACGATGCGCTGGGCCAGCCCCTCGACAATCGCGGTCTTGCCCACGCCCGGTTCACCGATCAGGACGGGATTGTTCTTGCTGCGCCGGGCCAGAACCTGAATGGCGCGGCGGATTTCCTCATCACGCCCGATCACGGGATCCAGCTTGCCTTCCTGCGCGACCTCGGTCACGTCGCGGGCATATTTCTTCAGCGCGTCAAAATTGGCTTCTGCGTTTTCGCTTGTCACTGTACGTCCCTTGCGGATGGCCGCTATCGCCTTGTCCAGCGCCTGCGGGGTCGCCCCGCCCGTGCGCAGGGCCTGACCGGCCGGCGTTTCGGATGCGGCGATGGCGGCCAGCAGACGGTCCTGCGCCACGTATTCATCGCCCGCTTTCTGCGCGGCCTGTTCGGCGCCATCAAGCACGCGCACAAGATCACCTGTCGCGCTCGGCTGGCCCGCACCGCTGCCCTGCACCTTGGGCAGTTTCGCGAGTGCCGCGTCGTTCGCCGCCGTAATGGCGGGCACCTGCCCGCCTGCCGCGCGGATGAGGGAGGCGGCCGCCCCCTGATCGTCATCCAGCAGGGCCTTGAGCAGGTGCTCCGGTGTCAACTGCTGGTTGTAATCCCGCATGGCTATGGTCTGCGCGGCCTGCAGAAAACCACGCGACCGTTCCGTAAACTTCTCGATATTCATTGTTCCCTCGTCCCTTTCAATCAGGCGACATAACGGTTTGCCTTGTGCCGTCCCTCAACAGGCAACGACGCGGCGCTGGATTCCAGATGGGGTCAACCAGATGTTATTACAAGATATCGGAAGCTGATTTCCGTCTCCCCATCTGGCGTCCCGTATCCGGCCCGGCGCCGCATATCAGGCGTTTAGCTGATCATTAACGCTGGGCCCGCATCCTTGATGCAGGTCAATATTGCCGTGTCTTACGGGCGCAACGGCCATTCGCGCGGCAATCAT
This sequence comes from Komagataeibacter sp. FNDCR2, assembly GCF_021295395.1. Taxonomy (NCBI): domain Bacteria; kingdom Pseudomonadati; phylum Pseudomonadota; class Alphaproteobacteria; order Acetobacterales; family Acetobacteraceae; genus Komagataeibacter; species Komagataeibacter sp. FNDCR2. The sequence continues at coordinate 1,865,975 of NZ_JAIWOU010000001.1, forward strand.
GTAAACACCAGCAGGCCCGCCTGCCTGGACAGGCGGGCGGCAGGCTTACGCGCCCTTTTTGGCCACCGTGGGCCCCAGCAGCAGAAGATCCGCCGCGGAAAGCCGGTCCGATGCCGTGCTGGCCTGATGCCAGAACGGATAGATCAGCGGGGGGGCGCTGGCTTCATCAAGGCGGCTGATTTCATCCGCCGTCAGCTCCAGTTCGGCGGCCTTGAGGTTATCCACCAGTTGCGCCTCGGTCCGCGCCCCGATCACGACCGAGGTGATGGCCGGGCGCTGCGCCACCCAGGCCAGCGCCACCTGCGCCGCCGATATGCCGCGCGACCCGGCGATGTCCACCAGCACTTCCACTACGTCATAGAGCTTTTCAATGTCATGGACGGGTGGCTCGCCCCAGTTCTCGATCTGCCGCGTGCCGGTGGGCTGGGGCTTGCCGCGCCGGTACTTGCCCGAAAGCAGGCCGCCCGCCAGCGGGCTCCAGACCTGCACGCCAATCCCCTGATCAAGGGCGACGGGCAGCAGTTCATACTCGGCATCCCGCGCCTGGAGGGAATAGTAGATCTGCTGTGAGACGGGAGCGATCAGCCGGTTGCGTTCCGCCGTGCCGAGCGCCTTCATCAGGTGCCAGGCCGAGAAGTTGGAAACACCCGCGTACCGGATCTTGCCCGCGCGCGTCAGGGTGTCGAGGGCTTCGAGCGTTTCCTCCAGCGGGGTCTGGCCATCCCATTCATGCAGGTAATACAGGTCGATATGATCGCGGCCCAGACGCCTGAGGCTGGCCTCGCACGCGCTGACGAGGTGATAGCGCGACAGACCGGCGTCATTCGCCCCCTTGCCCATGCGGAAACGGGCCTTGGTGGTGACCATGATGTCATCGCCGCGCCCCTTGAGCGCCGCACCGAGAATTTCTTCCGATACGCCGGTCGAATAGATATCGGCCGTATCGAACATGTTGATCCCGGCTTCGATGCACAGGTCGATCTGGCGGCTCGCACCGGCAAGGTCGGTATTCCCGGTCTTGGCGAAATCCCCCTTGCCGCCAAATGTCATCGTGCCGAGCGTGAATGCTGAAATCCGCAGGCCGGAGCGGCCAAGCTGACGATAATGCATGGTGTTTCGATCCTTCTGGCAGGAAGCGGCGCGCAAATCCACGCGCCCCATACGCCGACTATGGGCGCGCATGGCGGGAGATGATAATCCCCTTTAACCGGAAGCTGCTTGCATGAAGGATAACAAATATATGCGTGACATCACCGAAATGGCGGTATTTGTCACCATAATACGAAGCGGCAGCCTGTCCGCCGCGGCGCGGGAGCTTGGGCTGGCCACGTCGGTGGTCAGCGACCGGCTGGCGCGGCTTGAACGCCGCATGGGAACCCGGCTGCTGGTGCGCACCACCCGCCGCCATGCCCTGACCGCCGCCGGGCAGTTCTATTACCAGGAAGCCTGCGCCATTGTGGAGGCCACCGCCCGGATGGAGGCGCATACCCGCGCCATCGCCACCACCCCCGCCGGTGAACTGCGCATTACGGCGCCCATCCCGTTCGGGCGGTGGTGGCTTACGCCGTTCGTGGCGCAGTTCGCGCACCGTCACCCCGATATCCGCATAAGCCTGACGCTGGAAGACAGGATAGCGGATATCGTGGGCGAAGGGTTTGACATCGCCATCCGCGCCGCCCCTGCGCTCGATACCATGCTGACGGGGCGGCGCATCATGGAAACCCGGCGCGTCATCGTGGCCAGCCCCGACTATCTGGCGCGACGCGGCGTACCCGCCGGGCCGGATGACCTTGGGCAACATGACTGCCTGGCCCATGGCCCGACCCCGCACCTGCACACCCGGTGGCGGCTGGGGCGCGGTGCGGAAGCCCGGACCGAACGGGTCCCGGCCCGCATGGCCTCCACCGATTCCGAAATGCCGGTGCACTGGGCGCTGGCCGGGCTGGGGCTTGCCCAGAAATCCCTGTGGGAAGTGGAAAGCTACATGGCCCGTGGCCTGTTGCGGACCGTGCTGGAACAGTGGGAGCCGGACCCGATCTCCTTCTTCGCAATCCACCCGGTCAGTACGGCGCATTCCCGCAAGATCGGGCTGTTCATTGATGAACTGATGCAGCACCCGCCGCCGATGAAGGCGGGTCGCTAAAGGGTTCCGGCTTAAATTACCCCGTATATGTCACGTTCAGTTCGCCCACCCCTGCGCAGGCGGCATGCAGCACGTCGCCACGCCGTACCGGCCCCACGCCGGCGGGTGTGCCGGTCATGATCAGGTCGCCCGGCTCCAGCGCGACGAACCGGCTCAGGCACGCCACGATTTCCGCCACGGACCAGATCAGGTCCGACAGATCCCCCTTCTGGCGCAGCTCCCCGTTTACCGTAAGGGTAATCGCACCCGTGGCCGGATGGCCGCATGTCGAGACGGGCACGATGGGAGAGATGGGACAGGACTGGTCAAACCCCTTGGCCAGGGACCAGGGGCGACCCGCCTTCTTGGCCACGGCCTGCAGGTCGCGCCGTGTCATGTCCAGCCCGACCGCGTAGCCATAAATATGCGAAAGCGCCTTTTCCACCGTGATGTCATGCCCCTCCCGCCCGATGGCGGCGACGAGTTCCACCTCATGATGCAGGTCGGACGTGCTGACGGGAAAAGGCAGCAGCCCGCCGCCGGGCACCACGGCGTCACCGGGCTTGGCGAAGAAGAAAGGATCCGTACGTTCGGGGTTGCTGCCCATTTCACGCGCATGGGCGGCATAGTTCTGCCCCACGCACCATATCCGCCTGACGGGAAAGACACCCTTACTCCCCGCCACGGGCACGATGGGAAGGGCATAGGGGGAAATCACGTAATCCGTCACGGTACGGCGCTCCTGCTGTTCGTATCCGGCGCGCATGGTGGCACCCGTGCCGGGTCGTGTCACGGTAAATGCTGGAAAAGGCAGGCACAAAAAAACGCCAGCCGGAACAATCCGGCTGGCGTTCGTGAAACCCGCGGCGAACCGCTGGTGTCGCGTCGGTAACCCGATCAGTTGCGGGACTTGTCAACCAGCTTGTTCTTACCGATCCACGACATCATGCCGCGCAGCTTTTCGCCCACCTTCTCGATCTGGTGTTCGTTGTTGCGCGCACGGGTGGCCTTGAAGCCGATATTGCCGGACTGGTTTTCAAGGATGAAGTTGCGCACGAAGGTGCCGTCCTGAATGTCGGTCAGGATCTTCTTCATCTCGGCCTTGGTTTCCGGCGTGACCACGCGCGGGCCGGACACGTATTCACCATACTCCGCCGTGTTGGAGATGGAGTAGTTCATGTTCGCGATGCCGCCTTCATAGATCAGGTCAACAATCAGCTTCATTTCATGCAGGCATTCGAAATACGCCATTTCCGGCGCGTAACCGGCTTCCACCAGCGTTTCGAAACCGGCGCGGATCAGCTCGACCAGACCACCGCACAGCACGGCCTGCTCACCGAACAGGTCGGTCTCGACCTCTTCCTTGAAGGTGGTCTCGATGATGCCCGCACGGCCACCGCCATTGGCGGAAGCATAGGACAGGGCGATTTCCAGCGCGTTGCCCGAAGCGTTCTGCGCCACGGCCACCAGCGACGGCACGCCGCCACCCTTCTGGTATTCGGAACGCACGGTGTGGCCCGGACCCTTCGGCGCGATCAGGAACACGTCCAGATCGGGGCGTGCTTCGATAATGCGGAAATGGATGGACAGGCCATGCGCGAAGGCAAGGGCCGCGCCCTGCTTCAGGTTCTTTTCGAGTGATTCCTTGTACAGCGCGCCCTGGCCCTCATCGGGGGTCAGCACCATCACCACATCCGCCCATTTGGCGGCGTCGGCCGGGGTCATCACCTTGAAGCCGGCGGCTTCGGCCTTGGCCACGGCGGTGGATTCGGGGCGCAGGCCGACCACGATGTCGGTCACGCCGGAGTCCTTGAGGTTATTGGCATGGGCATGGCCCTGGCTGCCGTAACCGATAATGGCCACCTTCTTGCTTTTGATCAGGTTCACATCGGCATCGCGATCGTAATAGACGCGCATGGTCTCACTCCTTGGGGAAAATGAAAAAAACTCAGGAAAGGTAAAAACCCCGACCCCTTACAGGATTGCCGCGCCGCGGGCGATAGCCGCGACACCCGTACGCGACACTTCGGCCAGACCGAGGGGACGCATGAGGTCGATAAAGGCATCAAGCTTGTCGGTCGCACCCGTCAGTTCAAAAACGAACGACGTGGCCGAGGCATCAACCGGATGGGCGCGGAAGGCCTGCGCAATGCGCAGGGCGTCGGCCCGGCGCTCGCCACTGGCGATCACCTTTACAAGCGCCATTTCACGCGCCACGTGCGGATCCTGCCGCGTCATGACCGCAACACGATAGACCGGCACCAGGCGTTCGACCTGTGCGCGGATCTGCTCAAGCACATGGGGCACGGCGGTCGTGACGATATTGATGCGCGACTGGCGGCGGTTTTCATCCACCGGGGCCACGGTCAGGCTCTCGATATTGTACCCACGACCCGAAAACAGCCCGATGACACGCGCCAGCGCACCGCTTTCGTTCTCGACCTGAATGGAAATGACCGCGGAGACCGGGCTCTCCTGCTGCGTGGTCATGATTGTGTTTCCTGACTGCTGAAGCCGCCGCCATACAGGACGGCGGGAACGGAAGAAAGAGGCGCGGGACGGAATGCCGCCCCGGAACGGGGGATCAGACCAGCATGCGGCCTTCGGCGCTGATCTCGTCATCCTGGTCGGGGCCGAGAAGCATCTGGTTGTGCGGCGCGCCGGACGGGATCATGGGGTAGCAGTTTTCTTCCTGCGCCACGCAGATATCCGCCACCACCGGGCCGGGATGGGCCAGCATTTCCGTAATCACGCCATCGAGCTCACCCATGCAGGTCGCCCGCAGGCCATGGCCGTGGAAGCTTTCCGCCAGCCGCACGAAATCCGGCAGGGCCGCGCTGTAACTCTCGGAATAGCGGGATTCATGCAGCAGCTCCTGCCACTGGCGCACCATGCCCATGTACTGGTTGTTCAGGATAAAGACCTTAACCGGCAGGCGGTACTGCGCGATGGTGGACAGTTCCTGAATGTTCATGAGCGTGGAGGCTTCCCCCGCGATGTCGATGACCAGCGCATCGGGATGCGCGATCTGCGCGCCCACGGCGGCGGGCAGGCCGTAGCCCATCGTGCCCAGCCCCCCCGAAGTCAGCCAGCGGTTGGGCTGGTCGAAGCCGAAATGCTGGGCCGCCCACATCTGGTGCTGCCCCACCTCGGTCGAGACATAGGTGTCACGCCCCGTGGCGGTCGCCAGTTCATGCAGGCGGCGGACGGCGTATTGCGGGCGGATGATCGCCCCCGGCGCCATGTCCTGCGTGAAGCCGAGGCTGTTGACCGCGCGCCATTCATTGATCTGGTGCCACCACTGGGCCAGGTCGATCGGCTGGCCGGGATTGGCGGGCGTGCAGTCCCATTCCTCCAGCATCCTTTCGATCACGCGGCCCGCGTCACCCACTATGCCCACATCGACCGGCACGATCTTGTTGATCTGGCTGGGGTCGATATCCGCATGGATCTTGAACGAACCGGGCGAGAACGCATCCAGCCGCCCGGTCACCCGGTCGTCAAAGCGTGCGCCCAGCGCGATCAGCACATCGCAGCCATGGGTGGCCATGTTGGCCTCGTACGTGCCATGCATGCCCAGCATGCCCAGGAAGCGGCGGTCCCCCGCCGGCATCGCCCCCAGCCCCATGAGGGTGGAGGTGCACGGGAAGCCCGTCTTTTCCACCAGCCTGCGCAGTGCGGCGGAAGCTTCCGGCCCGGCATTGATGATGCCACCGCCGATATAGAACAGCGGCCTGCGCCCCTGCTTCATCGCGGTTACGGCGCGGGCGATCACATCGCGCCCCGGTTCGGTCTGCGGCTGGTAGGACGGGTGCGGCGTGCGCGGCGGCGGGCTGTAGGGGGCCGGCCCCACCATCAGGTTCTTGGGCAGGTCCACCAGAACCGGGCCGGGGCGGCCGCTGCGCGCGATGTGGAAGGCTTCATGCACGCATGACGCCACATCCTCCGCCCGGCGGATGAGATAGTTGTATTTGGTGGCCGGGCGCGTAATGCCGGTCGTGTCCGCTTCCTGAAAGGCGTCGGTGCCGATCAGCGGCACGCCCACCTGACCGGAGAAGCAGACCACCGGGATCGAATCCAGCATGGCGTCGAGCAGGCCGGTGACCGTATTGGTCGCACCGGGGCCGCTGGTGACCAGCACCACCCCCACCTTGCCGGTGGAGCGGGCATAGGCTTCCGCCGCGTGAACCGCCGCCTGTTCATGGCGGACCAGCACGTGGCGAATCGCGTTCTGGCGGAAGATCGCGTCGTAAATGGGCAGGACCGCCCCGCCGGGATAGCCGAAAATGACTTCGACCCCCTGCTCGGCCAGGACGCGCAGAAGCACTTCCGCACCGCTGAGGACGACGGAGGTGTCCGTGCCGGTGGTGTGAGGCTTCAGGTCGGTCTGGTGCGATGCTGCGTTCATGTTCCTGCTCCTTCGCCACGGGGCCGGAACAACCGGCCTGCCGCCAGAGGCGAAATCCCGGGCCGGGTTTACGGAAACCCTTGGCCCGCGTCAATGCGGTTAATAACAAAAGAAATGATTTTGTTTGTCCATCTTTCCATTTGTTGCGCGGGGTCGCAATTTTCAAATCGTTTTTCGTGAATAAAAGTGTCATCCGCCGCCGCCAGCGCATGGTGGGCGAACCATGTCGCCTGCCGCTTGGTGTACTGCCCGGTCAGGCGGATGGCCTGCTCCGCCGCCGCCTCCAGCGTCATCGCGCCGCGCAGCACGGCGGCCAGTTCCGGCACCCCGTGGGCGCGCATGGCGGGCAGGGTGGGGGGAAGATCCTGCGCCAGCAGGCGGGCGACCTCATCAAGCGCGCCATGGCCCAGCATGGCCTGAAAACGCCGGGCGATGGCGGCGCGCAGCACGTCGCGCGCGGGGTGCAGCCGCACGGCGATGAAACGGGCGTCAAGCGGCGGCAGCACGGCTTCGCGCCGCCACCACGCAAGGCCGTGCCCGGTCGCCGCGTGCACTTCCCATGCGCGCGCGATACGCTGGCCATCGGTCGGGCGCACGGTGGCGGCGGTCTCGGCATCGGCCTGCCGTAACAGGGCATGCACCGCCTCCGGCCCCAGCCGGGCCACCATGTCACGCGCATCGGCGCGAATGGCGGGGGGGGGCTGGGGAATATCGGCCAGGCCCTGCGTCAACGCGCGGAAATACATGCCGGTGCCCCCGCAGAACACCGGCACGCGCCCTTCATCCCACGCCGCCTTCGCCGCCGCGATGGCCTGCACGCGCCACCACGCCACGCTGCCACTTTCGGCCGCGGGCAGGACACCGTACACTGCATGTGGCACGCTGGCCTCGTCATGCGGGTCGGGGCGGGCCGTAAGGATGCGCAGGTCGCGATAGACCTGCATCGAATCGGCATTGATGACGGTACCGCCCACCTGCCGTGCAAGCGCCAGCGCAAGTGCGGACTTGCCCGAACAGGTCGGACCCGCCACGATCAGCGCCACACGCGCCGACCCCGCCGGGGGGCGTGTCATTGTCCCACCCCTGTCATATACCCGGACCCCATGGCTGACTCTTCCCCTTCCTTTTCCCATACCCTTGTACTGGTGGCCAACCGTGGCGCCACATCCCTCACACCGGTCGATATCCAGATGGCGCGCGACCTGGTACGGGGTGCGGCCCCTGTCACCCTGTCCGAAGGCGAAGCGGTCGAGATCGCGTGCAATGCGCCCGCCACATGGGACGCGCCCGATATCGGGGCGGCGCGCGACGTGTTTGCCGGGCGGCACATCGACGTGCTGGTAACGCCACGCCCGAACCGCCGCAAGCGCCTGCTGGTCGCGGACATGGACAGCACGATTGTCGGGTGCGAGACGCTGGATGATATCGCCACCCATGCCGGGATCGGTGAGAAGATCGCCGAGATCACGCGCCGGTCCATGAACGGGGAGATCGAATTCGAAGCCGCGCTGCATGAACGCGTCGCCCTGCTGCGTGGCCTGCCCGTCACCGTGCTGGAAAAGGCGTGGAAGGATGTCCGGCTAAACACCGGCGCGCAGGAACTGGTACGCACCATGCGCGCCCATGGCGCGCGCACCGCCCTCGTCTCCGGCGGGTTCACCTTCTTTACCAGCCGGGTGGCGGAGATATGCGGCTTTGATGAAAACCACGCCAATACGCTACTGGCCTCTGGCGGGGAACTGACGGGTGAGGTCGGCCATCCCATTCTGGGGCCGGATGCGAAACTGGCGCATCTGCGCCGCCTTGTCGCGCAGGGCGGGCTGGACATGACCGACGCCATGGCGACGGGCGATGGCGCGAACGACCTGGCCATGCTGCGCGTGGCGGGCACGGGCATCGCCTTCCACGCCAAGCCAGCCGTACGGCGCGAAATCAGCAACCAGGTCAACGCGACGACCCTGCGCAGCCTGCTGTTCGCCCAGGGTTACCACGCGGACGAATTCGTCACGGCGTAGGCGCGCCGCCGGTCACTTCGGCACCCACGACCTGGGTGCGGAAGTCCTGCGCCTCGATAAACACGCGCGTCACGTCGGGGTACTGCTGCTTGATCTGGCGTTCAAGCGCGCTGACCACGGCCTCGACCTGCCCCGCGCTCATGTCGTTGCGGAAATCCACGCTGATGGCCACCAGCACGTCATGCGGGCCGAAATGCAGGGAGCGGATCTCGTTCAGCCGCTCCACGCCCTGCGCGGCCAGCGCCATGCGGCGCAGCGCGGCCAGCACCTCCGGCGCGACACCTTCCCCCGTCAGCAGGGACTGGGATTCCAGCGCCAGAAAGCCCGCCGTCAGGGCCAGGATGCACCCGATCACGATGGAGGCCACGCCATCGAGAACCGGCATGTCCAGCCATTCGGCCAGTATGTTGCCCAGCAACGCCACGGCCAGGCCGCACAGCGCCGCCGTATCCTCGAACAGGACCGTGAAAACGGTGGGATCCTTGCTGACCTGCACGGCCTCGACCCAGCCGCGACGGCCCTTGCCTTCCCTGCGGAAGGCGCGCAGGGCGAACAGCCAGACCGACCCCTCGAACACGATGCTGACCCCCAGCACCACGTAATTGACCACCACATGCGCCGCAGGCTGGGGGTGGAGAATATGGGTGACCCCCTCAAAAAAGGAGACACCGGCCCCTACCCCGAAAATCAGCAGCGCCACCACGAAAGTCCAGAAATACAGTTCCAGGCCATGCCCGAACGGGTGCTGCACCGTGGCCGGGCGCTGCGCGCGGCGGATACCCACCAGAAGCAGGCCCTGATTGCCGGTGTCGATGAGGGAGTGGATGGCCTCGCTCAGCATGGAGGAACTGCCGGTCAGGAAGGCCGCGCCAAATTTGGTGGCCGCCACCAGCAGGTTGCCCCCAAGGGCGGCGAAAATGACTGTTCGGGAAGATGCGGTATGCGCCATTGATTTTTCAATATGAAGTCTGGCTTCATCCTAGCCTTCCCCAACATCTTTTAACAGGCCGAACCCGTATTGCGCCCCCGGTTGCGGGGATGGCGGTGCCTGTCCTATGGTCGGGGCAACCTGCCCATGGAGGGATCTGTCCCGATGCGCACCACTGTCATCCAGATGGCGCCCGGCGCATCCGCGCCCGAGAATATCGAACGCGCCCGCGCGCTGATCGGCGCCGCCGTCCGCTCGGACAAGCCTGAGCTGGTCATCCTGCCTGAAATGTGGAGCTGCCTTGGCGGCACACGGGACATGAAGTTCGCCGCCGCCGAAAGCCTGCCCGCCCCCGATGATTCGGGTGAGGCCGGGCCGCTGTACCGGTTCCTGTCCACCATGGCGCGCGAGCATGGCATCACGCTCCATGGCGGCTCCATAGGGGAGAAGCATGGCGGCAGGCTGTTCAATACCTCCGTGCTGTTCGACGCGACGGGCCATGAGTGCGCGCGCTACCGCAAGATCCACCTGTTCGACGTCACCACGCCGGGCGGCGAAGGCTACCGGGAGAGTGATACCTACGAACCCGGCTCCGACATCGTGACCGCCGCCCTGCCCCATGGCATGACGGCGGGGCTGGCCATCTGTTACGACATCCGTTTTCCCGCCCTGTTCCATGCGCTGCGCGCGCGCGGCGCGAACGTGCTGCTGGTGCCTGCCGCCTTTACGGTCGAGACCGGCCTCGCGCATTGGGAGACGCTGCTGCGCGCCCGCGCCATCGAGACCCAGTGCTGGCTGGTCGCCTGCGGCACCACCGGCACCCATACGGATGAAAGCGGCCAGAAACGCCGCACCTACGGCCATTCCATGATCATCGACCCGTGGGGGACCATCGTGGCGCAGGTCTCGGACGGGCCGGGATGGAGCACCGCCCGCCTTGACCGGGGTGTTACGGACAGCATCCGCGAGCGCATGCCGGTCATGGCCCATCACCGCCTGTCCATCCACACTCCATGAGTGACACATCCTACCCGGGATGGACCGACGGGGCCGTGCCCACGCGGCTGAGTTTCGCCGCCGCCCCCAACGAGAGCGCGCAGATCTGGCTGGAACGCCTGGTGGGGCAGTACGGCCAGTGCGCGCCGGAGGAAGCGGACGCCCTGATCTGCCTGGGCGGGGATGGCTTCATGCTGGAGATGCTGCATACGACGCTGGGCCGCGCGCTGCCGGTCTATGGCATCAACTGCGGGACGGTGGGCTTTCTCATGAACCCCGCCGTGCCCGACAACCTGCCCGAACGCCTGGCCGCAACACAGGCCGCCATCCTGCACCCCCTGCGCATGAAGGCCCGCACGCGGGAGGGGGAATGCGTGCATGCGCTGGCGCTCAATGACGTGTTCCTGTTCCGCCAGACGCGGCAGGCCGCGAAAATCCGTATCGAGGTGGATGGCCGCGTGCGCCTGCCCGAACTGATATGCGATGGCGTGCTGATCTCGACCCCGGCGGGATCGACCGCCTACAACCTGTCCGCCCATGGGCCGATCGTGCCGCTTTCGGCCAACCTGCTGCCCCTGACCCCCATAAGCGCGTTCCGCCCCCGCCGGTGGCGTGGCGCCCTGCTGCCGTCCACCGCGCAGGTCCGTTTCGACATTCTGGAAACCGACAAGCGCCCCGTCGCCGCCGTTGCCGATTTTACCGAGGTGCGTGACGTCATTTCCGTCGAGATCAGCGAGGCGCGCGAACTCCACACCACCGTCCTGTTCGATCCCGGGCAGAGCCTGTCCGAGCGGATCATAACCGAACAGTTCACCGCCTGAACTTCAGGCGGACCCCAGCCGGTGCAGGCCCGCGCCATGGGCATGGAGCCATTTTTCGGCCTGCCGGCGGTGGGGGGTGATCTGGTCCACCAGATGCCAGAAATCCGGCCCGTGGTTCATGTGCCGCAGATGCGCGAGTTCATGGGCGATGATGTAATGCTGCACTTCCCGTGGGGCCATGACCAGCCGCCAGCACAGCATGATGCCGCCATCGGATGAGCAGCTTCCCCACCGGCTGCGGGTGTCGCGCAGCCTGACCTGCGTGGGGCGGAACCCGCCCTGCGCGGCCTGAAGGCGCAGGCGCGCGGGCAGCAGATGCTCCGCCTGCGCGCGCAGCCAGGCCATGACACGGCGCGCGATGAATTCCTCCGCGCCGCTGACATGCAGCAGCCCCTCTTCCAGCCATACGCCGCGCCGCGCCTGTGGCGCGTGACGGATCTCGTGGCTTTGCCCATCAAGCAGGACATGGCCGCCATGGCGCAGTTCCGCCCGGGGCGGCAGGCGCGACAGCCCCGCCGCGACCCATGCGGAATGCGCGCGCAGCAGCGCCAGCCCGTCCGCCCTGCGCGCGCCACGCGGCAGAGTGATGATGACATGCCCGCTGCGCGGGTCGATGCGCATGGAAATGCGCCGCGCCCGCGGCGAGGCCCGCCACTGCACCGCCACCTGGCCCGAGGCGATGGGCACGACTTCGGTCGCGGGCGCCTTCGCCCCCGTGGTCATGAACGCCGGGGCGGGGGCGTGCGGCGGAAGGCATGCCGGGGCGCTTCGCCCGGCCAGTCGATCACATGATCCTCCAGCATGCCCGCCTCACGTTCGCTGACCACCCGGCCACTGACGGATATGCCCGCCTCATGCACGCTCTCGTGCGTGCCGGACACGAGTGGGTGCCACCATGGCAGGGGTTCGCCATCACGCACCAGAATGTAGCCGCAGGTGGGGGGAAGCCAGTCGATATCGGCCAGCATGTCCGGCGTGAGGCTGATGCAGTCCTGCACCCGGCGCTGGCGATGGGCATAGTCGGTGCACTGGCAGGTTCCGGTATCGAGCAGGCGGCAGGCGACATCGGTGAACAGCACCTCGTCCGTCTCGTCCTCGCGCAGCTTGTGCAGGCAGCACCGCCCACAGCCGTCACACAGCGATTCCCACTGCGCGCGCGACATCTCTTTCAGCGGCGTCGTTTCCCAAAAGGGAGGGTTATCGTCCGTCATGTGCGTGATCCCGCCGTATCCAGTCCATGAAAATTCACTGCCGCGCACCCGCCGCCAGTACGCAGAGCACGATCATCCCCCCCGAGAACACGCCCACACCCGCGACCGGCCCCCCCAGCAGGGGCAGCCAGACCAGCCGGAGCCGCGCCTTCGCATCCGCCCCCAGCCCGCTGGCCGTACGGACCAGACCGGGGGGAATCCGGTCCATGACCCGCAAGATCGGCCACATGGCGGCGGGCGCGCCCAGCACGCCCTGCACCACGCTGCCCGCAACACCCATCGGCTGTGCGACAGTGGGCCACCATAACGCAAGCCATAGCCCCGGCAGCGCGAGGGCCAGCATCAGCCCGCGCAGCACGACGCAGCGCGCGGGCCATGCCCCGTGCACCACGGCCCGCACCGCCAGCACCAGCATGCACGCACCCAGCAGCCCCGCCGCCGTGCAGGCCCCGTCCAGCCCCATCAGGCCGGCAGGCCGCAGCGCCATGTCTGGCAGCATCAGCCCGCGTCCCGCAGCCAGGTGTCGAACCGCTGCGACAGGGGGGCGTAATGGGTCTGCCAGAACTGCACGTCCATGGGCAGTGCGGTGCCCGGCGCGGCCCCGGCGGGCTGCTGCGCGGCGGCGGGATAGCGGGTCAGGAAGTCGGCCTGCCGGTCGGGCTGGACAATGAAGTGCAGCAGGTTGCGCGACTGCACCAGTTGCTCCGCCGACTGGCCCGCCACGACCCCCCATGACAGGCCATAGGACAGCGCCATGTCCGTATTGACCCCGATCGTATCCCGGCGGCGCGCGGCGATGGTGCGTACCGCATCCGCCGGTGCGCTGCTCATCAGCACCTGCCCGCGTTCAAGGATACTGGCGGCATCGGCGGGCGTGGACCACCACGTTATGTAAGGCCGCAACTGGCTGAGCTTGCGAAAGGCGCGCTCCACCCCCTCCGGCGTGGCCAGCTGGCCATAGACATCGGCCGGGGCGACGCCATCGGCCATAAGCGCGATTTCCAGCGTCGTGCGCGGGTCGCGCCGCAGGCCACGCTTGCCGGGAAAGCGCACGATGTCCCAGAAATCGGCCCAGCGCGGCGCCGTCCTGCGCCATGCCTGGTCCCACGCCACCACCACCTGCGTGGTCAGCCCCGGCGCGCCGCAGCCATCGGGGTTGGCGCTGCTGCCCGCCAGATGCACGACCAGACCCTGCATGCAGGCGGCGCGGATGGTGCTGTCCTCGGTAAAGACCAGCGACCATGGGCCGCCGCTGCCCGCGTGCAGGCCATGGCTGTCCAGTTCCGCCAGGGTGCCACTCCAGACCCTGCGCGCCACCGCCTGACCGGACGCCCGGGCAAAGGGCTGGAAAAACGCCATATTCTGCGCCTGTTCCAGCCGCGAATCCATTGTCGCCACCACCAGGGCGGGTCTGGCGCGCACATGCGCGGCGGCCGCGCACGCAGGCAGCATGGACAGACCACCCACCACAAGCAGGGGGAGCAGGGCTGGATGGCGGAAACGGCAGGGCACGAACGGGGGCGCGAACTGGGGCACGGACAGGAAACGATCTTTCACACACTGTTGAGGAACGCCGGACGCTACCCCATTTCCCCCCGGAACGGAAAGGCAATTGCCTGCCCCGGCTGCCATGCCAGCAGGGCGGTCCGCCCCGGCGCCACGCGCTGGAGGGCGGCCGTGGGGGGACGGCGGGCCAGCAGTTCCTCCCCATTTTCCAGCCGGAAGCGCAGCAGCACATGGTCCCCCATCTGCCGCAGATCCGTCAGCGTCGCCTCCAGCGGCGGCGGGCCATCGGGCTCGGCGCTGACCATCATGCCGGGACGGGTGGGAAAGATGACCGCGATCTGGTCGGGGCGGATGCACAGCGTGGCCAGATGGTCCGCCGCCACGTCCGGCGCGGCCATGGCCTCCACCGGCAGGCCGCCGGGCAGGTGCGCCATGGCCACGTCATCCTCCACCGTGGCCACGCGCACCGTCAGGCTGTTGGCATGGCCGAATCCGGTGGCGACCCGGTCACAGGCCGGGCGTTCAAACAGATCCAGCGCGCTGCCCGCCTGCACGATTTCCATGCCGGACATGTAGGCGATCGTATCGCCCAGCAGCAGCGCGTCCTCACGCTCACGCGTCAGCAGCACCACGCACAGCCCGCGCGCGCGGACAAGCCGGCCAATCAGGCGGTGCATGGTCGCCCGGCTGGCGGGCGGCAGGCGCGTGAACGGGTCTTCCAGCACCAGCACGGCCGGATCCCACACCAGTGCGCGGCCGATCATGACCCGCAGCGCCTGTTCGGGCGCGAGCGTGGCGGGGCGGGCGGCTTCCAGCCCGTCCAGACCCAGCAGCGCGAGAATGGCGCTGACCCGCGCGGCCACGGCCTGCGCGCCCAGCCCGCGCGCGCGCAGGGCGAAGGCCAGGTTGGCCTGCACGTTCAGATGCGGAAACAGCGGATCCCGCCACCCCACCAGCGCGCAGGGACGCCGCGCCGCGGGCCATCGGGTCACGTCGGTACCATCGACAAGGATATGCCCGGCATGCACCAACGCATGCCCCGCAAGCATATCTGCCAGTACGGACAGACATTCGCCCCGGTCGTTCACGATAGCCAGACACGCACCCGTCCCGGCGGAAAACGACAGGTCCGGCGCATCGGGAAATGCCTTCAGCGCCTTGGCAACCAGCCTTATGGAGAAAGGAGACATGCGATAACAGAAACCTGACTGGGGGGATAAGGCGTTATAAGCGATGGTTGCCTCCATACCAGAGGATTATCGGCTTCACCCGCCATAAAAGGACAGGACAATGAGCAAGACAGACACCATCAAGCAGGTCACCCACGAAGACCTGCAGGCCCTGAAAAGCCACATTGAAAACCTGCTGCACTCCCACGGCAAGCAGGCCCTGCACGACGCCGCCGGCAAGGCGGAGCACCTGATCACCAACGCGCGTGAAACCATTGCGGAACACGCCCCCAAGAGCGGTTGCTCCCGGGTCCGCCCGCTTGTGGCTATCGCCATTTTCTCGGTGATCAGCTATTTTCTTGGCCGCGCAACGAAATAAGGCATTCTAGCCTGCTGCAACCAGAGGATATGCGAGCATCATGAGAATAGGCGAAATCGGTAAAACCATCATCGAAGGGGAACTGACCCTACGCAAGCTGATGGCAATCCGTCTTGGTCGTCAGGCCGCTTTTCTGGTTGTAGCAGCTATATTTGCTTTCTTCGCCGTCATTTCGGGCCATGGCCTGCTGTGGGCCTTCTGTTACCAGACGCTGGGCTTCAGCGCGCTTGGCGCGGCGGCGGCGGTGTTCGCGGCCGATGTGGTGGTGGTACTGATGGGGCTGGTCCTGGGGCGGCGGTCCTACATGACGCCGGAAGAAATCCGCGTGCGATTCGCCCGCGAACACGCCCTGAACGAGCTGCGGCAGACCGTCGCCCTCTCCGCCGTGGCGACGGCGGTGGCGGGCCCGCTGACCCGCCATACGGCCCGCACCCTGTGGAGCCTGTTCCAGGTCGTGACAGGACGCCGCAAATAACCGCGCGGGGCCACCGTGCCGACTCCGCGCCGGGCTATCTGGCAATGATCTACGTCATTGCCAGATAGTATCCATGCCGAAATTGCATTGGCTCACATTGTCGTTTTCTGGAAACGTGCGGCGGACGGATATACTAAGCACGCGAATGGTTTGCATGCTTCATAACTGTATGTCCCCGCTGACGGAACAGAATGCCCGATCTGGAGCGCAATGAGAAAGAACTGTCGTTTGGTCGTCGCCTCGCCCGGCTGGGTGCGGCATGGCGGCGGCAGGTCGATCACGATCTGCGCGAATATGGCCTGACCGAGGCGACATGGCGGCCGGTCCTGTACCTTGGCCTGCTGCCGCCGCCCGTCCGCCAGACCGATCTGGTGCGCGCGCTTGAAATCGAGGCCCCGTCCGTTGGCCGCCTGCTTGACGTGCTGGAACGCAGCGGGCTCGTCTTCCGCTCCCCCGACCGCGAGGACAAACGCTCCAAGCTCGTCAGCCTGACGGAAAAGGGAGAGCGCACCGCGCGTCAGGTCCGCCACGCGGTGGAAGCCGTCTCGCGCCGCCTGCTCCAGGGCATATCCACCCCCGAACTGCTGGCGTGCTATTCGGTCTTTGAACGGATCGAGGCCAATCTGCACAACCGGAGCTTCCAGCCGGCCGAAATGGCGGGAAGCCGGTCATGACCCCTGTTTTTCGCACTGCCGCCATAGGCATGCGCCCCACTGGCGGCTTCCATGCCGCGCGGCACCGGGTGTCGGCATCTTTGCGCCCTGCCGGCATTGCCGGTTTCTTCTGGTCGCCCGGTCAGCTACAGATAGCGATGCAGGGGGGCGAAAGCCGTCATCGCCCGTCCGCGCCTGATTCTCCTTCAACGGGACCGTTCCGAATGAGACCCGCCTGATGCTGAGCGAATTCAATCTATTCGGTGTCTTCATGGCGCCGATTGTCGTCTATGCTGTCGCCGCCCTGCCCGTCACCATGCTGCTCCGGTCCCTGCTGTGGTGGTGCGGCATCATGAAATGGTTCTGGCATCTCGCCCTGTTCGAGGTCGCGCTTTACACTTGCGTCCTCTGCCTCATGATCCTGTACATCTGACCGCCCCAAGAAGGTTCGAGAAATCCCCATGCCCCTGCTGCGCACCCTCATCCGTGTGGTCCTGACCCTGGCGGTCGTGACGATGGCCATCGTCATGGGAGTCACCTTATGGGACACCTACATGATTGCTCCGTGGACACGTGACGGGCGTGTCCGTGTCTATGTCGTGGACGTGGCGCCCGAAGTCTCGGGAACGGTCGTGCAGCTTCCCGTGGTGGACAACCAGTTCGTGCACCGGGGCGACCCCCTGTTCGTGCTTGACCCCGTGCGTTTCCGCCTGGCCATCCGCGAGGCGCAGGCCCGCCTTGACGGCGCGCTGGAAGACCTGAAGCTCAAGCAGAACGACGCACGCCGCCGCATGGGGCTGGGTGGCATCGTCTCGGCGGAAGAGCAGGAAGTCTTCAACTCGAACGTGGCGACGCAGATCGCCTCGGTCGATGCGGCGCGCGCGGCCCTTGACCTGGCCAAGCTGAACCTCCAGCGCTCCATCCTGTATTCCCCGGTCAATGGCAACATCACCAACCTGAACCTGCGGGTGGGTGATTACGTGACCGAGGGCCATGCCCGCCTGGCCGTGATCGACGCCGATTCCTACTGGGTCAACGGCTATTTCGAGGAAACGAAGATGTGGGGCGTGCACGTGGGGGATGAAGCCCGCGTCAAGCTCATGGGGTACAAGGACATCATTCCGGGCCATGTGGTCAGTATCGCCCGTGGTATCAATGACCAGAACGGCAAGCCCGACGGGCTCGGGCTGCAGGATGTCAGCCCGATCTTTACATGGGTGCGACTGGCGCAGCGTATTCCGGTGCGCATCCATCTCGACCATGTGCCTGACAGCGTGACACTGGCGGCGGGCATGACCGCCACGATCAGCGTGGGTCCGCAGGCCCGTACCCAACGCGGCCGTCTGACGACATGGCTGCAAGACCATCTGTAAGGCGCCGGGCACGATCATGAACATCAATTCAGTTACCCGCAGGACCGGCCTGTTCCTGACTTCGGCCATTTTCCTGGCCGGCTGCACGGTCGGGCCACGGTACCAGCCGGACCGGATGAAACCCCCGGCCAAGTTCACCGAGGACGATCACGCCGCAACGCCCGAGGAAATCGAGGAAACCAACAGGGAACTGAAGCAGTGGTGGCACCTCTTCAAGGATCCTGAACTCGACAAGCTGGTGGATAAGGCCATTGCGGGGAATTACGACCTGCAGGCGGCCGGGCAGCATATCCTGGCGGAGCGCGCGATCCGCGACGTGCAGGCATCGCAGTGGTATCCGCAACTGGATGCCGACGCGGGCGGCGGTAACGTGCGGTATTCGATCAACATCGAAAACTGGCCCATCCGTCCGGGCAACCCGATGAACCACCCGGATGCGAACTACCTGACCTATGGCATGGCCGGTAGCTGGCAGCTTGATGTCTTCGGCCGCATCCGCCGCAGCGTGGAAGCGCAGAAATACGCGGTCGAGGCGACGATCGAGGATCGCCGCGCCCTGATGGTCATGATCCTGTCCGAAGTGGCGAGCGATTACATGATGCTGCGTGACCAGCAGCTACGGCTGGAAATCGCGAACAACAACATCCACGTTGCCCAGGACGCCTATGACCTGACCAACCGCCTGTACCTTGAAGGCGTGGGCAACACGATGCAGATCGCGCAGGCCAAGGCGGAACTGGATTCCCAGACTGCGGCGCGTGAACCGCTGAAGACCCATATCTCCCAGATCACGCATGCGCTTGACGTGTTGATGGGGCAGATGCCCGGCACATCGGAACTGGAACTGAAGGTGGCCAAGCCCCTGCCCATCGTGCCGGAATTCCCCGCCAGCCTGCCGTCGATCGTCCTTGCCAACCGTCCCGACATCCGCTCGGCCGAGCGCCAGTACGCCGAGGCCACGGCACGAATCGGCATGGCGGTGGCGCAGCTTTACCCGAATTTCAGCATCCCCATCAGCTTCAACCCGAACGCCTCCATGATGTCGCAGATGACGGAAGCCGCCACGATGAGCTGGCAGTTCCTGATGATGGCGTCGCTGCCGCTGATGCATGGCGGCAAGATGACATCGCAGGTGCGCGCGGTGCAGGCCGCCGCCGAAGCCAGCCGCCTGAACTATCGCCAGACCGTGCTCAGGGGCTTCAAGGAAGTCGAGGACGCAATGGCCGCATGGCATGATGATGAGGAACACACGGAACTGCTGGCCAAGGCGGCGGAAGACAGCGCACTGGCCAGCGAACGCGCCCGCAAGCTGTATGCGGCCGGCCTTGTCGGCTTTCTGGAAGTGCTGACAACGGAACGCACCACCCTGAACGCCCAGAACGCCGAGGCCATGGCGCGGCTGGAGCGGCTACAGGATGCGATCAACCTCTACACCGCCCTTGGCGCGGGATGGCAGGGTATCGCGCTGACCAATACGACGCTGCCCATCTCGCTTGAAAAACAGAACGTGCTGGCCCGCGCCTTCCAGCAGTAAGACGCTGTTTGAAAATAACTGACTGATAAGAAAAAACAAAAACCTCCAAGTACCGCCTTTTTTCACTCCCCTTTCCTGACCGGCCTGCCGCAAACCGGCGGGTTGGCCGGGGGCGGCAATTCACAGCCGCGCATTTTCAATAAAATCACGACCGCCAATTGTTCTGCGCCCCACATGTGCTAAACAGGGCGCGTTACGCGAGCTTGGCGGAATGGTAGACGCACGAGACTTAAAATCTTGCGCCCGCAACAGGGCGTGCGGGTTCGAGTCCCGCAGCTCGCACCAACAATCCATTGAAATTTATGGTAATTCCCCGGATGCGGGGCAACAGGGCCATTTCCCATTCGCCACTGTGGAATGGGAACAGACATGTGCCGCAGTCCCTGCGTGCGGCAATGCCGCACGACATTCAGGGCAGGCTTCCGTTTCACTTTACAAAAAACCATCGGGAAAGATTTGAAATCCACGGAAGGGGCGCCAGACCTTCCCCCGTGGTTGACACCGTCAGCCATAAAGCCATACTGCAAGCATCAGGGGGAGTTTGGGATGGTTGACTTCTAGAATAGCTTCCGAATTCAGGCACGTACTTGGCAGTGGGACCAGCAGACGTCTCTTTTTGGCACAATATTCACGAAAGAGAATTACTCTTGGCCACTCAGCCCATTGACCTCAAGGATGACAGTTCGGCATTCCAGGCGTCCAGTACGACCATTCGCAGTCTTGCCCCACACCGCCCCGATCATATTGATATTCCTGTGGCACTGCCCCGGTTGCCCACGACGGATTGCATAACACCGTACCTGCGCCAGATCGACCAGAACCGTTGGTACACCAATCAGGGGCCCCTGTGCGATGCCCTGCAGGACCGGCTGGGCCAGTTCTGGGGGGTGGGATATGAGCGGGTCGCACTTGTAACCAACGCAACCACCGGGCTGAGCCTTGCCCTTCGGGCGCATGGCATTCCGGCCGGTACACGTTGCCTTATGCCATCATGGACATTTACAGCCAGTGCGGCCGCTGTCGTGGGCGCGAACCTGCGGCCGCATTTTGTCGATGTCTGCCCTGCCACATGGTGCCCTGATCCAGCCCGGATTGAACATCTGGCCAAAGCCGATGATGTAGGGGCCATTTTCATCGTCGCTCCGTTTGGCGCGCCCCTTGACCTTGACCTGTGGGACGGCATAGCCGAACGCACGGGCCGCCCGGTCATTATTGATGCCGCGGCCGCCTTCGACACCCTGCGCGACCATGGACCCATGCGCCCCCGACGCAGCACAATTGTGGTCAGCTTGCATGCCACCAAGGTTTTTGGCCTTGGCGAAGGCGGTGCGGTGCTGACACATGACCCTGCCCTGGCCGAACATGTGCGTACACTGGCCCGTTTTGGATTTGCGGGCAGCCGATCAGCCCAATACCCGGCCATGAACGCCAAAATTTCCGAATACACGGCCGCAGTTGGACTGGCGGGGCTGGATTACTGGGAACCGATGCGCGCCCGGTGGCGCAATGTCACGGAACTCTACCGCAGGGCCCTACCCTCCAGCGTGATACTTCCGCCGGATTTCGGCAATAACTGGGTGTCGGCCACATTGACCGCCATCTGCCCCACGGATGCCGGACCCGTAACCGGATACCTCGCCGCGCATGGTGTGCAGACGGTTTCATGGTGGGGAACAGGCTGTCATACCCAGCCGGCATATGCGCACTGTACCCGTGATCCCCTGCCTGTTACCGAAGACTATGGTCGGTGCTCTGTCGGGTTGCCGTTCTGGCAGGATTTAAGCGCCGAGCAGATTACCTATGTATGCGACCTTCTTAACAAAGCACTGAAGCTGGGAAATACATGATTTCCTGAAATCTGTTTTTGCCTGACCTGACACTATTTTCTACACGGATCTTTCAAGCATGTCTTCTCCCCGCAATATCGTCGCATTTGTAGGTGAAAACGAAAACAATATTCTCCGCCAGTTCAGTCATGATTTCATGTCCTTTCTCGACCCTTCCAAGTTCAGGGGGCATGTGGTCAACCTGCGGGGTCCGAACTGGAGTGATCAGCTTAACGGCCTGATAAACGAGGGTATTGCCTTGGGGTGGTCCCAGGCCGGCATTGGGGCCTCTCTGGAAATCAATAACGAAATTCTATGGGATACGCTGAAAGTCCCGTTTGTTTCCGTTATGGCGGACTCACCGTGCTGGTGCGTGCGGAACCACTTCATCCGCTCACGTTATGTCGCCAATGCTTATGTATTTCCCGAGTGGCTGAACGTGCAGAACCGCTTTGTACGCTCTCCCCAGCTTTCCACACTTATCGAGCATCTTGGCATTATCCCCAACCTGAAGCGGGACGCCATCGCGTGGCGCGACCGGCCGCAGCGCATGGTGTTTGTCAAGACTGGCGGCAACCCGGAACTGCGCCGCGAAAACTGGCGGCACCTGCCCCCCCGCTGGCGCGCCATACTGGAAGACGCCAGCAGCACCGCCATAAAGCAGCCAACAGGCGATATTACGGACACCTATGTCAGCGCCTGCGCCAGCCACCATCTTTCATCCGAGCACAGGCTCGATATTTTTTATAGCCTGATGTATGAACTTGACCTGTATGTGCGTGAATATCGCATGAATACCGTGGTCAGGGCGCTGCTGGACCTGCCGGTGGACATTTACGGGCGTGGCTGGGACCATCTGGCCTCTCTGGCCACAAAGGCACGGTTCCATCCTGCTTTTGACGCAACCCTTCTTTCCAGCGTTTACGCTGGCACGCAGTTCCTGCTGAATACAACGCCCAATTTTGCCTCCAACATTCATGAACGTGTCGGACAGGGGCTGGATTCACGTTGTGTAGTCGTGTCCGACCAGAACAGGTTTTCCAGGGAGAATCTGTCGCATATCCCAACTTTTTACGGCTTTGACAGCACGGATCCAGCCCTGAAGGACCAGTTGCATTCCCTGTATTATACCCAGAAAGATTATACAGAAGAAACGCAGATCGGTGTTGATTACATTGCCAGGAACTTTGACTGCTCGAGATTCATGCAATCTTTGCTTGATATAGCGCATGAGATCCAGATATCCGCCCAGTTTGCGTCTGTATTTCCGCCAGCACTGCTGTACAGTTGAACCAGCGCGTCCAATGTGCCTTTGTCCTTGTATCGAACCTGGGCAGGAAAAAGGAACGGTTGACAATATCAAGAATTATTCAATAATATAATTCCATCTTTTTACAAATAACAACGCACCCCGAGATTAAATATTATGCAAAACCTATACGAAGGCCTTGCCGAAATTCTGGAAGTTCCCGTTGAACAGATCACGCCAGAATTCAGTCTTGCCGGGCATGAGTGGGATTCAATGGCGATCATTTCCTGTGTTGCCCTGATTGATGAAGTCTCCGGTCATATTGTATCCGGCTCGGAACTGGCGAAATGCACATCCGTAGCCGACATTCAAAAACTTGTCCCCTCGCTAAGGGCAGAATAAAGGCTTTCCGTCATGTCGAAATGTTCCGTCAAAGGTGTGGCGCCCCGAGGTATTGTCTGCGCCCTCCCTGCAAACCGTGTGGAGAATGACTATTTCGCGGGACGTTTTGATGAAAAAACCATTAAGGATGTTACAGCACTAACCGGTGTATCCACCCGCTACGTGGCAGCACCCGACCAGACGGCGGGCGACCTGTGCCTTGCCGCAGCCGAGCGCCTTCTGGAAGACCTGCAATGGCCACGTGAAAGCGTGGATGCGTTGATTTTCGTCTCCCAGACCCCAGACCAGCGTATGCCTGCGACAGCCTGCATTCTGCACGGGCGGCTTGGCCTGTCCAAGAACTGTCAGGCATTCGACGTGGGGCTGGGATGCTCGGGCTACGTTTATGGGACGTGGCTGGTTGCGGCCCTTATGGCTGCTGGCGTGCGCCGTGTCCTGCTGCTGGCGGGAGATACCAGCAGCCGCATGATCAACCCGGACGACCGAAGCACGGCCATGCTGTTTGGCGATGCCGGGTCCGCCACGGCCTTTGAACATGACCCCGACGCCGCGCCAGCATATTTTGACCTTGGGACAGATGGCAGCGGCGCCAACTTCCTGACTGTCCCCGGTGGTGGCTTCCGCCCTTCTGATAAACAGGATCCCAAGGCTGATACGCTGCATATGGACGGTAGTGCCGTTTTCGGCTTTACGATCAGCACCGTACCCAAACTGATCAAGGCCATACTGGTGCAGGCCGATCTCACGAAAGACAATACTGATCTGTTTGCCCTCCATCAGGCCAACCGCTTCATCCTTCAGCATATTGGCAAAAAGCTTGGTCTTTCCGCAGAGCAGCTTCCGATCAATATTGATAAGTTCGGCAATACCAGTTCCGCTTCCATTCCGTTGCTGATCTGCACGGACATGGCCAAACGGATAACAGCACAACCCATGACCGTGCTCATGGCCGGATTTGGTGTAGGTCTGTCCTGGGGGGCTGCCATATTCAAAGATGTCCAGTTGCAATGCGCGTCGGTAATAGAAATATGATTTTTACGTCCTCGGCGCTTGAGGGACGCACCATTCTGGTTACCGGTGCGTCCTCCGGACTGGGGCGGGCAACCGCACACCTGATTGCCCAATGCGGTGGGCGGGTTATTGCAACCGGACGCAACGGGGAACGGCTGGCCGACACGCTTGCGGCCCTGCCCGGCTCCGGGCACACCATGATTGTCGCAGCGCTGGAAACGGCCGAAGGCACAACGGACCTTGTTGTAAAAGCCGCCAGGAATGCCAACGGGCTTGATGGCGTATTCCACTCCGCCGGTCTCGAACTCAGCCGCCCGGCCCGGCTTGTAAAACAGAAACAGATCGACGCTGTTTTCAATGCGGCCCTTTTTGGCGCGATCGGCATTGCGGCCGCAGCAGGCAAGCGCGATGTATTTCACGCTGGCAGTTCCATCGTTTTCATGTCCTCTGCGGCGGCGCATCGCGGCCAGCAGGGGCTAAGTACCTATTCCGCCGCCAAAGCCGGCATCGAGGGGCTGACCCGCTCCCTTGCGTGGGAGCTGCGTTCCATCCGGGTCAATGCCATTGCGGCTGGCGGTGTAGAGACCGAAATGCATCACCGGCTGTTAAACGGTCTTTCCGAACATTCGATATCCGATTATGAACGCGCACATGCACTGGGTTTTGGCAAGCCGGAGGATGTAGCCTCAGCCGCCCTGTTCCTGCTTTCTCCCGCAGCGGCATGGGTTACTGGAGCCGTCTGGGCCGTGGATGGCGGCTACACAGCGGGATAACGGACATGACGGAGTATATTCTTGTTGGCGGGGGCGGTTTTGCGCGGGAACTGTACGACTGGTTTACCCCATCACTGACCGCCTCGGGCAGCCGTTTTATCGGGTATCTGGATGATGGCTCCGCCCCTATGCAGGCCTATGGGCATACGCTCCCGCAGCTAGGCCGCATTGTTGATTACAGGCCCAACCCCGCCCACCGTCTGGTCATGGCAGTCGGGTCGCCCGCAGGCAAACAGAAAATTACAGGCATACTGGGCACACAGCAGTTTGCATCGCTCATTCACCCCACCGCATGGGTTTCTGCCTCTGCCTGCATCGAGACGGGAGCTGTCATCGGGGTTTTTGCTGATATTTCAGCCAATGCAACTGTACGGCAATTTGCGACAGTCAATGGCTATAGCAGTGTTGGCCATGACGCGGAGCTGGGTCCCTATGCCACACTGTCCGGTTACGTGGATCTTACAGGAAACAGCAAGGTTGGCACGGCCTCCTTTATCGGTTCCGGCGCCCGCCTGCTGCCTCATGTACATGTGGGAGAGCGCTGCACCGTGGGGGCAGGTTCCATAGTAGTGCGTTCCACCCAGAATGACGTGACCATGTATGCTCCTCCAGCCCGCAGGTTGTGATGTTCATGCCTCCTGAAATTGATGGTTATCTGGCCCGTACATTCTGGCATTGCGTCGCACACCGGTCCGAACTGCCAAATGACCGGGACTTTCTGCGGCTTGAATGGATACTGGGCGATCTTATTTTATATAACGACATGGGCACCATTATTGCATTCGACAATATATGTCCCCATCGCGGCAATCGGTTCCTGCCAGAGCATGAGGGCAACGCACCCCTTTCATGCACATATCATGGCTGGGGATACAGGGGAGGCAAACTCCGCATTCCCAAACCGGATTCCTACAAGCCATGCGATCTGAAGCGCGTACGTCTCAATAGCTTCCATACGGCGTGGTGCGGGGATTTTCTGTTTGTCGCCATTGCCCCACGAACGGATCTGGCTACGCAACTGGGTGGACTGGCGGATATTCTGACAGGCATGTCGCACGATATTTCCAGACGACATGCACGTATTGGCTATCCCTATGAATGCCAGTGGCGTGTTGCCGTGGAAAACGCACTGGAACCGGACCATGTGCCTTTTGTACATTCCGATACGCTCGGCTCCCTCCAGCTAAAACCTGGCCATAACGCGTATTATGAGCGTAATTCGGTTTTAAATGCGCCCATAGGAAACGAGCGCATAAAGCGTGGATTGAACAGAATTTCCCGTTTCTTTGACGTTCAGCATAACGAAAAGTCATATATAGCGATTTTTATATTTCCATTCTCTTTTTTATCAAGCACATTTGGCTATACTTATTCCCTGCAGAATTTTTTTCCGTCCCGTAACGGACGGCATACGCATTTTACGACCCGCATGTTCCATTCCAGACTCACATCAACAGGGGAAAACGAGGCTATCATTAAGCCTTTTCTTGCGGGCGTAGAAAAATTAAACTCTCAGGTATTTCAGGAAGATAGCGAAATATGTAAAAATATTTCGCCTGATTTCCCACTGGATGGCATGAACAGTATCCTCTCGACCACCGAAGAAAAGATTGCCCATTTCCGCAAATGTATTGAAGACATCAAAAAAGAACAGTCCCCAAGTCATACAGCTCACGCGTGACAGACGCATAGGCAGATCGGCAATGCGTATTCTCCTGACCGGCGGGTGTGGTTTCATCGGTTCCGCGGTAATCCGGCATCTCATCGGCACGACCCGCCATAGCGTGCTCAATGTTGACTGTCTGACCTATGCGGCATCACCCGAAACGGTCCAGGGCGTCCGGGGGGACGGTCGTTACATATTTTCGCGCACGGATATTACGGATACGGCCGGTCTGGAGCGCCTGTTTGCTGATTTCCAGCCCAACGCCGTCATGCATCTCGCGGCCGAAACCCATGTGGATCGCTCCATAGACGGGCCGGATGTATTCATACGCACCAATATCACCGGCACCTACTCCCTTCTGGAGGCGGCACGCAAATACTGGCAGACGCTTGGCAGGGCGGAACGTGACGCCTTTCGCTTCCATCATATCTCCACCGATGAGGTATTCGGCGCCCTGGGCCCCACCGATCCGCCCTTTACCGAAACCACGCCCTACGACCCGCGCAGCCCCTATTCGGCCAGCAAGGCCGCGTCGGATCATCTGGTGCGGGCGTGGCATCATACCTTCGGGCTTCCCACCTTCGTTACCAATACGACCAACAATTATGGTCCATGGCAGTTTCCCGAAAAGCTGATCCCCCTGACAGTCATCAACGCCATTGAAGGCCAGGAACTCCCGTTATACGGCACGGGTGCGAATATACGGGACTGGCTGTTCGTGCAGGATCATGCCAGGGGGCTGGTTCAGGCCATGGAACAGGGGCGCCCCGGTGAAACCTATATTCTGGGCGCGCGCCAGCCGCGCAGTAATCTGGAAGTGGTCCGGACCATCTGTAGGGTGCTTGATGAACTGCGCCCCGACCCCGCAGGCCCCCGCGAACGCCTGATCCGCTTTGTTGCTGACCGTCCCGGGCATGACTTCCGTTATGAAATCGACCCGTCATATACCCAGGAACGTCTGGGCTGGACCGCGACGCACAGTTTTGAAGACGGTATCCGCCGTACGATCATGTGGTATCTGGACAATCGCCACTGGTGGGAGGCCATTCGTGCGCGCCGCTATGCTGGCCACAGGCTGGGCCAGAAGAATTGTGCCGTCATTGCCGAAGGAACAGTGAATTCATGAAGGGTATCCTTCTGGCCGGGGGAACGGGAACCCGCCTCTATCCCCTCACGCTTGCAACCAGCAAACAGTTGCTGCCGATCTATGACAAGCCGATGGTCTATTACCCTTTGTCCACGCTGATGCTGGCGGGGATCCGGGATATCATGATCATCAGTACGCCGCAGGATCTTCCCCAGTTCCAGCGCCTTCTGGGTGATGGCGGGCAGTTTGGATTACGGATCGAATACCGTGTGCAGGCCGCGCCAAACGGTATTCCGCAGGCGTTCCTCATCGCTGAGGACTGGCTGGCCGGGAGCCCATGCGCGCTGGCGCTGGGTGACAACCTGATTTTCGCGGACCGCCTGAGCACCATGCTCCAGCAGGCCGCAACGCAGGATCAGGGCGCCACCGTATTCGCCTATCAGGTGCGCGACCCGGAGCGTTATGGTGTCGTCACCTTCGATGCGAACGGCAAGGCCACGGAAATCATAGAGAAACCTGCCTCTCCCACCTCAAGCTGGGCGGTTGTCGGCCTGTATTTCTATGACAGCCGCGTTCTGGACTTTGTGCGTACTTTACGGCCCTCGGCGCGGGGGGAACTGGAAATCACGGATCTGAACCGCGCCTATCTGGAAGATGGCAGCCTGAGAGTACAGCAACTGTGCCGGGGGTGCGCATGGCTGGATGCCGGCATGCCTTCCAGCCTTCTGGAAGCCAGCCAGTTCGTCCACACCATCCAGACCCGACAGGGTATGCTGGTGGGCAGCCCGTCTGAAATTGCCTTTCGGATGGGCTATATTACCGCCCGACAGCTTGAGGAACACGCCCTGCGGATGGGCAAGACGGAACTGGGCCATATCCTGCTTTCCCTTGCCCGCCAGCAGGAACTATAGAACACGGCAGGCTTGCGTGCCGCCTTTTTTCAAAAAGGCGGCATTACCGGATCAGTGGCCCTGGGCCTGATGCAGATGGAACATGACCGGCAGCACCACATGCCTGCCCTCCACTGTACCGCTCTCCATGGTGCATTGCACCTTGCGCGCGGCCGCGAGGGCGGTGCTGTCGAGGTCATCATAACCCGTGCCGGTTTTGAGAACGGCCTGCGTGACCTGCCCGGTCGCCCCTAGAGTCAGCTCAACCATGGCGGTTCCTTCCTCATGCATATGCCGGGCCATTGCCGGGTAACGCCACGCGGGCGGCGTGCAGTGCAGGGTTGTCGATGACGGGCCGGATGGGGCCGTGGCTTCCGGTCGGGCCGCGGCGGCCGGATGGTCCGGTCCCGCCTGCCCGCTCTTCATGCCCGCCCTCGCATTTGCGCCGCCCTGAACAGGTGGTGGGGATGTCGGGGCGGACGGACGGGCTGCTGCTGGCGGTTCCTGCGCCGCGCGGCGTGTATTGACCGGCGGCGTGCGCGAAACGGCAGGCCGGGCTACGGGCTGTGGCTGTGGCTGTGGCTGTGGCTGTGGCTGTGGCTGTGGCTGTGGCTGTGGCTGTGGCTGTGGCTGTGGCGTAGCCGCCATGGGGGGAGATGCAACCTCCGGCCGGTCAAAAAAGACCTGAATGGCGTTTTTTCCCTCTTCGGGCTCATGCACCCGCGTATGGCCCGGCAGCAGCCACGCCACGACCACGCCATGCACCAGCAGGGCAAGCAGGATGGCCCACCCGATGGCCATGCCACGCCAGCCCCGGCCTTCCATCATGACGGGGCGCAATACGGGCGTTCTGTGCGTCGTCCCGTCCTGCTGCTGCACGGTTCCACCCATTATGGCTGTGGGGCCTCCATCCGGATTTGACAAAAAATAACGCACATCCGATAACACACTCCGGTTACCATCCCGATCTTACAGCCAGAAAGAACCAGTTCAATCATGGGCCACGCCCGCCACCCCTTTCTGCACGACAGACCCGTGATCCGCTGGATCATGGTGCTGTGCGCGTGCCTGGGGCTGTGGGGGCAACTCCTGATCGAAAGCCGCAGCCTGCCCGGTGAGTTGCCGCGCGCGACCATCATACGGCTGACGGGCATCGACATTGCCCCGCCCGCGACCGAAGCGACCGCGCCGGAACATCCCGCGTTCCATCATCATACCATGATGGACCGCATGCCGGAGCACCGGCATGAGACCGGGGGCCATACCGGCCACGACCATGCCGAAGGGTGCCCGCTCTGCCCGCTTCTGCACCTGCCCGCGCTGGTCCTTGCAACCCTTCCCTTCATCCCCAGCCCGTCCGTCGTCGGGGCGCGCGACAGGCATGAACCACGCCAGCCGCGCGCGCCGCCGCCCGCACCGCTGGGGCTGCCGCCTTCGCACGGGCCACCTTCTATTTCCTGAACCCCTGATCCGCCGCATGCCTGCACGGGCATGCGCATCCCGGTTTCCTGTTCAGGACATGAAAAGTGACATCGAAAAAAAGAACAGCCACGCTGCTTGCCGTGGCTGCTGGTGGCGGCATGCTGGCCACCGGCCTGTGCCATGACGTGGCCCATGCCGAAACCACCGTAACCCTGCCCGGCCTGTCCATTGACGACTCGGCGGAAGACACGCCGATGGGCGAACGCCCGCTTTCCGCCAGTTCGCCCTCGCAGGCGCAAACCACGGCCGCGCGCCTCAGCAGCCCCGATGCCGTCAGCCTGTTTCGCGACCAGCCCGGCGTCAGCGCCTATTCGGCGGGGGGGCTTGCGGCACTCCCGGCCCTCAACGGCATGGCGGATGACCGCGTGGCCACCGTGGTCGATGGGGTGCGTATCGCCTCGGGTTGCCCCAACCACATGAATCCGGCGCTGTCCTTCATCGACACGGACAGCGTGGAGACCGCGACCGCCATTGCCGGGATCACACCCGTCAGCATGGGCGGTGACAGCACCGGCGGCACCATCGACGTGGAACGCCGCGACCCGCAATTCGCCAGACATGGCAGGATACTCGTCACCGGCCACGTCACCGGCACCTATCGCAGCAACGGCGGCGGCTACGGCGCCTCAGGCAGCCTGACGGTGGCGAACGACACCTTCAGCCTGCGCTACAACGCCGCCTACAGCCAGGCGGGAGACTATAACGGCGGGGGTGACGCCGGGATCGTGCGCTCCACCAGCTACCTGACCTACAACCACGATGTGACCTTTGGCGTGCACAGGGACAACCACCTGTTCTCCCTGACCTTTGGCCAGCAGGACACCCCGCGTGAGGGATTCGCCAACCAGTACATGGACATGACCAACAACCGCTCCACATTCGTGAACGGCAAGTATGTCGGCACGTTCGACTGGGGCGAACTGGAAGCGCGTGGTTACTGGCAGCGCGAGGACCACGCCATGGACTTCCTGCCCGACCGCCAGAAAACCACCCACATGCCCATGAACACCAATGCCCGCATGGCGGGCTACAGCGTAAAGGCCACCATCGCGCTGGCCGAGCGGCATACCCTGCGGCTGGGCAGTTCGTTCGACCATTCCGGCCTGAACGACTGGTGGCCCCCCGTAAGCGGGAGCATGATGATGGGGCCGGACACCTATCACAGCATCAATGACGGCCACCGTGACCGGCTGGGTCATTTCGTGGAATGGGAAGCGGCATGGACGCCGCGCGTCTCGACGCTGCTGGGCTTTCGCAACGATCTGGTCATGATGGATACCGGCCCCGTCGCCCCCTATTCCACCACGCCGTCCATGATGAACAACGCGAACATCAATGCCGCCAATGCGTTCAATGCGCTGGACCGGGGGCGGACGGATGTGAACTTCGATGTCACGGCCCTTGTGCGCTGGAAGCCGCGCCGCGACCTGTCGATCGAGGGCGGGTACGCCCGCAAGACCCGCTCACCCAACCTGTACGAACGCTACGCATGGGGCCAGTCCGCCATGGTCAGCAGCATGATCAACTGGTTTGGCGACGGGAACGGCTATGTCGGCAACCCCGACCTCAAGCCGGAAGTGGCCAATACCGCCTCCATCACCGCCGACTGGCACGACCCCGATGGCGACCGCTGGGACCTGAAAATCCAGCCCTATTACACCTATACCCATCATTACGTGAACGCGCAGCGCCTGGCCCCCGCCGCCAACGGGTTCTACACGCTGGGCTTCGTCAACCATAACGCCCAGAGCTACGGCATCAACGCATCGGGCAATTACCGCCTGTGGCGCAGTGCACGCTTCGGGCGCGGTGAGATCGTGACCAACATCAACTGGGTGCGCGGGCAGGACCTGACCAATGGCGCGGGGCTGTACCACCAGATGCCCACCAACGGAAACGTGGCGCTGCACGAACAGTGGAAAAACTGGACCGGCCGGGTGGAAATGACCTTTGTAAAGGCCAAGGACACGGTGGACTGGGTGCGCAGCGAACCGCGCACGCCCGGCTATGCCCTGCTGGGGCTGGGGGGGCAGTACACATGGCGCTACATGACGCTGGACGCCAGCATAGACAATGTTCTGAACCAGAAATACGAACTGCCGCTTGGCGGCTGGTCGCTGGCGGATTCCGCCGCCACGGGGGTGCTGCGCGCCCTGCCGGGCATGGGGCGGTCGTTCAATGTCAGCCTGACCGCCCGCTTCTGACCCCTGCGGCGGCATAAGGAGAGAAATTCCCCTTGCGGGCAGGGCGGACGCCCACGGCCCGCATGCGCTTTCGCTTTGACGTGGGAGACGCCGCGCGCTACGGCAGGACTATGTTGGCCGAACCTGTCGCCCGGTGCGGTTATCACCCTCATGCGCGGGAGGCGTTGTGAACGGCGTTCTGGATTTTGTTGCCGGACTGGGCAGGACCGTTCTGGATATCGTCCGCACCGCCGGACGGGTTGCGCTGTTTGCCGCCGTCGCCCTGTCGCACATGGTCCGTCCGCCCTTTTACTGGCGCACGCTGTGGACCACGCTGGTGGAGATCGGGTTCTTCTCCCTGCCGGTCGTGGCCCTGACCGCCCTGTTTTCCGGTGGGGTGATCGCGCTGCAATCCTATACCGGATTCGCGCAGTACCATGCGCAGAACGCCATTGCCGGTATCGTCATCCTTGCGGTCACGCGCGAACTTGGCCCGGTTCTGGCCGGACTCATGGTCGCGGGCCGTGTCGGGGCCGCAATGTCGGCCGAGATCGGGACCATGCGCGTCACCGACCAGATCGACGCGCTGAGCACGCTGTCCACCAACCCCATCAAGTACCTGGTCACGCCCCGGCTCGTGGCGGGCACGCTGGCGCTGCCGTTCCTGGTGCTGGTGGCCGACATACTGGGGGTGCTGGGCGGGTTTACCGTGTGCGTGATGAAGCTGGATTTCTCGGCTTCCGCCTATATCGCGGCCACCATTGCATCGCTCAAGGTCATGGATGTGACCGTGGGGCTGGTGAAGGCCGCGATCTTCGGGTTCCTGATCGCGCTCATGGGCTGCTACCATGGCTATCACAGCCGTGGCGGGGCCGAAGGCGTGGGGGCCGCGACGACGGCGGCGGTGGTCGCCGCCTCCATCCTGCTGCTGACATTCGATTACCTCCTGACGGATGTGTTCTTTTCCCAATGACCGAAGCGACCCCCAAGATCCGCATTCGCGGCCTGAAAAAGGCATTTGGCCCCAAGGTTGTGCTTGATGGGGTGGACCTTGATGTCATGGGCGGCACGTCGTTCGTGGTCATCGGCGGGTCGGGCACGGGCAAGTCGGTGCTGCTGCGCTGCATACTGGGGCTGATCACGCCCGATGCCGGCTCCATCGAAATAGACGGCGTGGACGTGACCACGCTGTCACCCCGGCAGCGCGAGCCCTATATGGCGCGCATCGGCATGCTGTTCCAGAACGGCGCGCTGTTCGACAGCCTGAGCGTATGGGAAAACGTGACCTTCGGCCTGATGGCCGCCGCCCGGATCGGCCGTGGGCCGCGCATTACCCGCGCGCAGGCCCGCGTGCGCGCGGGCGGCCTGCTGGAACAGGTGGGCATGGACCCGGCGGTGGGCACGCTTTCGCCTTCCGAACTGTCGGGGGGCATGCAGAAGCGCGTGGGGCTGGCGCGCGCCATCGCGGCCCAGCCTGAAATCCTGTTCTTTGATGAACCGACCACGGGTCTCGACCCGATCATGGGGGCCGTGATCGACGGGCTGATCGCCGATTGCGTGCGCAGGCTGGGCTCCACCGCCATCGCCATCACGCATGACATGGCCTCCGCCCAGCGGATCGGTGACAGGGTCGGCATGCTGTATGAGGGCAGGCTGATCTGGCAGGGCACGCCGTCCACCCTGTTTGACAGCGGCAACCCGGTGGTGGACCAGTTCACCCATGGCCGCCGCGAAGGGCCGATCAAGATTGACGTGCCCACCTGATTCCGGCGGCCCGCCACCCCATATATATCCGGTCTGTTCTTGCGCAAGGAGCCATCATGGCGCGTCGGCCCGCTAACCGTTTTGTCTGCCAGTCCTGTGGGGCGGTCTTTTCCAAGTGGTCGGGCCGGTGCGATGCCTGTGGCGCGTGGAACAGCATTGTCGAGGAAACGGTCGAACCCACCGCGACCGGCGGCACCAACGCGCGCAGGCGCACCGGCGCGCGCATCAACCTTGTGGGGCTTGCGGGCGACACCCCACCGCCACCGCGCATAGAAACCCGCATAAGCGAACTGGACCGCGTGCTGGGGGGCGGGCTGGTGCCGGCCTCGGTCGTGCTGGTGGGCGGGGATCCGGGCATTGGCAAATCCACCCTGCTGTTGCAGGGCGCATGCGCGCTGGCGCGGCTGGGGCGCAAGGTCATGTACATCTCGGGCGAGGAAGCGGTGGACCAGATCCGCCTGCGCGCGCGCAGGCTGGGGCTGGACGCGCCTACGCTGGAACTCGCCGCCGCCATCAACGTGGCCGACATCGTCGCGACGCTGGAGGCGGAAAGCGATCTGGCGCTGGTCGTGATCGACTCCATCCAGACCATGTGGATGGAAACGGTGGAAAGCGCACCCGGCACCGTAAGCCAGGTCCGCGCCTGCGCATTCGAACTGATCCGCCTGGCCAAGCAGCGCGGTTTCAGCCTGATCCTTGTCGGCCATGTCACCAAGGAAGGGGCGCTGGCCGGTCCGCGCGTGCTGGAACACATGGTCGATGCGGTGCTGTATTTCGAGGGCGATCGCGGCCACCAGTTCCGTATCCTGCGCGCGGCCAAGAACCGCTTTGGTGCCACGGACGAAATCGGCGTTTTCGCCATGACCGATCAGGGGCTGGAGGAAGTGCCCAATCCTTCCGCCCTGTTCCTGGCCGAGCGGCGGGGCCATATCGCGGGCTCCGCCGTGTTCGCGGGCATGGAAGGCACCCGGCCCGTCCTGCTGGAGGTGCAGACCCTGCTTTCGCCCAAGGCGGGCGATGGCGGTGCGCGCCGTGCGGTCGTGGGGTGGGATACGGGGCGGCTGAACATGCTGCTGGCCGTGCTGGAAGCGCGCTGCGGCATCAAGCTCAACACCATGGATGTCCACCTCAACATCGCAGGCGGCCTGCGGGTGGGGGAACCCGCGGCCGACATGGCGGTGGCAGCCGCCCTCGTATCCGCCGCCACCGGACAGCCGACCAGTGCGGGTTCGGTCTATTTTGGCGAAGTCGGCCTGTCGGGCGAAATCCGCCAGGTCTCGCAACCCGATACACGGCTGAAGGAAGCGCACAAGCTGGGATTCGAGCACGCTTTCCTGCCGCGCCGCATTGCGCGCGGCAACCGCAGGCCGTCCGCCCCGGATGGACTTGGCATTCAGGAAATCGGCCATCTGGGCGATCTGGTCGGCCTGTTCACGCAGGCGGGGGAGGAGGCCAGCGCGTGAGTGCGCCCCAACGCTTCATGCTGCGTGAACCCGCGATACTGGAGCGGGAAATAAAGAAAAGCATTTTCCTTGCGCAGGCGGCCCCCGTTTCCACCCCCGCGGAAGCGATGGAATTCATCGCCACGGTCAGCGACGCGGACGCCACCCATAACTGCTGGGCCTACCTGATTGGCCAGACCTACCGCAGCGATGACGCGGGCGAGCCGGGCGGCACGGCGGGCCGTCCCATCCTGCAGGTAATCGAGGGGCAGGGATTCGACCGCACCGTGGTCGTCGTCACCCGCTGGTTCGGGGGCACCAAGCTGGGTGCGGGCGGGCTGGTGCGGGCCTATGGCGGGACAGCGGCGGAATGCCTGCGCCAGGCCCCCCGGCTCCCGATCGTGGAGAGGGTGGACCTGACCTTCACCTGCGGCTTTTCCGAACATGCGCTGCTGCGCGCCCGGCTGGAAGGCATGGAGTGCCGGATCGTGGCGGAAGATTTCGGCGCGGATGGCGTGGGCCTGCATATCAGCGCCCCCGCCACGCGCGAGCCGGAGGTGCGCACGCGCATTACCGACATAACCCGGGGGCAGGCCATGATCCGCGTGGTCGAGGAAGATGCGCCGCAGGGTGTTGGAGAGTAACGGCATTCCCGCTATGTCAGACAGCGTTTCACGTTCAGCATACGGAAAAGACCAGATATGACCGATACCCCGCCGGACCGTCTGTCCGTCAATCCCGCCAGTCCCTTTTATGACGAAGCCCTGCTCGATCGCGGCATTGGCGTGCGCTTCAAGGGCATCGAGAAAACCAATGTCGAGGAATACTGCATAAGCGAAGGCTGGGTGCGGCTGGCGGTCGGACGCGGCACCGACCGCTTCGGCAACCCCATGGCCATGAAGGTGACCGGCCCGGTCGAGGTCTGGTTCAAGTCCTGACCCCCGCGCATCGGTAACGAAAAAGGCCGCGTCCGAAAGGACAGCGGCCTTTTTTTGAAGGTGGACGTTTTTTCGGAAACTTCCGTTTCCAGTAGCCTCACGCCTCGTCAATCGGGCGTTTGGGCAGCAGCGCGGGCACGAACACCAGCGTCGCCACCAGCGTGCAGCCCAGTGAGAGCAGTAGCAGCCGCCCCATGCTGGCCGTGCCCGGATGGTGCGATGCCGCCAGCGAGCCGAACGCCGTGCCCGTCGTCAGCGCCGAGAACAGCACCGCGCGCGCCGTGGGGCTGGACAGCGGCAGCTTGATGCCCGCGCGCCAGTTCATGACGAAATAGATATTGAACGACACCCCGACCCCCAGCAGCAGGGGCAGGGCGATGATGTTGGCGAAGTTGAGCTGCTCGGGCACGACGATGACCAGAATCACCGTCATCAGCGCCGAAAGCAGCAGCGGCGCCAGCACCAGCGCCGTATCCAGCACCCGGCGCAGGGCAACCGACAGGATGATCGCGATCATGACGATGGCCGCCGCCGCCGCCGTGACGAAGGCATGCACCATGGTGGCGGCGCTCTGCACGATGTCGATGGCGGAACCGGCCGCCATGGGGGCGATCGCGCGGATCTCGTTGACATAGGTATGCAGCGCCCTGTTGCCCTTCATCTCATGGCTGGGATGGACCTCGACCAGGGCGCGCCCGTCCGGCAGCAGGTAGTCATGGGCAAGTTGCGCCGGCACGTCGGCCACCGTAACCGGCCTGACACGCAGCATGTCGCGCAGCATGTCAAGCTGCATGGGCAGGAAGCGCACCAGTGCCTCGTTGGTGGCCAGCACACGCTGGTCATCCGCCTTCGACAGATGCGCCAGCGCCGACTGGATGCGGCGCAGCGGGTCATTGGCGGGCAGCTTGTCCAGAACGCCCCCAAGTGCCGCCGCCGTCCGCGCGGCGGCGGCGCGCAGGGCGGCGGCATCCGGCGCGGGCTTGGGGTTGGCGACCAGCAGGGTCGGCAGCAGGATGTTGGCCGCATCGGCGATCAGCGGCAGCTTGTCCTTCTGGTCCGATGGCACGAGCGAGCCGAGCCACAGCGCGTCATGCACCATCGGCAGGCCGGACAGCCTGTCGGACATGGCCCCGGCCTGTTTCAGGTCCGGCAGCAGCACATCCACGGTATAGGGCGAATACTGCGGCTCGGACATGAGCATGCCCAGCGTGACCATCCCTTCGGATTTGGGGTTCTTGGTATGCAGGGGGTCGGCATCGAATGTCAGGCGCGGCGTCAGCGCCAGGCCCGCCAGCGCGATGACCATGAACACGCCAAGGATCGGCCTGCGGTGGCGACGGATGGCATGGTCGATGGGACGGGCGAAGACAAAGCCCATCCGGCCATGTCCCGCCGTGGGGCGGAACAGCCGCAGCAGCGCGGGCAGCAGCGTAAGCGTGCAGACAAAGGCGAACAGCATGCCAAAGCCCGCGATCAGCCCAAGCTGCGCCACCCCGACGAAGGCGGTGGGGGTAAAGGCCAGAAAGCCCGCCGATGTGGCCGTGGCGGCGACGAGGATCTGGTGCCCGGTTTCATTGCCGGTGCGCTCAAGGGCTTCGAGCAGGACGGGGGCGGATCCATCGGGCAGGGTCTGTGCCCGGAAGCGGACCGAGAACTGGATGGCGAAGTCCACCGCGATCCCCACGAACAGGATGGCGAAGGCGACCGAGATCAGGTTCAGCTTGCCCACCGCAAGCGCGGCGAAGCCCGTGGTCAGCAGCAGCCCCGACACCAGCGTGATGATGATGGGCACGATGATGCGCCATGTATGCACCGCCAGCACCAGCCACAGCGTGACCAGGACCAGAGAGCCGAGCAGACCGGCCACCATGCCTTCGGCCACGGTCGCGAATTCCTCATCCGCGATCTGGACATCGCCGGTGATATGGACATGCGCCCGCCCGCTTTTGACAAAGGGCAGGTCGCGCGCCGCGGCCCGGATCGCGTCCGACGCCGCGCCGCCGGGCTGGAAGGAATCATAATCCAGCCGGGGCTGGGTCACGACAAACTGGTACTTGCCCCCCAGGTCGGCCAGGTCGCCCGCCAGCATCCGCTCCCATGAAAGGGGTTCGGGCGTGCCGTCCACCGAATGCTGCAACGTGGTGGCGAAACCATCCAGCGCGGCGCGGAAATTGCCCAGATCCGCCTGCCCCTGGCTCAGGCCCAGCGCGATCAGGTCCAGCGCGCTGAACAGCCCGCGCCCCGACGGATCCGCCGCCAGTTCGCTCAGGAAGGGCTGGGCGATGATGACGGTATTGAGCACCCGCTCCAGCGCCTTGGGGTCAAGGAACATGAGCCCGTTGCGCACCAGGTAGGGATCGGTCTGGGGCGTGGTGACGTAATTGAAATTGGCGTGGTCGTCGCGCAGTCTGGCCGCCAGCCCCAGGGCGGTCTGCTGCGCTTCCTCGGGCAGGGCCGCGTCGATGACGGCGACAAGCAGGTCCTGCTTCTGCGGGAACAGCCGCCCCATCTCGTCGGAGCGCTTCTTCCAGTCCAGCGAGGACGAGAACATCGTGTCCGTATCGGTGGTCACGCCCAGCAGGCTGTAGCTGGCATAGGTCGCGCCCACTATCAGCACGGCAAAGGCCAGCACGACCGCAATGGCGCGACGGGAACAGAAAGCGACGAGACGCCCAAGCGGTACCGATAGCATGACGAGTATTCAGCCCTTCAGAAACCTACGTCGTGCCGCACGGGACGCGGCAGTCGGTGGAGAGGCCCGGTTTGGCCCATGATGTGGCATGGATGCAAGGTGGTTCTTTATATCGGGATGGGGAGCCGACGGCGCAACTTTGTCATGGCTGGCCGGGCAGGTGTATTTCCTTGGCGGGGGACGGGTCGGGACGGATCCAGCGTATTTCCATCGCCTGCCATGCCAGAAGCGAGGGCAGGCCCCATGCGATCTCACGCAGGCGCTTGATCAGGGACAGCGCGATCCCCACCTGCGGCGACAGGCCGAACAGCCCCCCGATGATGATATAACCGCCTTCCGACACCCCCAGCGCCCCCGGTACGGCAAACCCGGCGGACTTCGCGGCCTGCCCCACGCTCTCGATCACAAAACTGTCAGCCAGTGAAAGCGGGTGCCCCATCGCATCGAGAATGAGAAAAACCTCGAACGTGCCCAGCGACCAGCCCAGCAGTTGCAACGCCCCCGCGCGCACCGAGTTTTCGTGCGTGCGGTAGAGGGCCAGGATTTCATGGTGCAGGCCCCGGATGTCCTCCACCCCGTCCCACCCCAGATGGGCGGCGATGCGCACCAGCAGCCTTTCCACGACCGAGACGGCGCCAAGATACTGGCTGCCCAGGAAAACCGCCCCCAGCAGGAACGCCGCCAGCGCGCTTTCCATCAGCTCATCCGTCACATGCGAACGATGAACGAGACAGAACAGCACCCCCAGCCCGACCAGCGTGAACGTAACCTGACTGAGCAGTTCGATCGTCAGGTCGCATATGGTGGATGCCGCCGCCCGCCGTATGCCCAGCCCGTCGCGCCGGGCCAGCAGGCGGGTCGTTATGACTTCCCCCCCCACCTGCGCCACCGGCAGGAGGTTGTTGATCCCTTCACGCGCGCAGCGCAGGGCGAAGAAATCCATGAAACCCAGCGGACGCCGCCCGGTCTGGGCCAGGATGCGCCACGCCTGCGCCGAGGCGCAGACCTGGCTTGCATGGAAAACGATGACGGCGGGAATGCTCCACCCGCCAGCCGCGATCAGCCAGAGAATGTCGCGCAGGCCGAAACGCCCGAGCATCCATATGGTAAGACCGATCCCGAATGCCCCGGCGATGAGGGTGAACTGCCGCATCCGTCATCCCTGTCCATATAGCGAAAACAGGACCATAACAGGCTGATTTCAGCCATTTGTCTGGCCCCGCGCCATCCTAGCAGCCTCTGATTTTCTGAAGCAATGCGAGACTTTCAACACAGGCGGCCACGGCTTCACGCCCCTTGTTGTGCACATCATCGCGCGAACGGACCACGGCCTGCTCATCGGTGTAGGTTGTCAGCACGCCAAAGGCGATCGGCACTTCCGTGTTCAGCGATGCCTGTTGCAGGCCAATCGCCGTTCCAAGGCTTATGAATTCGAAATGCGCGGTGTCGCCCTTGATCACGCAGCCAAGGCAGACCACGCCGTCATACCGGCCGGTACGGGCCAGTGTCTGCGCCAGCAGGGGCAGTTCATACGCGCCCGGCGCATACATGACATCTTCCTCACGCATGGAAATCGCATGTTCCGCCAGCCATGCCAGCGCGCCGTCGCGCAGGCCGTGGGTCACGTTCTCATTGAAACGGCTGACCACGATGGCAAGACGCGGCGGGTGGGCGAACTCAAGGCGCGCGGGGGTGGAGGGGGTGTTGGTACTCATATCCGGCTTTATCCGTATCCAGTGGTCTGGTTCAGTGTATGTCCGCCGTTTCCGGCTCGCACAGGGCATGGCCCATCCGGGTCCGCTTGGCTTCCAGATAGGCGCGGTTGAAGGGATTGGCCGCAACCTGCAGGGCAATGCGCTCGCGCACGTCAAAGCCATGCTGTTGCAGGGCGCGCACCTTGTCGGGGTTGTTGGTCAGCAGGTCGAGCCGGTTCACGCCCAGCGCATGCAGGATGGCGGACGCCGCATGCCAGTCGCGCGCATCGGTCTCGAAGCCAAGGCGGTGGTTGGCGTCCACCGTGTCCAGCCCCTCGTCCTGCAGGGCATAGGCGCGGATCTTGTTGGCCAGCCCGATGCCGCGCCCTTCATGCCCGCGCACGTATACCAGCACCCCGGCCTTTGCCTGGCCGATCTGCTGGAGCGCGCCCTGCAACTGCGCGCCACAGTCACAGCGCAGCGAACCCAGCGCATCCCCGGTCACGCATTCGGAATGCAGGCGTACCAGCGGAACGGTGCCGGGAGCCGCCGGATCGCCCTTCACCATGGCCACGTGCTCGGTCCCGTCCGCCGCGCGGAAGGCATGGATCATCATGTCCGGCCCGCCAAAGCGGCCGGGCAGGCGGGCGCGGGCGACCTGCTCGATACCGGCGGGCGCGTCCGTCCCGCCGTCCAGCGGATGGGCCGCAAGCCAGCGCGCCAGCTCCGCGATGGAAAGGATCTGCAACCCGTGCCTTTCGGCAAAGGGGCGCAGGTCATCCATGCGGGACATGCTGCCATCGGCATTCATGATCTCACAGATCACGGCCGCGGGGATCAGCCCCGCCATGCGCGCCAGATCGACCGATGCCTCCGTATGGCCGGGACGCGCGACCGTACCGCCGGGCACCGCGCGCAGCGGGAAGATATGCCCCGGCGAGACAAGGTCGGCCGCCGTGGCGTCGGGTGCTGCCGCCACGAGCACCGTGCGCGCGCGATCGGCGGCGGAGATGCCAGTGGTGACGCCTTCACGCGCCTCGATCGAGACGGTGAACGCCGTGCCGCGCGGGCAGGTGTTCACCTGCGTCATCATGGGCAGGTCAAGCTGGGCGATCCGTTCGGGCGACATGGGCATGCACACCAGCCCACGGGCATGCGTGACCATGAAGTTCATGGCCTCGGGGGTCATGAACTCGGCGGCCATGACCAGATCACCTTCGTTCTCGCGGTCCTCATCATCCACAAGGATGATCATTCCGCCCCGGCGAATGGTGGCGACAGCCTGCGCCACCGCCGGGGGCATCAACGGTACTGACATACGCTCTCCACATATTTGGCGATGACATCGACCTCGACATTCACCGCGTCTCCCGGCTTCAGGGTGCCAAGGCTGGTATGGTCCCACGTGTGGGGAATGATCATGAGGGCAATGCGGAACATGTCCGCCGCACAGCCGTCACCGCCCGGCGCGCCGACCTCGTTCAGTGTCAGGCTGATGCCATCGAGCGTGATGGACCCCTTCTCCACCAGGTAGCGCCGCAGGCGCGCGGGCACCGCAAAGGTGATATGGCGTCCCTCGCCCGTCTTTTCCACGCCCAGCAGCCGCGCCGTG
Source organism: Komagataeibacter sp. FNDCR2 (assembly GCF_021295395.1). Lineage (NCBI taxonomy): Bacteria > Pseudomonadati > Pseudomonadota > Alphaproteobacteria > Acetobacterales > Acetobacteraceae > Komagataeibacter > Komagataeibacter sp. FNDCR2. The sequence continues at coordinate 1,908,276 of NZ_JAIWOU010000001.1, forward strand.
CCATCCACATGCCCCTGCACGATATGGCCCGACAGGCGCGTGGCCGGGGTGACCGCGCGCTCCAGATTGACGATATGACCGGCTTCGATCCGGCCCAGCGCGGTACAGGCCAGCGTTTCCGAACTGAGGAAGAACATGGCCGTGCCCGCCGCGTCAAACGAGGTGATGGTGAGGCACACGCCATTGACGGCGATGCTTTCACCCAGGCTGAGATCGGTAATGCCGGTTGCAACCGTTATTTCCAGATCCCGGTCCAGCCTGCGCGCCGCGCTTACGCGGCCCTGGTGCTCGATAATACCAGAAAACATCATGACTCCTTCATGGCGGGGGGTTCAGGGGCGAATTCGGGAAAAAGGCGCAGCGGGGTCACATCCCCGGTGCGCACGCGCACATCAAGGTGGTCCACCCCGTCGCCCGCGGTAATGGTCAGCCAGTCATGCCACAGGTTGCGCGCGCGGATTTCGGCCAGCAGCGCGGGGCCGGCCTCCACCATTGCCCAGGTCACGCCCGCCTGGCCCAGCATGTCGGGCAGGGCTTCGATGTCGGTGCACAGGCGGACATCGAAGCCCCGCCCGCGGGCGGCCAGCAGGTAGGCGTCATCCACCTCGCCGCTACGGGTGCAGATGGCAAGGATACGCGCGGCGCGACCGGGATGGTCCGGCACGCGGCGCACGGTCAGTGCGGGGCTGTCGGCACGGATGGTGCCGCCCGTGGTGATCACGGCGTCCGTCGCACGGCGCAGCCGGTGCGCGAGGTCGAGCGAGGCGTCGGAGGTAAAGGTCGTGCGGCCAGCGGGCGGCACCATGGAACCGGCGGCGTCCAGCGCCTGCTTTACGGTGATCCACGGCTGGCCCGTGTGCATGAAATGGGTAAAGGGAGCCAGCAGGCTGCGGCACATCGCCAGAACCGGGGCCTGCGCGCCCGTGGGCTGGAGCACATGCACGGCGCATCCGTGCTGGCGCAGGTAATCGGCCCCGCCCCCTTCGACATGGGGGTTGGGATCGCGCACCCCGATCCAGACCTCACGCACCGGCGTGGCCAGCAGCGCCTGCGAACACGGGCCGGTCCGCCCGGTATGGTTGCATGGTTCCAGCGTCACCACGGCGGCATGGGCGCGATCGAGCAGGCCGCGGTCGCGGCACTGGTTTATGGCCTGTATCTCGGCATGGGGGGTACCGGCGCGGTGGTGGCCGCCCACGGCAAGGATGGTGCCGCCACGGTCCAGCAGCGCACAGCCCACCGGGGGGTTGGGCGCGGTCGCGCCGACATGACGGGCCGCCTCGTCCACCGCCGCGTAAAAGGCGCGCCTGACCGCTTCGGGCATGTCGGGAACTGGGGGGGTATCGGCACCCTGTGGCAACGCGTCCAAAAACAGTACTCCATCCATCCGGACGGACTCAGGGCGCGTAAAACCATCTCACCGCCAGTTCCAGGGGAAATGGCGGGGGCACGGTTTTCGTTCTCTCTCATCCGGACTGTAACCGTCGGTTCCGGAATCACACCGGATCTGCTTGACCCCGTCCGCACGGAATGCGGTCGGGCGCTCGCGGACTTATGCGCCCCGCAAAGGGCACAATCACCGCCGGTGGGGAATTTCGCCCCGCCCTGAGAACGCCCGCGAAAGGGGCCCAAGGCCCGATTCGCGTTCTATATGCCATGATAGTGGGAACAATCCGGACCGATTGCAAGTATCTGCACATCAATCACCCTGCATCCCCCTTCACCTCCCGCACCGGCCTGCCCGCACGGCGGCCCGGATGCAGCAGGGAGGGAACGCGGCCATGATGGCCGAAATTGACCAGCCGCGCTTCCTCGACCTCGATACGGTCGAACCACTTCGACTGTAGCAGCCATGTGGCCAGCGCGGCTCCCATGAACGGCCCCAGCGCGTAGATCCAGAACGCATGCCACTGCCCGGCCATAAGGGCGGGACCAAAGCTGCGGGCCAGGTTGGAACTGTTGCCCGACAGCCAGGCCGAAACCGGGTTGCAGACAAGAAAGAACAGCCCGCCCGCCCATGGCGTCACCCATTTCAGGGTGGGATGCGCGGCCAGGCAGAACAGCATGAGCACCAGCAGGCCGGTCAGCACCACCTCCGTCACCAGCGGCCATATGACCGCCACCCCCGAAAAGGGAATGGTCGCGGCATAGGCGGAGGCCTGCACCATATGCCCCCACCCCGGCAGCATGTGCCCCACAACCGCCAGCACCAGCGTCGCCACGCACGCGCCCGCCATCTGCGCCACCATGTACCCGCACAGATCCACGCCCCCCAGCCGCCCCGCCAGGCTGAATGCCAGCGAGACGGAGGGGCTGACATGCGCCCCGCTGACCCGCCCGAACGGCGTGAACGCGGCCACCGTGCCCGACAGCCCGAAAAACAGCCCGCACAGCGCGGTCTGGGCGATGGGATGGTGGTCCAGCACCCGGCCAACAGGGGTATAGGGCGTGGTCAGCACGGTGACGGAAACGATGCCGCAGAGCATCAGCACCGCCGTCGCGATCAGTTCGCAGCCATACAGTTTCCAGTGCAGGGGATGGTCCGGATGCGCGGCGCCGGCAAGGGGACGGTCCTCGGCGGGATGGAAACCGGGCTGACGGGCTACGGTCATCTGTCTTACTCCGTCATCAGCATGTACAGCTCTTGAGTTAACGGAAGAAATGGTGTGAAATAAAGAAGATCATGCGAATATATGCCGTGCATGAGAATAGTTAATGCATAACAGTTCAACATTTTTTCTATATAGGATGCCGCCCGGTCCCGTATTGCGTATGCCGCCATGCAGGCAATAAGGGTTCTGGCTTTATCTACCGTCAGTCGATCGGAACCGATATTCTTCACGCGCCACGATGCAGGTGGGCTTTGTTAACCGTATGTTCAGGGGCAGACACGCCAGACTGATGAATTGCTGTTGGAAAGAAGACCCTCTTTCCTGCCCTTCCGGCAGGGGCGGCAGGTCGGTGCTGATGCTGGGCGGGCTTGTGGCCATGCTGGGCGGCATGGCCACGGTGGATCGCGCACGGGCGGATGACATGGCGGAAATACGGGCGCTGCGGGCGGAAATGCGGCGCATGGAAGCCAAGGTCGAAGTGCTTGAGGCCCGTCACGGCATGGCGCATGGCGGCCCGTCCGGTCCCGTCAGCCGCTCCCTGCGCTCCGGCGGGCATGTGCCGGGCGGCTGGTCCGCGCCCACGCAGTCCAGCCAGATTACCGCCATGCCCGACCTGTCACGCCTCGTCATCGGCGGGCCTACCCTGTCGGATGACGCGCAGGCCGCGGCGGCGGCCGAAAACACCATGACCGACACCATCATTCCCGCGCAGCCGAGGCTCGATCTCGATTCCTCCAGCCCGCTGGCCATTACCCAGACCGGTGTTGACAGCCTGCCCCCCATATTCCGCATTGGCGGGGTGTCGGTGCGGCTGGGGGGGTTCATCGACTTTTCCAACATCTACCGCAGCAAGAACCTGACCAGCGGCCCGGCCACGAGCTGGGGCAGCTTCCCCTACGCCAACAACCCCAATGCCCATACCGGGGAGTACCGCCCCTCCGCCCAGCTTACCCGCCTGAGCGTGCTGCTGCAGGGATCCCCCACCAAGGATGAAACCCTGTCCGGCTATATCGAAACCGATTTCGGCGGGGCGGCGGGCACGGCCAACAGTTACCAGACCAACAGCTACACGCCGCGCATCCGTCAGGCGTACATGACCTACAGCAACACGAAATGGGGCTTCCATGTGCTGGCCGGGCAGGCATGGAGCCTGACCACGGGTTACACGCAGGGCCTGCTGTCGCGCCATGAACAGTTGCCGCCAGTGGTCGATAACAACCAGATTCCGGGCATTGTGTTCACCCGCGTGCCGCAGATCCGCTTCATCAAGGATTTCGGGCGCAAATGGTGGCTGGGGCTTTCGCTTGAAGCGCCGCAGGTGGCCTATGCGACGTCAGGAAGCGTGGGCGACCACCCCATGCTGACTAATGGGGATACCCTCTCCTCAGGCACGGCGCTGCTTTACAGCAACGCCGGTTCCGGCATGCTCAACCCCAATGCCAAATACAGCATGGATGTCGCCCCGGACATCGTGCTGAAGGGCGCGCTGGACACCAAGCCCGCGCATTACGAAATCTATGGCCTCGCACGCTGGTTCAAGGCCATGGCGCAGGCCCCCAACGGCCCGATCAAGGAACGGATCGCCTTTGCCGGCGGCGTGGGCGGCGACGTGACGGTACATGTCATTCCCCGTTTCCTGCAGTTTACCGGCAATGTGCTGGCGGGCGAAGGGATCGGCCGCTATGGCCCCGGCATGCTGCCCGACGCCACGTTCAAGGCGGATGGCACGCCCGCCCCCATTCCCGAAATCATCGGCAGCATGGGGCTGATCGGCCATCCGACCCCCAACCTGCTGGTCTATCTGTATGGCGGGGTGGAAAGCTCCGGGCGGCGTACATATACCGGCAAGGACGGGTTCCAGTACGGCTACGGCGTGAACGACCTGGCCCTGCATAGCTGTGACGTGGAACTGATTACCGGCGGGAGCTGCGACGCCCAGACCCATACCCTGGCCGACCTGACGGTAGGCGGCTGGTGGCATGTGCTACAGGGCGGCTATGGCGCGGTCATGACCGGCGTACAGTACACCTACCTGCGGAAATTCGCCTATAAGGGCGGTGATGGCACGTCTCCCACCACGGGGGGCAACACCATTTACGTCACGTTCCGTTATCTGCCGTTTCGGTAGGCGCGCCCGCCGAAAGCGCGGCCAGGCAGTCGGTGGCCTGATGGGCAATGTGAATGTCATGCATGGCGCTGACGGCGCGCGTGCTGTCACGCCGCCAGCGGGTGGACATGCCATGGGGCGTGCAGACCGCACCCGCGCCCAGCAGCGCGCCATTGCCCGGGTCGATCACCGCCAGCACGGCGCGCGGGTTGCGGGGCAGGGCCAGACGCAGCGCCGTGCGCAGGCGGCTGGCCGTCGCGTCATCGGCATGGATGATCAGGTCGGGCACCAGTTCAATCCACCCATCCCACCCGGCCGCCACCGCGCGGCGCAGGCGGGGCCAGGCCTTCTGGTCATCCAGCGTGCGGACGGTGGCCTGCGCGCCCTCTTCATGAATCTGGCGGGCCAGCGCGCGGGCGCTCAGGGTGGAAACGGATTCGGTCACCGCCGCGTCCTTGGGCAGGCTCGCCGCCAGCGCCGTCAGCCCGGCGGCGGGACCAAGCAGGGCCACGAGCAGCATCAGCCGGGGAAACAACCGGATACGCATGGTTTATGTTCTCCCTTCTTACTGGTGTTGCGCTATGGTCCAGAAAAGGCGGCAATCGTGGCGCTGGCAGGGCAGTGATGGGGAAAATCATGGGCACGCCGGTTGCGGCCTGCCGCGCATATGCCTATAGCCTGCGGCGGTGCCCGTATTTACCGGGGCAGCCGCGCGATCCTGACCGGACCAGCCACGCGCGTTGACGGGGGGCCATATCCGGCCCCGATTCCATTTCCGGCGGGTCCTGCCTTTGTGGAGAACATACGTTCATGAGTGCCATGTCCTCTTCTGAAATTTCGCGCCTTCAGGTCTGCCTGCGTCGTCTGCTGGGTTCACCGGGGCTTACAGTCAACGCACCGCCGCGCGCCGGCCTGTCGGTCGAACTGGCCGTTAACGGCGAAGTGGTGGGAACGGTCCATCGTGACGAGGATGAAGGCGAAGTTTCCTACGCCGTACACATGACGGTGCTGGAAGAAGACCTGCCCGCCCCGAAATAACCCGTTACCGGGGCGGAAGTTCTTTCCGCTCCAGCCGCAGCCTAGGGCTGCGTAAGGGGCTGCGGAACCGGCCCCGCCGAGGCCTCGATCAGGGGTTCGGGAGGGGCCGCGGGCAGTTCCACGCGGTCGATCTTCCACTGGAAGGCATGAATCCGCATCTGCAGGCGCAGCGGCGTCTCGTTTTCATGCCCCGGCATGATGACGCTGGCCTCGAACACGCCCGGATGGGTGAAATGCATATGCACCCGCCCCAGCAGGCCCACCATGGCGGACCATGTATGGTAGGACGCACTGGCCGGACCCTGCGGCAGCAGGTGGTCCACCAGCGTACCCAGCCGGTCGGGGCGCACTTCCTCATCAATCGCGTTGGACACGGCGGAGGACGCGAAGGATTCCCCGAATCCGGGCAGTTCGTCATCCGCGTGCGGGGGACCGATCAGGCCATCCACCACCTGGTTTTTCAGGCTGCTGCGCACGGATTCCCACTTGAGACAGGTGTTCAGGCTGCCCATGTCGTGGGTGCGGACCGCCGATGTAATCGACCACAGCGTGAAAAAGGGCGACGCCGCATAAAGCGATGTCGCGGCCGCCAGCGTGCCCGCGCAGACCCAGCGCGCCTGCTGGCGGCGCAGGGCGGCGACACCGCCGGGAATTTCCATACGGGAAAGATAAGACATTGATTTATACTCCCCCCGAGATGGTTTCACGTGCCCTATGGACTATACTGGAAACATATCCGGCATGCATTGGTTTCATGATTATATGAAGAAATTATCACGTAATCGTGATCTCATGACCACTGCTTCCCGCTGCGTTCCGCCACGCGCACGGTGTATCCGCCATGAAGGCGCCATGCGACGCGCCAGGAGACAGGGATGAATTTTACCGAGGAAGAGATCCAGCGCTACGCGCGCCACATCCTCCTGCCCGAAGTGGGCGGAACGGGTCAGGATGCCCTGAAAAAAGCACGTATTCTGATAGTTGGCGCAGGGGGCCTGGGCTCCCCTGTCGCGCTGTATCTCGCCGCCGCCGGGGTGGGCCGGATCGGGCTGGTCGATGACGACGTGGTGGACCTGTCCAATCTCCAGCGCCAGATCGCGCATGTGACCGACCGGATCGGTCAGCCAAAGGTCGAATCGGCGGCGCAGGCGCTGCGCGCGATCAATCCGGGAACACGGGTTGATTGTCATAACGTCCGGCTGACGGCGGACAACGCGCGCGAACTGGTGCGCGGCTACGACCTGGTCTGCGATGGCAGCGACAATTTCGCGACCCGCTATCTGGTGGCCGATGCCTGCGCGCTGGAACGGCGCACCCTTGTCTCCGCCGCCGTGCTGCGCTTTGAGGGGCAGCTTTCCACCTTCCGCCCCGGTGGGCCATGCTATCGCTGCCTGTACCCCGAAGCGCCACCGGCGGGCACCGTGCCTTCCTGCGCGGAAGCGGGGGTGTTCGGCGCGGTGACCGGCGTGATGGGCACGTTGCAGGCGACCGAGGCGCTGAAGGAAATCCTGGGAATAGGCGAAAGCCTTGCCGGTCGCCTGCTGGTATGGGACGCGCTGGCCATGCGCTTTCACACCATCGCGCTGCCAGCCGACTCCGATTGCGCCCTGTGTGGCGCGCACCCGTCCATCCATGACCTGTCGGCCCACCGCCACGCACCTGCCGCCACCTGCGCGGTGGCGGCGGAACCCGCGTCATGACGCCCGAGGGCGAGACAGCGGCGCTGGCCATCCTGCTTCATGATGGAACCTATGCCCGGGCGCATTACGCCTTCATGCTGGCGGCGGGCGCGCTGGCCATCGACCGCCCGGTCATCGTGTTCGCCGCCGGGCGCGGGGTGCATGCGCTGGCGCGTGACTGGAGCGGCCTGCACGACGCCTGCGATGACCGGGCGGTCCAGGCCCGTGGCGTCGCGGGGATGGACAGCCTGCGCGAAGCCGCGATCGAACTTGGCGCGGACCTCATGGCCTGCGAGGCGGCGCTGAAACTTCGTGACCTCACGCCGCAACTTCTGCTTGATGGTGTCCGGATAGCCGGGATCCCCACCTTTCTCGAAGCCGCCCGGGGGCGGCAGATCATAACCCTGTAAGGATTGAAGAACACGATGGCGCGGTGCGTGCGGCATGAATTCCTTGCGCGAGTGGCCGGAGCGCCCTCTCGCGCCATGATGCGGTTGCGGTGGGGCAATCTGGCGGGCGGCGTGGGCCTGCTGGCCCTGGGCTGGGGCCACATGGCCTGCGCGGCGGCACCAGCGGCCCCGGTGGCGACGGCGCACCACCACCATGCCGCCCATGCCCCGCAGGGCGCGACCAGCAGCCTTGGCCATGCCCATGTGCATACGGTCCACACCCATGCGGGCAAGGAAAAGGCCGGCCACCATGCCGCCCGCCACCACCATGCCGCCGCCGTCGCCACCGGGGCGGCAGCGGTCGGGGCGGGGGCGGTCGCTGCCACCGGCGGCACCCCGCCCCCCCCCGCACCGGGCACGACTCCGCCCGCCGAAACCGCGCCGCCTCCCCCGCCGGTGGACAACAGCAAGGGCAGCGTGACCGGGCTGCCCCTGCCCCGCTTCGCCGCCTTCCGCGCGGATGAGGTCAACCTGCGCACGGGACCGGGCCAGCGTTACCCGATCGACTGGGTCTATCACCGCCGTGGCCTGCCCGTGAAAATCGAACGGGAATTCGATGTCTGGCGTCTGGTCGAGGACGCGGACGGACAGAAGGGCTGGGTCCAGCAGGCAACCCTGGTGGGAACCCGCACGTTTGTCATACCGGGTCTCCCGCCACAGGGCGACGCCCGGCAGGCAGGCCAGCCCGACGCCGGGACAACCGACGTGATCGGCCGGGCCGATACCCGGCTGGTCGGGCATGTGGCGGACGCGACGCAGGCGGCGGACATCCGGGGGGCAGTCATGCTGCGCGCGGACGCCAGCACCACGTCCGCCATCGTGGCCGTGCTGCGTCCGGGCGTGGTCGGCACCCTGCGCCAGTGCCAAGCGGGAAGCCTGTGGTGCAAGGTCTCGGTCAAGCAGTATGGTGGCTGGCTGGAACGCAGCGCAATATGGGGATTATTACCGCAGGAGGTCGTCTCGCCCTCCTGAGGACGATTACGGACAGGTAGGAGAAAATGATGCCGGAAACACCTTATCGCGCCATACGCCGGACCAAGATCGTATCAACACTGGGGCCGGCCACATCAGACCATGCGAGCATACGCGCGCTGGCGGTGGCGGGGGTGGATGTATTCAGGCTCAATTTCTCCCACGGCACGCATGAGAACCACGCCGCCCGCCATGGCGTGATCCGCGACGTGGAGGCCGAACTGGGCCGCCCCATCGGCATACTGGCCGATGTGCAGGGCCCCAAGCTGCGTGTCGGCAATTTCGTCAACGGCCGCGTGCAACTGACCGCGGGCGCCCGCTTCCGGCTCGATCTCGACCCGACTCCGGGCAACGAGACCCGGGTGTGCCTGCCGCACCCCGAAATTCTGGCCGCTGCGGGCAAGGGAAGTTCCCTGCTGCTCGATGACGGGCGGCTGGCGCTGCAGGTATGTGAGCGCGGCGATGATTTCCTGCTGACCGAGGTCACGCTTGGTGGCGCGCTGTCCGACCACAAGGGCGTCAACGTGCCCGACGTGGTCCTGCCCATCCCGGCCCTGACGGACAAGGACCGGGCGGACATGGCCTTCGCGCTGGAACTCGGCATCGAATATGTCGGCCTGTCCTTCGTCCAGCGCCCCGATGACGTGCGTGAGGCCCGCGCGCTGGCCGATGGCCGCGCATGGATCATGACCAAGCTGGAAAAACCGCAGGCCATGGACAATCTGGAAGAGATTGTCGCCCTGTCGGACGCGGTCATGGTGGCGCGCGGCGATCTGGGCGTGGAACTGCCGCCCGAACACGTCCCGCTGGCCCAGAAGCGCATTATCCGCGTGGCCCGGCAGATGGGGCGGCCCGTTGTCGTGGCGACCCAGATGCTGGAAAGCATGATCCATGCCCCCACCCCCACCCGCGCGGAAGCGTCGGACGTGGCGACGGCGGTGTTCGACGGCGCGGACGCCGTGATGCTCTCGGCCGAGACGGCGGTCGGGTCCTACCCGCGTGAGGCGGTGGCCATGATGGACCGGATCGTACGCCGGGTGGAGGGGGACGAAAGCTGGCACCGCCACATGGAAAGCTCCGGCCCCGCGCCCGAACATGACGTGACCGGGGCCATCGCCGCCGCCACGGGACAGATCGCCGCCACGGTGGACGCCGCCGCCATCGCGGCCTTCACCCTGTCGGGGCGGACCGCGCTCCGGATCGCGCGTGAACGCCCGGCCTGCGCCATCCTCGGTCTCACACCCACCGATGACATCGCCCGCAGGCTGGCCGTGGCCTGGGGGGTGCAGGCCATATCCGTCGGGCAGGAAGCGCCGGTCCATACGATCGAAAGCGTGGTGGACCAGGCCCTGTCCGTTACGCGGATGGATGGTTATGGCACGGTGGGCGACAGGGTGGTGATCGTCGCGGGCCTGCCGTTCGGTGTGGCGGGCAGCACCAACACGCTGCGTGTCGCCATCATCAAATGACCCCCGGGAAATGACCCTCAGGCCTGCCGGTTCTCGATCAGGCTGCGCCGGATGGCGCGGCCACGCTTGATCCGGCCCACGATCACGTCCTCGTCGCCCGTGCGGATGGCGTTGCCCATGGCCTGCGCATCCGCGATGAAGCGGTCGAGCATCTCCAGCAGCGCCTCACGGTTATTGAGGAAGATGTCGCGCCACATCGTCGGATCCGAAGCCGCGATGCGCGTGAAATCCCGGAAGCCCGACGCCGCGAAATCCAGCACCTCCGAACGGGTTTCATCCGCCAGGTCATCCGCCGTGCCGCAGATGGTGAAGGCCAGCAGGTGCGGCAGGTGGCTGACAATGGCGCATACCCGGTCATGATGCTCGACCGTCATGGAGCGCACGCGCGCGCCCATCATCTCCCACAGGGTCGTGATGCGGGCGATCGCGGGGGGGGGCGTGTTTTCCGGCGGGGTCAGCAGGCACCACCGATCCTCGAACAGGGTGGCGAAACCGGCGTCCGGGCCTGAAAACTCCGTGCCCGCCATGGGGTGCGCGGGCACGAAGGCGATATCGGGGTGCGCGGCCAGAAGCGGTTCCATGGCGTCCATGACCGTTTTCTTGACCGACCCGACCTCGCTCAGGATCGCGCCCGGCTTCATGGCGGGCAGCACCTGGGCCGCCACCAGCGCGATCGCCCCCACCGGCACGCAGATGATGACGCACTCAGCCCCCCGCACCGCCCTGACCGGATCGGCTTCGACCGTGTCGGCAATATCCAGTTCGGCCACCCGCGCGCGGACCTCGGGGCTTATGTCGCACGCGACCAGATGGCGGGCGATGCGCCGGTCATCACGCGCGCGGCGCAGGATGGAGGAGCCGATCAGGCCCGGCCCGATAATGACCAGCGTATCGAACAGGGGGGGGGTGACGTCCGGCATGGTGGGGTCTGTCTGGCTCAAGGTTCGCACACAGCACGCGGGATCAGTCCCGCGCGGCCTCCGTCTGTTCGCGCAGGGAACCCGACGCGGGCAGCGGGGCCGCCGCGTCATCGGCCATGGGGCTGGCTGATTTGTGGCGCAGGCCGCGCATTTCCATTCCCTGCCATATCAGCAGCATGGGAATGCCGATGACCAGTTCACGCCCGCGCCGCAGCAGCGACAGCCCCAGCGAGACCGAGGGTGCGATGCCAAAGGCCGAGCCAAGCGTGATATAGGCCGCTTCCTGCACCCCCAGCCCGGCGGGCACCAGAAACGAGACGGACATGATGCCGCAGGCCACGCCCTCGATCGCGATGGCGCCGCTGAAGCTCAGATGCGCGCCCAGGAAATAATAGGCGATCCAGATCGTGGCCGCGCTGCCCAGCCAGCCCACGTAATGCAGGAGCGCGCCCTGCACGATACGGCCGGGGCGCGACCAGATGGCGTTGAAACGGTCCTGGATGCTGTCCGCGCTGTTCAGCATCGCATCCTGCCACTGCGCGGCCATGTTGCTGCCCAGCTTGTTGCCCACGCGCTTGAGCAGGTCGCCCCCGTGGCGCTGGGTCCAGATGAAACCGCCGATGCCCAGGCTCAGCAGCACAAGGCCGATGATGACCGGCCGCGCGAACGGGCTGGACTGCTGGTGGGCCACAAGGCACAGCACCGCGGTCAGGATGAACAGGATCTGCCCCATCACCTCGGTGGTGATGTCCACCAGGTTGGCGCAGGCGGCTTCCCCCCCGCTGACATGATGCCCCTTGCCGCGCGCGAACAGGTCGCTCGAGCAGGTGGCCCGGATCCCCACCACCATGCCGCCAAGCTGCGAGAAGGGCAGGCATGCGGCCGCCGCATCGCGGATCATGCGCGAAACCAGCAGTTGCACGAACGGAATGTCCCGGTAAGCCGCGTGCCACGCAAGACCCAGTATTGCGTCAACTGCAAGCTGCGCCATGACGGTCGCCATGAACCCGACGAACCCGATGGAGACGACGGCCCTGATCACGGACCCGGCCCCGTACCACGCGGTGCAGCCAGTCAGCAGGGCCAGGCCAAGGATGGCCAGCAGGATGGTGAGCTTTCTCAAAAAAGATCCGTCTTGGTCTGTGGGCGTCGGAACACCGGGTGAAATCGGACCACAGTGGTCAACTGGGCCTGACTTACACTACAGCAGGGTCTGGCGCCACCGGGAGGTGTCGGGATAAATGGAACCTTCTCCGGTTGCGAGTCCGTATCGCAATCGTGAATTCTGTCCTCTGACGGAGTGATCATTCAGACCATGACTGCCCCAACCCTTGTGACCGGCGCGACCGGTTTTGTCGGCTCGGCCGTTGCCCGCAACCTGGTGGAACGTGGGCACACGCTCCGGCTCATGGTGCGCAAGGGGAGCGACCTGACCAATCTGCGCGATCTCCCCGCCGAACTGGTGGAGGGGGATCTCTCCACCCCCGGCAGCTTCGACGCGGCGGTGAAGGGCTGCCGCTACGTCTTCCATGTCGCGGCGGATTACCGGCTGTGGGTGCCCGACCCGGTCCCGATGATGGTGGCCAACGTGGAGGGCACGCGCGCGCTCATGCTCGCGGCGCAGAAGGCGGGGGTGGAGCGGATCGTGTACTGTTCCTCCGTCGCGGCGCTGGGGCTGATCGGGGACGGCACGATTTCGGATGAGGAAACGCCGGTGCACGAACATGGCGTGATCGGCATCTACAAACGCTCCAAGTACCGCGCGGAGCAGGAAGTCCTGCGCCTGGTGCATGAACGCGCCCTGCCCGCCGTGATCGTGAACCCCTCCACCCCCGTCGGCCCGCGCGACATCAAGCCCACGCCCACCGGGCAGATGATCCTGGACTGCGCGGCGGGGCGCATGCCGGCCTATGTCGATACCGGCGTGAACATCGTGCATGTGGATGACGTGGCCGAAGGCCATGCGCTGGCGCTGGAGCGCGGGCGCATCGGGGAAAAATACATTCTGGGCGGCCAGAACTACCTGCTGCGCGACCTGTTCGCCATGACGGCCGAACTGGCCGGTGTCGCGCCGCCGCGCATAAGCCTGCCGCAGGCGGTGATCTGGCCGGTGGCGGTGGCGAGCGAATGGCTGTCCCGCGCTTTTGGCATCGCGCCGCGCGTCACGCGTGAGATGCTGGCCATGTCGCACAAGAAAATGTTCTTTTCATCGGACAAGGCGATCCGGGAACTGGGCTACGCCCCCCGCCCCGCGCGTGAGGCGGTGAAGGACGCCATAGACTGGTTCCGCCAGCACGGCATGCTGGACTGAGGTTTCCGGTCATGCTCGTGCTCCCCCTTTCCATCCTGACCCTTGTCATCTGGCTGGGGCTGATCTTCTGCCATGGCCGCTTCTGGCAGGCGGGGCCCATCCTGCGCCCGGTGCGCGGCGCGCAGCTTGCCGCCGCCGGGAACCGCCCCGAAATGTGCCTGCCCGAGGTGTGCGTGGTGGTGCCCGCGCGTGATGAGGCGGCCTCCATCGCGCGGTGTGTCGGTTCCCTGCTGGCCCAGGATTACCCCGGTGAGCTGCATGTCATCGTGGTCGATGACAACAGCACCGACGGCACCGGCAGGCTGGCGCGCTCCGTGCCGGATCCGCGCAGGCGGCTGACGGTGGTGACGGGCAAGTCCCGCCCGCCGGGATGGAGCGGCAAGCTGTGGGCGGTGTCGCAGGGGGTGGCGCGGGCGCGTGAACTCATGCCCGATTCCAGCGGCTTCGTGCTGCTGACCGATGCCGACATCACCCACGACCCGCGCCATGTCTCGACACTGGTGGCCAAGGCGGAGGCCGACCATCTCGACCAGGTGTCCGAAATGGTGGAGCTGAACTGCGCCAGCCCCGCCGAGCGCATGCTGGTCCCGGCTTTCGTGTTCTTCTTCACGCTGCTCTATCCCTTCGCCAGCGTGAACAATCCGCGCAGCCGGGTCGCGGGGGCGGCGGGCGGCACGGTGCTGGTGCGCTGGGCCGCGCTCGCGCGCATCGGCGGGATCGAGAGCCTGCGCGGCGCGCTGATCGATGACTGCACGCTGGCGGCCCATATCAAGCACAGCGGCGGCGCGATCTATCTGGGCCATAGCTGCCTGGCCCGCTCGATCCGCCCCTATCCCGACCCGGCGGATATCTGGCGCATGGTGGCGCGCACGGCCTATGTGCAGCTCGACTATTCGCCGATGATGCTGGTGGGCACCATCATCGGCATGATCCTGCTGTGGATCGTTCCCATGCAGCTTGCCCTGTTCGGCCACGGGCTGCCCTGCCTGCTGGGGGCGGGCGCGTGGATCATGTCCATGGCGTCGTACACCCCCACGCTGCGCCGCTTCAGACAGTCACCCGCATGGGCGATGTTGCTGCCGGCCATCGCCGGGTTCTATATGCTGGCGACAATCGGTTCGGCGGTGGACCACCACCGGGGCCGGGGCGTGGTGTGGAAAAGCCGCGCCTATACCGAGCCTGACGGCGCGATCTCGACCTCCATGCGGGGCGAGGGCAACGCCACCGTAATGAACCGCACCATGGGAGACGACGTAGGGTGAACACTGATGAGCGGGCCGTGTGGGGAAACGCGGATGTCTCGTCCGGCAAGGACGCCGGCGATGAGAATTTTCCGGTAGGCTCCCTGCTGATCAGCCGCAGGCTGCGTCCGCACGTACATGCCTATTACGATTTCGCGCGCGTGATCGATGATATCGTCGATACCGACCGCCTGGACCCGCAGGCCAAGATCGCGCGCCTCAACGCCATGGAAGACGTGGTGCTGGGCCGCCGCGACGCCCCCCCACGGCGCGACGCGCAGACGGCAGTGCGCGTGGGCCGCACGCTGGCGCAGACCGGCGTTTCCACCTCCACCGCCACGGACCTGATCGTGGCGTTCCGGCAGGACGCGGTGAAGAACCGGTATGATTCGTGGGAGGAGCTGGCCGAATACTGCCGCTATTCCGCCAACCCCGTGGGGCGGTTCCTGCTGGAGCTGCATGGCGAGGATCCGCGCACCTTCGGCCCGTCCGATGCGCTGTGCACCGCGTTGCAGGTCCTGAACCACCTGCAGGACTGCGCCGATGACCTGCGCAATCTCGACCGCTGCTACCTGCCGCGCCCGTGGCTGGAGCGTGAGGGCGTGCGGGTGGACGACCTGCGCGGGGCCGCCACCGTGCCGGGCCTGCGCCGGGTGTTCGACGCGCTGCTCGACCAGGTGGACAGGCTCAACCGGGAGGCCGCCCGCCTGCCCGGCCTGATCCGCGACCGGCGCATGCGCATGGAGGCGGCGGTGATCGTCGGGCTTTCGCGCAGGCTGGCGGCCCGGCTGCGCGTGCAGGATCCGCTGGCGCAGCGCGTCAAGCTGTCCCGCCCCGATGTGCTGCGCGCCCTTGCCGGTGCGCTGCGCACGCTGCTCTAGGGCCGGGCTCCGGGACCGGGCTCTGGCGCCGGATTTTGTCCTTGGCCGTGATTGCCGCTAAGAACAGGCGGACTGTAATTCGTAAAGTGAACGGAACACGCGGGAATGGGTTTTTTGCGCGCGCGGCATGATGAGGCCCCGGTACTGGGCTGCGATCCCGCCGATCTGGCGGCGGTCGAACGGGTGGTGGTGCGTTCGGGCACCTCCTTTGGCAAGGGCATGCGCATCCTGCCGCCCGAGCGGCGGTATGGCATGTACGCGGTCTATGCCTTCTGCCGCCTGGTCGATGACGTGGCCGATGACGCGGGCGAGGCGGACGACAAATGCCGCAGGCTGGAGGAATGGCGCGCGCGCATCGCCCGGCTTTACGCCGGTGAGGCGCGTGACGGCATCGACCGCGTGCTGATGGCCACCATCCGCCGCTTCGACCTGCGGCGCGAGGATTTCGCCGCCGTGATCGACGGGATGGAAATGGACGCGCGCGGCCCCGTCGTCGCGCCGGACGAGGCGACGTTCGACCTGTACTGCGACCGCGTGGCCTCAGCGGTGGGGCGTCTGTCCGTGCGGGTGTTCGGTGATTCGTCGGCCGATGCGGACCAGGTCGCCTACCATCTGGGCCGTGCGTTGCAGATCACCAACATCCTGCGCGACGTGGCGGAGGACGCGCGGCTTGGCCGCCTGTACCTGCCGCGCGAACTGCTGGCGCGTTTTGACATCCCGCCCGAGCCCGATGCCGTGGTGCGCGCGCCCGGGCTGGAGCAGGTGGGGCGCATCCTTGCCGGTCGCGCGCATGACCATTTCCGCGCCGCCGCCGCCGCCATGGCCCGGTGCGACCGCACGGCCATGCGCCCGGCGCGCCTCATGGGGGCTACCTACGCCGCCATCCTCGGCGCGCAGGAACGCCAGGGATGGGGAACACCGGAACGGCGCGTCTCGCTTTCGCGCCCGCGCAAGGTGCTGATCGCCCTGCGCGCGCTGGTGGGCTGAAGGCATGTCCGGGCATGTCCATATCGTGGGGGGCGGGCTGGCGGGACTTTCCGCCGCCGTGGAGCTGGCTGGCGGCTCCGAGCGTGTCACGGTCTATGAGGCCGGGCCGGCCTGTGGCGGGCGGGCGCGTTCGTATCTCGACCGGCATCTGGGCTGCCGCATCGACAATGGCAACCACCTGCTGCTGTCGGGCAACCCGGCGGTGTACCGCTATCTGGGCCTGATCGGCGCGCGCGATACGCTGGTCGGGCCCAGCCGCCCGGTCTTCCCGTTCGTGGATCTGGCCGAGCGGCTGCGCTGGACGCTGGACCTGTCGCGCGGGCGGGTGCCGCTGTGGGTGCTCTCGCGCCGCAGGCGCGTGCCCGGCATGCGGCTGGGGGAACTGCGCGGGCTGCTCGCACTCATGGACGCGACACCGGACATGGTGGTGGCGGACTGCCTGCAACCCGGCACCCTCGCGCGCCGGCTGCTCGAACCCTTCGCCATTTCCGTACTCAACACCATGCCCGATACCGGCAGCGCCGCCCTGCTGGGCGCGGTGGTGAAGGAAAGCCTGGCGCGCGGTGGCCGCAACTGCCTGCCGCGCTTTCCCGCCCGCGGCCTGTCCGAAAGTTTCGTGGACCCGGCCCTCGATCACCTGTCGGTGCTGAAGGCGGAGGTCCTGCATACAAGCCGGGTCAGCGCCGTGGAAATGGATGATGGCCTCGTCACGGCCCTGCGGCTGGGCGCGGCACGCATTGCCATCGGCCCGCGCGATACGGTCATCATGGCCGTCCCGGCCCCGGTCGCGGCCAGCCTGCTGGCGGCGGAGCTGCCCGGTTTCAGCGCGCCCGATGCGTTCGAATCCATCCTGAACGTGCATTTCGTGCTGCCGGAGGCCCCGCGCCTGACGGGCGGGCTGGCGCAGGCGCGCTTTATCGGCGTGGTGGGCGGCGTGAGCGAGTGGGTGTTCGTCAAGGACCGGATCCTGTCGGTCACGGTCAGCGCCGCCAACCGCTACGACACGCGCGATCAGGATGAACTGGCCGCCATCATCTGGAACGAGGTGCGCGCCGCGATCGACCCCGCCGCCACGGCCCCGCTGCCCGTGGCCATGCCGCCGCTGCGCATCGTGCGTGAAAAGCGCGCGACCTTCGCCGCAACGCCTGCGCAGGACCGCCTGCGCCCCGCCACGCGGACCATGGCGGCCAACCTGCTGCTGGCGGGAGACTGGACGGCAACGGGATTGCCCGCCACAATCGAGGGCGCGATCCGGTCAGGCCATGCTGCGGCGCAGGCCGTCCATGCCCGCAGGGGCCTGCCGGGCCGACCGGAATGAAAACGATATACGGATTTGCAACAGGCCCCCGTCACGCGACGGGGAACGTGGAATGATGGCGAACACAATCGATACACTCACCGCTACCCGCAACACCACAGGCCCGGCGGACGCCGCCGCGCCGGTGGACACGGCCAGCCTGGAGCGGGCCGTCACCCGCGCCCACGCCGCGCTGGGCAGGCGACAGGCCGATGACGGCCACTGGGTCTTCGACCTCGAGGCCGATGCGACCATCCCGGCCGAATACGTGCTGCTGGAACATTACCTGGACCGGATCGACCCGGCGCTGGAACAGCGTATCGGCGTCTATCTGCGCCGTATCCAGGGCACGCATGGCGGATGGCCGCTCTATCAGGATGGCAAGTTCGACCTGTCGGCATCGGTCAAGGCGTATTTCGCCCTCAAGGCCATCGGGGACAGCGTGAACGCCCCGCACATGATCCGCGCCCGCCAGGCGATACTGGACCATGGCGGCGCCGAGCGGACGAATGTGTTCACCCGCCTCCAGCTTGCCCTGTTTGGCGAGGTGCCGTGGGAAGCCGCGCCCGCCATGCCGGTCGAGATCATGCTGCTGCCGCGCACGGCCCTGTTCTCGGTCTGGAACATGTCCTACTGGTCGCGCACGGTCATCGCCCCGCTGCTGGTGCTGGCCGCGCTGCGCCCGCGCGCCATCAACCCGCGCGAGGTACATGTACAGGAACTGTTCGTCACCCCGCCGGCAAAGGTGCGCGACTGGATTCGCGGGCCGTACCGCTCGGTATGGGGGCGTGTGTTCAAATATGTGGATACGGTGCTGCGCCCCATCGAGCGCATGATCCCCGAAAAAACCCGCCGCAGGGCCATCCGGGCGGCGGTGGACTTCATCGAGCCGCGCCTGAACGGCCTGGACGGGCTGGGCGCCATCTACCCGGCCATGGCCAATACGGTCATGATGTTCCGCGCCCTGAACGTGCCCGATACCGACCCGCGCGCGAAAACCGCGTGGGAAGCCGTGCAGCGCCTGCTGGTCAATCAGGGCGAGGAGACCTACTGCCAGCCCTGCGTCTCCCCCATCTGGGATACGGGACTGGCCGGTCACGCCATGATCGAGGCCGCCTCCGGCCCCACGGGAATCGCCCCCGAAGAGACGAAAAAGAAACTGGAAGCGGCGGGAAAATGGCTGCGTGAGCGCCAGATCCTGGATGTGAAGGGCGACTGGGCCATCAACCGCCCGGGCCTGCGCCCCGGTGGCTGGGCCTTCCAGTACGCCAATGACTATTACCCCGATGTGGATGACACCGCTGTCGTGGGCATGCTGCTGCACCGCGAAGGGGATCCCGCCAACGCGGAAGCCATTGAACGCGCGCGGGAATGGATCATCGGCATGCAGAGCACGAATGGCGGCTGGGGCGCGTTCGATGTCGATAACAACCTCGACCTGCTCAACCACATTCCCTTTGCCGACCATGGCGCGCTGCTCGACCCGCCCACGGCGGACGTGACGGCACGGTGCATCTCCTTCCTGGCGCAGCTTGGCCATGTCGAGGACCAGCCCGTCATCGAGCGCGGCATCGCCTATCTCCGCGCGGATCAGGAGGAAGACGGTTCATGGTTCGGGCGCTGGGGCACCAATTACATCTATGGCACATGGTCGGTGCTGTGCGCGCTGAACGCGGCCGGCGTGGCCCATGACGACCCCATGATCATCCGCGCCGCCGACTGGCTGCGCAGCCACCAGCGCGAAGATGGCGGCTGGGGCGAGGACTGCGCCAGCTATGAAGGCGCCGCCCACGGCACCTACAAGGAAAGCCTGCCGTCACAGACCGCATGGGCGGTACTGGGCATGATGGCCGCCGGCCTGCGCGACGACCCCGCCGTCGCCCGTGGCATCACCTATCTGGGCCGCACGCAGGGCGAGGATGGCGAATGGGCGGAAGAGCCGTACAACGCCGTCGGGTTCCCCAAGGTGTTCTACCTGCGCTACCACGGCTACCGCCAGTTCTTCCCGCTCATGGCCCTGTCGCGCTACCGCAACATGCAGGTCAGCAACAGCGGCCGCGTGGGCTACGGGTTCTGAGGGCGGGGGAGCGCTGAACATGTCCGATACGGTATCCGCCCCCCCGTTTTCCCGGCTCGGGATTGTGGTGGGGATGGAGGCGGAAGCCTCGCTGATCCGCCCGTTCCTGCCGCATGCCCGCATCGGTCTGAGCGGGGCGACCCTGTCGGGCGCGCGGCAGGCGGTGCTTGACCTGCTGGAAGGCGGCGTGGACGCCCTGCTGTCCTTTGGTCTGGCGGCGGGGCTCGATCCGGCGCTGCCCCCCGGCACGGTGGTCATTCCCCGGCATGTGATGGTGAATGGCGAACGTCTGCCCGCCACGCCGCCCCTGCTGGCATGGCTGGGCGCGGAGCGGGCCGATGTGACCGGCGGCGACCTGCTGCATAGCGATGTGATCGTGACCGCCGCCCGGCGCAAGACGGAGTTGTTCAGCCAGACGGGCTGCGTGGCGCTGGATATGGAAAGCGGGGTGGTGGCGGAAATGGCCAGCATGCGCAAGGTGCCCTTCGCCGCGCTGCGCGTCATATGCGACCCGGCGGACCGCACCCTGCCGCCCGCCGCCGTCGTGGCGCTGCGGCCCGATGGCAGCCTTGCGGTGGGCGCCCTGATCCGCAGCATCCTGTGCGACCCGTTGCAGATTCCCGCCCTGATCCGCGTCGGCCGCGATGCGGGGCAGGCGCGTGCCGCCGCGCGGACCGTGCTGGCGCACCGTTTTTCCTGATGACGGCCCCCGCCCGGCCGGGGCCTGACACGCGGATGTGATGGGCGGCCTCCCGCCCGCCCCGGCGGGAAACCGGGCGGGGACGGATGTGCTATGCGGGACGCTGCTCCTTACCAGGGATCCTTGACGCCCCGCGCAATGCGGGCAATTGATTCGCATCAATGTCAGTCACGCCGGATGGGCGTGACATTGGCTGGCTGAAAGATCAGGAGAGACAGGCATGACACGCGCTGTGCTGGCACTGAACGCAGGATCGTCCAGCCTCAAGTTCGCCCTGTTTTCCATCGAAAAGGGAGAAGGCGCCACCTCCCCCAGCCACCGCATCGCATCGGGTGAGCTGGAGGGTATCGGCACGCACCCCCATTTCATCGCGCATGACGCCAATGGCCATGTGCTGGTGGATGAACGATGGGATCCCGCCCCCCCTGATGCCGCAGGCAAGGCCAGTGCGGATACCGCCCATCACGGCCCCATGGCGACCCTTATGGAATGGGTGGGCAGGCAGCTTGGGGATGTGGACCTGATGGCGGTGGGCCATCGGGTGGTGCATGGCGGGGCGGAGTTCATCGCCCCCGTCCGCATCACGCCCGACGTGCTGACCCGCCTTACGGCCCTGACGCCCTTCGCGCCGCTGCACCAGCCCGGCAGCCTGGCCCCGATCCGGGCGCTGCTGGCGCAGTATCCCGCCCTGCCGCAGGTCGCGTGTTTCGATACGGGATTCCACCATACCCTGCCCCCCGTGGCGCAGGCGCAGGCCCTGCCGCGCGACTATGCCGCGCGCGGGGTGCGCCGGTACGGGTTCCACGGCCTGTCGTATGAATATATCGCCGCCGCCCTGCGCACATGCGCGCCACGGCTGGCGCAGGGGCGCACCATTGTCGCGCATATCGGCAGCGGCGGCAGCCTGTGCGCCATGCTGGGCGGGCGCAGCATTGACACGACCATGGGCTTTTCGGTGCTGGACGGGCTGGTCATGGGCACGCGCTGCGGCCACCTGGACCCGGGCGTGATCCTTTACATGCTCAAGGAAGAAGGGCTGGGCGCGGCCGAGATCGAGAACATCCTCTATCACCGCGCCGGCCTGCTGGGCGTGTCGGGCATGTCGGCCGATATGCGCGACCTGCACGCCAAGGCCGGAACCAGCCCGGAGGTGACGCAGGCGCTGGACCTGTTCGTCTACCGTTTCACCCAGCAGGCCGGCGCCATGATGGCGGCGCTGGAGGGGCTGGACGGGCTGGTGTTCACCGCCGGCATCGGGGAAAATGACGCCATCATCCGCGCCGCGATCTGCGCGCGGCTGGGATGGACGGGGATCCGCCTCGATGCGCAGGCCAACGCCACGCATCAAGGCATCATCAGCGCGCCCGACAGTGCTGTCGAGGTGCGGGTCATCCCCACCGATGAGGAAACAACAATTCGTCGGCATGTGCTGATGTGTCTGACCTGAACACAGGCCGGATTGGGATGGAATATCTCGGAAGGAACGGAAATGAGTGAAACTGCATCCGCAACACCGCTGTCAGCAGCGGATGTCGCGCTGTTCAACAAGTGGTGGCATGCAGCAAACTATCTGTCGATCGCCCAGATCTATCTGCTGGCGAACCCGCTTCTGCGGGAACCGCTCAAGCTGGAACACACCAAGCCGCGCCTGCTGGGCCACTGGGGCACCACGCCGGGGCTGAACTTCCTGTACCTGCACCTCAACCGCATCATCCGCGAGCAGGACCGCAATGTCCTGTTCATCGCGGGGCCGGGCCATGGCGCGCCGGGCGTGGTCGCCAGCACCTATCTGGAAGGGACGTACACCGAGTATTTCCCCTCCGTCACGCAGGATGCGGACGGGCTGGCGAAGCTGGTCAAGCAGTTCTCCTTTCCCGGTGGCATTCCCAGCCACGCGGCCCCGACCACGCCCGGCTCCATCCATGAAGGCGGCGAACTGGGCTACTCCCTGTCCCACGCCTATGGCGCGGTGTTCGACAATCCCGACCTGGTCGTGGCCTGCGTCGTCGGTGATGGCGAGGCCGAAACCGGCCCGATGGCCACATCGTGGCACAGCAACAAGTTCCTTGACCCCAAAACCGATGGCGCGGTGCTGCCGATCCTGCACCTGAACGGCTACAAGATCGCCAACCCCACGGTTCTGGCCCGCATCTCGCCCGAGGAACTGCTGAACCTGTTCCGTGGCTATGGCTACGACCCCATCGTGGTGGAAGGTGACGACCCGGACACCATGCACCAGAAAATGGCCGTGGCGATGGATACAGCCTTCGCCATGATCACGGACATCCAGAAAGCCGCGCGCGAGAAGGACCAGACCGCCCGCCCGCTGTGGCCCATGATCATCATGCGCACGCCCAAGGGCTGGACCTGCCCCAAGACGGTGGACGGCCTGCGGACGGAAGGCTACTGGCGCGCCCACCAGGTGCCCATTACCGACATGACCAAGCCGGGGCACCTGGAACTGCTCGATAAGTGGCTGCACAGCTACAAGCCCGAGGAACTGTTCGACGAAAACGGCACCCTGCTGCCCGAAATCGCCGCCCTGGCCCCCAAGGGCGATCGCCGCATGAGCGCCAACCCCCACGCCAATGGCGGGCTGCTGCGCCGTGACCTGCGCCTGCCGGACATAACGGAATATGCCGTGACCGTGTCCACGCCGGGGCATGAAACGGGTGAAAGCACGCGCGTGCTGGGTGCATGGCTGCGCGACGTGATGAAGGAAAACCTGCCCGCGGGCAATTTCCGCGTGCTGGCGCCCGATGAAAACAATTCCAACCGCCTGAACGCCGTACTGGATGTGACCAACCGGGCGTGGAACGCCACCACCTATGATTATGACGACCACCTGCGGGTGGACGGCCATGTCATGGAAATCCTGAGCGAGCATACCTGCCAGGGCTGGCTGGAAGGCTACCTGCTGACCGGGCGGCACGGCTTCCTGTCATGCTATGAGGCGTTCATCCACATTGTGGATTCGATGGTCAACCAGCACGCCAAATGGATAAAGCAGGCCGATGAGGTGCCATGGCGCGCGCCGATCGCGTCGCTGAACTACCTGCTGACGTCGCATGTCTGGCGGCAGGACCATAACGGGTTCAGCCATCAGGATCCCGGCTTCATCGACCATGTGCTGAACAAGAAGGCCAAGACGGTGCGGGTATTCCTGCCGCCCGACGCCAATACCCTGCTGTGCGTGGCCAAGACCTGCCTTGAAAGCCGTGACCGTGTGAACGTGATCGTGGCGGGCAAGCAGCCCGAACCGCAATGGCTGGATATGGACGCGGCCATCGCGCATTGCGCCAAGGGCATCGGCATGTGGGAATGGGCCAGCAATGACAAGGGGGGCGAACCCGATGTGGTCATGGCCTGCGCGGGTGACGTGCCGACCATGGAAACGCTGGCGGCGGTCCAGATCCTCAACCGTCACCTGCCGGACCTGAAGATCCGCGTGATCAACGTGGTGGACCTGCTGACGCTTGAATCCAAATCCCAGCATCCCGATGGTCTGGATGATTCCGTGTTCGACAGCCTGTTCACCACGGACAAGCCCGTCATCTTCGCGTTCCATGGCTATCCGGCGCTGATCCACAAGCTGGTTTACAAGCGGGCCAACAGCCGCAACTTCCATGTGCATGGCTACCGGGAGGAAGGCTCCACCACCACGCCGTTCGACATGACGGTGCGCAACAACCTGGACCGCTTCCATCTGGTGCAGAACGTGATCCGCCACGTGCCCGGCCTTGCGGCCAAGGCGGCCTATGCCAACGAGGCCATCAGCGACAAGCTGATCGAGCACAAGCGCTATGTGGCCGAACATGGCGAGGATCTGCCCGAGATCCGCAACTGGCGCTGGTCGTAAGCCCTCCGGCCCCATCGGACAGTGCGGAAAAAGGGAGCAGCAATGCTCCCTTTTTTCATGGCCGCATGAATCGCGGGCAGGGCCTATGGCTGGCCCTGTTCGGGCGGGGTGAGCGGCTGCGGCACCGGAGCCCGCGCCGCCATGTCGGATGAGCGGGGCGGTGGCATTGGCCGGATGGAGATGACCCGCCGCCGCGACGCAGGTGGCGGCATGGCGGACGCTGGAGACCGGGACGGAGCAGGTGGCGGCGTGACGGGCGGCGCGGGCTCGGGCGCGACGATGGGAGACGTGGCGGACGGCACGGGCAGGTCTGGCGCTGGCGGCGGCATAACGGGCGGTGCGGGCTCGGACGCGACGGTAGGAGAGGCGACGGATGGCGCGGACGGAGCTGGCGCTGGCGGCGGCATGACGGGCGGTGCGGGCTCGGGCGCGACGGTGGGAGACGTGACGGACGACGCGGACGGGGCTGGCGCTGGCGGCGGCATGACGGGCAGAGCGGACTGGGGTGCGACGGTGGGAGACGTGACGGACGGCGTGGGCAGGTCTGGCACTGGCGGCGGCATAACGGACGGGGCTGGCGTGGGCGTGGGCGTGGGCGTGGGCGTGGGCGTGGGCGTGGGCGTGGGCGTGGGCGTGGGCGTGGGCGTGGGCGTGGGCGTGGGCGATGATGGCGGTGGTGGCGTGGACGCCGCAAGGTACTGGGCGAAACTGTCCTGTATTTTCCGCGCCTTTTCCGGGTCGGACGCGACGGCCTGCGGGTCGGACGAATCCACTACGACCACCCGGTCCCCTTCCAGCGGGCTGGGAACATGCCCTGCTCCCAGCAGGGCCCGCACGGCGCGTGCGTTCGGGGCGTCGTTGCGCGCCATGAGGTCGAGCCGACGATCCAGCAGGCCATGGCGGTCAATAAAGCTGTTCACACGCGCGGGTATGCGAATGCACCCCTCGGAATCCGCCTGTCCCAGCCGGGATTCGAGAAAGGTGGGGTCGGTCGCATGCATCTCCAGGCGCACCACCGCCAGCGCGCCCCTGCGGTGCCAGTCCTCCGTCGTCTGCCAGCCGAAATCCCATACCCGCATGCCCTTGTCGCCATTGCCGCGGATGCCGTGTTCATTTTTGGTGCCAAGCGCGCGGTAGCCGTAAATCTGCCCGTCATTGAAAAATATGCCCACCGGCGTGCGGAAATGTTCCTTGCGGCCCGGCCGCCCCGTACTGACCGCCACCATGCCCAGCGGGACCAGCGCATGCGCGGCCGGGTCGGCCAGCACAAACCACAGGCGCTGGACGGCGGGCGCGCGATCGACAACCAGAATGATTTCCGTATTCGCGGGCCAGTCGCCAGCCTGATCGAGCATGTCCATGCCCAGCGCCATGGCGCGCTGGGTCTGGCGCGGTGACAGGCGTGTCCGCTGGGGGCCGAGTTCGCGCTGGATGTCCTGCTGTAGCATGATCGCGGCATCGGGCAGCGGCGCGGCCAATGCGGCCTCGGCCTGACATGTCATGGGCAGGGCCGTCAGGATCAGCATTATCCAGCGCATCGGAAGCATCATGCGGGCAGCCCTGGTCGCGAAGGTATGGCGATCTTGTCATTCAGCCCGAACGGGCTGGATGGAAACCATCGCATGCAATCATGAAACGGGAAATACCTGACGAGTATTGGCAGGATATTAACATTTCACCTGTCTGTTAGCATTTTTGGTGTGATGGATTGCCATGCGCGTTTTAGTAACCGGAGGGTGCGGCTTTATCGGGTCGGCCGTGGTGCGCCACCTGATCAGGGACACTGACCACGATGTCCTCAATATCGACAATCTGACCTATGCCGCCAGCCCGGACGCGGTGGCGGAGGTGGCGGCGGACGGCCGCTACGCCTTCAGGCGCTGCGATATCCGCGATACGGCGGCGATACGGGATGTTTTTGCATCCTTCCGCCCCGATGCGGTCATGCACCTGGCCGCCGAAAGCCATGTGGACCGCTCCATCGACGATGCGGGTGTGTTCATGCGCACCAACATCATGGGCACCTTTTCCATGCTGGAGGCGGCGCGGGCCTACTGGCAGGGCCTGCCGCCCGCGCGGCAGGTGGCTTTCCGCTTCCACCACGTCTCGACCGATGAAGTATTCGGCATGCTGGACCCGCATGATCCCCCCTTTACCGAAGCCACGCCCTACAACCCCAGCAGCCCCTATTCCGCCAGCAAGGCGGCATCGGACCATCTGGTGCGCGCCTGGCATCATACCTATGGCCTGCCGGCTTTCATCACCAACACCACCAATAATTACGGTATCTGGCATTTTCCCGAAAAACTTGT
Organism: Komagataeibacter sp. FNDCR2; assembly: GCF_021295395.1. Classification (NCBI taxonomy): domain Bacteria; kingdom Pseudomonadati; phylum Pseudomonadota; class Alphaproteobacteria; order Acetobacterales; family Acetobacteraceae; genus Komagataeibacter; species Komagataeibacter sp. FNDCR2. The sequence continues at coordinate 1,935,187 of NZ_JAIWOU010000001.1, forward strand.
GCCGCTCACCATCATCAACGCCCTGGAGGGCAGGACGTTGCCGGTCTATGGCGCGGGCGAGAACATACGCGACTGGCTGTTTGTCACCGACCATGCGGAAGCACTGGTCCGCGCGATGGAACATGGCCGCGCGGGCGAAACCTACGCCATCGGCGCGCGCCAGCCCCGCACCAACCTTGAGGTGGTCCACGCCATCTGCGCCGTCATCGACCGGCTGCGCCCCGATCCCGCCGGGCCCCATGCCCGCCTGATCCGCCATGTGCCCGACAGGCCGGGCCATGATTTCCGCTATGAAATCGACCCCGCGCATGCGGAACAGGCGCTGGGCTGGAAAGCACGGCATGATTTTGAAAGCGGGCTGAACCTGACCGTGCGCTGGTATATCGACCACGCCCCCTGGTGGCGGGCCATCCGCGCCAGATGCCATGACGGCCAGCGCATGGGGCGGGTGGCCTGACAACATGACCCATCACAGCGACGCACGGCTTCCCGCCACCCGGGGCATCCTGCTGGCGGGTGGTTCGGGCACACGGCTGCACCCGATGACACTGGCGATGAGCAAGCAGATGCTGCCCGTGTATGACAAACCCATGATCTATTACCCGCTCTGCACGCTGATGATGGCGGGGATCCGCGATATCATGATCATCTCCACACCGCAGGACCTGCCGCAGTTCCAGCGCCTGCTGGGCGATGGGGCGCAGCTTGGCGTGCGCTTCGCCTACCGCGTCCAGCCCACGCCCGATGGAATCGCGCAGGCGTTCCTTATCGCGGGGGACTGGCTGGCGGGCGCGCCCTGCGCGCTGATACTGGGAGATAACCTGATTTTTGCCGACCACCTGCCCGCCATGCTGCGCGCGGCGGCGCGGCGCGCGCACGGCGCCACGGTTTTCGCCTATCAGGTGCGTGACCCCGAACGCTATGGGGTCGTGACCTTCGCGGCCGACGGCACGGCGCTGGACATTGTGGAAAAACCCGAGCGCGCCCCCTCGAACTGGGCCGTGACCGGGCTTTATTTCTATGACGGGCGGGTCGGGGAACTGGCCGCCAGCCTGCGCCCCTCCGCCCGGGGGGAGCTGGAAATCACCGATCTCAACCGCCTTTATCTGGCGGAAAACGCCCTGTATGTCGAACGTCTCGGCCGGGGGTGCGCGTGGCTGGACGCGGGCATGCCGGACAGCCTCATGCTGGCGGGTTCATTCGTGCAGACCGTGCAGTCGCGTCAGGGCATGCTGGTCGGATCACCGGAGGAAGCGGCCTTTCTCATGGGCTATATCGACGCGGGGCAGTTGCGCGCGCTGGCCGGTCGCATGGGGCGGACCGAACTGGGCCGGACCCTGCTGGGCATTGCGGGCGGATAGCGTCGGCGCCTATCCCCTCGCGCGCCGGTCGCATATGTGCCGCCAGATGTTGCATCCCCCCATGCACAGACAGCCCGCCGTCACCACCACGGCCAGCGGCGCCGGGCTGTGGAAGGGGACATGCCCAAGGATGAAGCCACTCCCCGCGGCGAGGGAGAACTGGATCGTCCCCATGAGCGCCGAGGCGCTGCCAAGCTGGTGCCCATGGTGGGTAAAGGCCATGACCGTGGCGTTCGGGCCGATGAAGCCGAGTGAGCCGGTAATGCCCGTAACCAGCGCGCAGACCAGTAACGGATGCGCCGGCCCCGCCACCCCGGCCAGCGACAGGCCAAGACAGGACAGGGCGACGATCAGGCTGCACGCGATCCCGCCATCCAGCAGGCGCGACAGATCCACCCGGTGCACCAGCAGGCCATTAAGCTGCGCGCAGGCAATGAACATCCCGGCGTTCAGGCCAAAGAACGCCCCGAACTGCCCCGGCGTGAAATGCAGCAGGTGCTCGAACACCACCGGGGCCGACGTAATATAGGCGAACATGACAAAGGAGGAAAAACTGTTGATCAGCGCGCTGGACATGAACACCGGCTCGCGCACCAGCCCGGCATAGCGGCCGATCATGCCCGGCATGGAAAACGCGATCCGCTTGCCCACCGGCATGGTGTCGGGCAGGCAGGCCAGCACCGCCACCAGCGCCAGCGCGCCGTACCCCACCCCCATACCGAAAATCCAGCGCCAGTGCCCGAAGGAAAGCACCAGACTCCCCAGCGAGGGCGCGAGGATGGGCATGACCCCAAACACCAGCATGAGCTGCGACATGATCCGCACGCAGGCGGCCCCGCTCGCCACATCGCGCACGATGGCGCGTGGAATCACCGCGCAGGCCGCCCCCCCCAGCGCCGCGATGAAGCGGCACAGGCAGAACAGGTCGAACCCGCGCACCACCGCGCACCCGACCGAACCGACGCAGAACAGGACCAGCCCGCCAGCCAGCGGCACCCGCCGCCCCAGCCGGTCGGACAGGGGGCCAAGGCTGAACTGCCCCACCGCAAGCCCGGCGAACCAGGCCGCCAGCGTAACCTGGCTGGCCCCGGCATGGCCGCCCGCCAGTTCCTGGTCCATGGCCGGAAAGGCGGGCAGGTACATATCCGTGGCGAGGGGACCGATGGCCGTAATCAGCCCCAGCAGGGCGATCATCCAGAACGGCATGGCGGAAGCTGATGGAAGGGGAACAGGCATGATGATCCGGACGGAGGTCAATAAAGGAAATCACGGGCGGGAGCATATCCGTGGATTTTACACGTCCTGTCCATGCGGCGGATCGCATGCGACACATGCCTGCCACGCCGCCCCGCGCGGCCCGGCGGCCCGGTCGGGCAGGATCAGAGCCCGAAACCCGCGACCAGCCCGGCCAGCCCTATCTGCCGGTGGCGCTCCAGCCGGGCCGCGACCAGCACGGCGCGGGCTTCGGTTATGGCCTGATCCAGTTCGGAATTGATAATGACGTGATCGAATTCGTTCCAGTGCGAAATCTCGTCGCGCGCGGCCTGCATGCGGCGCGCGATCTCATCGGCCTCATCGGACGCGCGACCGTTCAGGCGGCGCTCGAGTTCCGCGATGGAGGGCGGCAGCACGAATATGCTGGCCACATCATCGGGCAGGGCCGCGCGTATCTGCCGGTGGCCCTGCCAGTCTATGTCGAACACCATGTCATGCCCCTCCGCCAGGGCCTGTTCCACCGGCGCGCGCGGCGTGCCGTAACCCCGGCCGAACACGGTGGCCCATTCCAGCATCTCGCCCGCTTCCGCCATGCGCATGAATTCCTCCATGCTGCGGAAATGGTAATGGATGCCGTCACTTTCCCCCGGCCGGGGCTGGCGCGTGGTGACCGAGACGGAATGGAGCAGTTGCGGCTCGGACGCGCGCAGCGCATTGGCGATGGTGGACTTGCCCGCACCGGACGGGGCTGAAATAACCAGACATACTCCCCTGCGCTGGACCGGAACCCGTGAGGTTGCGCGAAGGGAGGGGGCAGGCTGGCTCATACGGCTCTCCATGGGTGGCGGCCGTGCTTTGGGTACGGGCCGGGTGCGGAAACGAAGTAGCGCAGTTCTAACAGGGTGTATGTATTCTGCGAATATGAAACAGGATTCGATACTGATCACAGGCGCCTCGTCCGGTATCGGGCGCGGGCTTGCCCTCGCCCTCGCCCGGCCGGGACGCATACTGCATCTGGGCGGGCGCAACACGCACAACCTGAAGGAGGTGGCCACACGCTGCATCGCCCGGGGGGCGGAGGTGCGCGTGCGGGTGCAGGACGTGCGCGAACAGGCCGGCATGGATGCATGGATCACGACCGCCGGCCCGCTTGATCTCGTCTTCGCCTGTGCCGGGATCACGGCGTCCACCCAGGGGGGGGAAGACGCGCCCCATGAGCCGGATGCCCAGATCCGGCGCATGTTCGCGACCAATGTGGATGGGGTGATCAACACCGTGCTGCCCGCGCTGGCCGTCATGCGCGGCCAGCCGCGTGGCCACGATGGCATGCGCGGGCGGATATGCGCCATGTCGTCGGTCGCGGGGCTTGTCGCGTTTCCGGGCACGCCGTCGTACTGCGCGTCGAAGGCGGCGGTGGACCGATTCATGGTGGCGACGGGGGGCAACATGGCGCGCGCCGGTATCCTGCTGTCCAGTGTCTGCTGCGGTTTTGTCGCTACGCCCATGACCGCGGGCAACACCTTTCCCATGCCCGGCCTGACCCAGACGGGCGACGCGGTGCGGGCCATCCTGTCCGGCGTGGCGCGGGGCAGGCAGCGCATCTCGTTTCCCTGGTGGCTGGCGGCGGGGTCGCGCTTCATGGATCTGCTCCCCATCCGGGTGGCGCAGTCCTGTTACTTCCGCCAGCCGGCGGGACAGGCGGGCACCATGCCGGAAACGGGGCTGGAGCCGCCGGGCGCGCCCACGGCGTGAATGAAGCCTTGGTAATGGCAAGAGCCGGGATCAGGCGTTGAATCCGTGCCGCATCTTCATCCTGCGCCCGGTGGCGACCACGCTGCTGGCCGCGGCCATCATGCTGTCGGGTCTTTTCGCCTACCGGACCCTGCCGGTGGGCGACCTGCCCGATATTGCCGTGCCGGTCATCTATATCATGGCCACCCAGCCGGGCGCGTCCCCCCAGCAGATGGCGAGTTCCGTGACCACCCCGCTGGAGCGCAGGCTGGGGCAGGTCGCGGGCGTGAGCGAGATCGAATCCGATTCCAGCCAGGACAGCGCCTTCATCCTGCTGACCTTCAATGAAACCACCAATATCGACGCCGCCGCCAATGACGTGGAAGCCGCCCTGCGCGCCGCCCGCGCCGACATGCCCGCCACCCTCCAGTCACAGCCGCAGTACTGGAAGGCCAACCCCTCCGACAACCCGATCCTGATCCTGGCCCTGACATCGGACACACAGCCGGTGTCCGAGCTGTACGACATTGCCAAGACGCGCCTGCAGCCCCTTCTTTCACAGGTGCAGGGCGTGGGCTGGGTCGAGATCGCGGGCAGTTCCGCCCCGGCGGTACGGGTGGAAATCAATCCATGGCCCCTGTTCAAATACGGGCTGGGGTTTGAGGACATCCGCTCGGCGCTGGCGTCCGCCAACGCCAATACGCCCAAGGGCGTCGTGGAAAACGACACGACCCGCTACACGCTCGCCACCAACGACCAGGCGCGCACCGCCGCCCAGTACCGCGATCTCGTGATCGGCTACCGCGACAGCCGCCCCGTGCGGCTGCAGGATGTGGCCAGCGTGCGCAACGGCGTGGAGAACGAACGCCGGGTCGGTTTCCTGAACGGGCACAGCGCGGTCATGGCCATCATCCGCCCCCGCGCGGGGGCGAATGTCATCCACGTGATCGACGCGATCAAGGGCCGCCTGCCCACCCTGCGCGCGGCGCTGCCGCGCGGGGTCTCGCTCGTACCCGCCATGGACCGTTCCATCACCATCCGCGCCTCGCTGGCGGATACGCAGTGGACGCTGCTGGCCTCGGTCGTGCTGGTGGTGGGGGTGGTGCTGGTGTTCCTGCGCACGCCGCGCGCGACGCTCATCCCGGCCATTACGGTGCCCATCTCGCTGGCGGGTACGCTGGCGTTCATGGCGCTGTTCCACTTCTCGCTTGATATCCTGTCACTCATGGCGCTGACCATCGCGACCGGCTTCGTGGTGGATGACGCCATCGTGGTGCTGGAAAACATCGCCCGCCACATGGAAGCGGGCATGGACCGCAGGCAGGCGGCCCTGCGCGGCTCGCGGGAGATCGGGTTTACGGTGCTGTCCATCACCATCTCGCTGGTGGCGGTGTTCCTGCCGCTGCTGTTGCTGGCGGGCACGCCGGGCAAGGTGTTTTTCGAGTTTTCCATGACGCTGGCGATCACGGTCACCGTCTCGCTGGTGCTGGCGCTGAGCCTGACGCCCATGATGTGCAGCCTGTTCCTGGAGGTCGGGCCACAGGCGCCGCCGCCGCCCACGGCCCCGCGCTGGCGGCGCTGGCCGCATGAGCTGGGCGAGTGGATGGAGGCGGGCTACCGGCGCCTGCTCCATTACTATGAACACTCCCTCGTCATCGCCCTGCGCCACCATGTCCTGACCGCCGTGACCCTGCCGCTCAGCCTTGCCGTCATGATCGGCGTGATCGTGCTGATGCCCAAGGGGATCCTGCCCAAGGAGGACGTGGCCATGGTCATGAACTTCTTCCGCGTGGACCAGACCACCTCCTTTCCCGCCATGAAGGAGAAGATCCGCGCCATAAGCGACGCAATGGGGGTGGACCAGGACACGCAGGAAGTGGTGGCGTTTTCCGGCGACACGAACATCGAGGGGCAGGCCTTCGCCCAGATGATCGACCGCGCGCAGCGCAGCGACGGCCCCGATGAGATGATCGAACGCATCCACAGGCGGCTGGCCAATATTCCGGGGGTGGACATATCGCTGTTCTCGGCCGGTGACATAAGCGGCGGCGGCGGGCGGCAGAAGGAAGGGGCCTACCGCTACCTGCTGACCAGCGACAACGCCGATGACATCTATACATGGGCGCCCCGCCTGACCGCCGCGCTGCGCGCGGGGCCGGTGCTGCGCGACGTGACGACGGATGTCATGAACAATGGCGCGGCCATCCATGCCGACATCATCCGCGACCTTGCGGCGCGCTACCTCGTCACGCCGCAACTGCTCAGCAACACGCTGTACGACGCCTTCGGCCAGCGCACGGCGTCCAACATATCCACCTCGCTCACCACCTATCACGTGGTCATGGAAGTGGCGGACCGGTACCGTACCTCGCCCGACATCCTGCGCTCCTTCCGCATCTCGACCGCCGGGGGCAGCGCGGGCGGCGGCACGGTGTCGAACACGGTGCGCGTACCGGCGCAGGCGAGCGGGCAGGAAAGCCGCAGCACGCAGCTCAGCCAGCAGTCATTTCGCAACCAGATTGCCAACCGGCTGGCGGGCGGGGCCGGGGCATCGAACGGGTCGGCGGTTTCCTCCAGCACCGAGACGATGATCCCGCTTTCCGATGTGGCGCGTCTTGTCCCCCGCCCCACGGCCATTACCGTCTCGCACCGCGACGGGTTCGTATCCGCCGCCATTTCCTTCAACCTCGCCCCCGGCATGGCCCTGAGCGACGCGGCGGCCACGATTGCCGACACCATGATCGACATGCATGTGCCGCCCTCCATCCATGGCGGGTTTACCGGGCAGGCGGCGCAGTTCCAGTCCGCCATCATCAACGAGGTGCTGATCTTCATCGCCGCCCTCGTCACGATCTATGTGACGCTGGGCATCCTGTATGAAAGCTACATCCATCCGCTGACCATCATGTCCACCCTGCCCTCGGCGGGGGTGGGGGCGGTGATGGCGCTGTGGGCGACGGGGCAGGAATTCTCCCTCATCACCATGATCGGGATGATCCTGCTGGTCGGGATCGTGAAAAAGAACGCCATCCTGATCGTGGATTTCGCCCTGCACGCGGAACGCGACCGGGGCCTTTCCCCGCGCGACGCCATACATGACGCCTGCGTCCAGCGCTTCCGCCCCATTCTCATGACCACGCTGGCCGCCGCCCTGGGGGCCGTGCCGCTGATCACCAATGGCGGCTACGGCATGGAAATGCGCCGCCCGCTGGGCATTACGGTGGTTGGGGGGCTTATGATGAGCCAGTTGCTCACGCTCTACACCACGCCGGTCATCTATCTTTACATGGAACATATGCGCACATGGACCGCGCGGTTGGTCCACCGGCTTATGGCCCGTGGGCGGGCATGAAAAATCTTTTCCGCAAGCTAAAAAAAGGGGTTGCGGGGGGCGGCGGGGTCGGCTAGAAACCGCCTCACAGCGCACCCGTAGCTCAACTGGATAGAGCACCAGACTACGAATCTGGGGGTTAGAGGTTCGAGTCCTTTCGGGTGCGCCAATTTTCCTGAAAATCCTGAATCAGTAAGCGATCACGTCTCTCGTGCCTGTTGGCGCGTGCGCAATCGTTCATGGCCCAAAAAGAAGGGTGCCTGCCGCCTGCCGGGCTGCTACACCCTTGCCTGATCTTTCTTTGTCCGGATTCAGGAAACAGGAATGAACGGGTCCCGCCCCCCCGAAAACATGCCGCAACAGGCCCCATTCGCGCAGCGTGAGGGGATTGCCGGCTGGGTTGACCGCAGGCTTCCGGTCATAAGCGGGTTCCGCAGGGAATATATCGACTTCCCCATGCCGCGTAACCTGAACGGGCTGTGGAATTTCGGGGCGATCCTGTGCGCGGTGCTGGTGGTCATGCTGGCCAGCGGTATTTTCCTGGCCATGAACTATACGCCCACGGCGGCGGGCGCCTTCATGTCGGTCGAGATGATCGAACGCCAGGTGCCCGGCGGGTGGATGCTGCGCGCGATCCATGTCACGGGGGCGAGCCTGTTCATGGCGGCACTCTACATCCATCTGTTCCGGGGGCTGTATTATGGCTCCTACAAGCAGCCACGCGAGATCCTGTGGCTGTCGGGGCTGGGGCTTCTGCTCATGGTCATGGTCACCGCGTTCGCGGGCTATGTGCTGCCATGGGGGCAGATGTCCTACTGGGGGGCGGATGTCGCGGGCAAGGCGGTGGGGGCCGTGCCGGTCATTGGCCCGACGCTTGAACATGTCATGGAAGGCAGCGACCAGTTGGGGGATATTTTCATCCACCGCTTTTTCGTGCTGCATTTCCTGCTGGCGTTCGCCATCGTGGCCATTGTGGTGCTGCATGTGGCCGCGCTGCATGTGCCCGGTCCCAACAACCCCACCGGCAGGCCCCTTCCCGCGCGGGAGAACGTTCCCTTCCATCCCTATTACACGACCAAGGACCTGACGGGGCTTGTGCTGTTCGCGCTGGTGTTCGTGGCCCTTGCCTTCCTGTGGCCCGGTCTCCTGTCCGAGCCGGAGAACTACCGCCCCGCCAACCCTATGCACACGCCCGCCGATATCGAGCCGGAATGGTATTTCCTGCCATTCTACGGAATGCTGCAATCCGTGCCGTCCAAGTTCGGCGGGCTTGTCGCATCGGGCGGCGCGGTGCTGATCCTGTTCGCGGTGCCATGGCTCGACCGCTCCCCCATCCGTTCGGCCCGCTTCCGCCCGTTGTGCCGGGCGGGCCTGCTGGGGCTGGTGGTGGCGTTCGTGCTGATGGGGCTGGTGGGCCGCCACCATGCCGCAGGCGGCTGGATGACCGTGGGGCGGCTCGCGACGCTTTATTATTTCAGCTATTTCCTTGTGCTGCTCCCGCTTTGCGCACGGCGGGAAATGCGCGGGGCCGGGGGCTGAGCCTTCGTGCCTGACGCCACGGGTCCAGCATCCGTGACTTGACGGGCGCGCGCCCCATCCCACACTCTCCGCCCGACCGGGGTGCCCGCCAATGGCGGGCTGAGATCATACCCGTTGAACCTGATCTGGGTCATGCCAGCGAAGGGAGGCTGACCTGTGGCGTCCGTTCCCTGCCTGCCGTGTGCCGTGAAAAAATGGGAAAGGGATTCCACATGCGCGTCATAGCCCGCACACTTGGCCTGGCCACCATCATGGCCTGCATGGCCGTGCTGATACAGCCCGCCCGCGCGGCCGGTCGGCCGGTTACGGTCGTGCTGGACTGGTTTCTCAACGCCGACCATGCCAGCCTGCTGGCCGCGCAGTACAGCGGTGCCTTTGCCCGCCACGGGCTGGACGTGAAGCTGATCGCGCCCGCCGACCCCGGATCGCCCGCGCGCCTGGTCGCGGCGGGGCAGGCGGACCTTGCGGTGTCCTACCAGACGCAGCTGGGCATGCTGGCGGATCAGGACATACCGCTTGTGCGTGTCGGCACGCTGATCGATACGCCGCTCAATGTGCTGATCACCAGCGGCACGATCCATGACCTGTCGGAACTCAAGGGCAGGACCATCGGCATTTCCATTCCCGGCGTGGATGACGCCGCCCTTGACGCCATGCTCCATTCCGTGGGTCTGGGCCTTGCGGATGTGCGGCAGGTCAACGTCAATTTCCAGCTGGAGCAGGCCATCATAAGCCATGCGGTGGACGGGGTGATCGGGGCGGTGCGCACCTATGAACTGATCGACCTGCAACAGAAGGGGATCAAGGTCACCGCCTTCTTCCCCGAGGAACACGGCGTGCCCATGTCCGATGAACTGATTTTCCTGGCCGGGCGGGACCATGCGCATGAGGCATGGATACGGGCGTTCATGGATGCGCTGGCGGAGGGCGCCAATACGCTCATCAACCACCCCGACACCATCCTGGCGCAGGCGGTCGGCGACCACCCGGAACTCGATACGCCCCTGAACCGGGCGGCATGGCAGGCCACGCTATCGCGCCTGTGCAAGCAGCCCGCCCTGCTGAACGTACCCCGCTACCGGGCTTTCGCCGCCTTCCTGCACGCCCATGGCATGATGACCCACGACATCCCGCTTGAGCGGTACGCGCTTGACCCGTTCAGCCCGCCTGCATCGCCCTGAGTTCAGTCCTGCGGGGTAATGCTGGTCAGCAGGTCGCGCCTGTGCGGCAGGAAGGTGGTGATCCGCAGGCCGTGCCAGGCCACGATACTGTCCCCCAGGAACATGCCCAGCGCGATGACGGTACACACCAGCGCGTTGCCGAACATGAGCACCAGCCACCACGCGATGGATGAATCGCGCACGCTGCCCAGAAACAGCGCAAAGGCCGAACCGCAGGCGGATGCGCCCCCCACCCCCCCGAACAGGATCGCCGCATCCAGCAGCAGCGTGCGGTAGTGCAGGAGCCCCAGCCGCTTCATGAGCATGCTGGCGTCCTTGCCGCTCTTGTCGTCCATGCCATCGAGCTTGTCGCGCACCGTCTCGATCCGGTCGCTGACACGGGCCAGCCGGGTGTTGAACATGTTGAGCAGCGTACCGATACCCGACAGCATGAACACCGGCGTCAGGGCGGTCTGGATCAGATGGGCGACCCCATCAACGGATTCATCGGGAATAAGACCGGGAAAGGCAGACACGTCAGGCATATCCTTGGATGGGGGCGGGATCTGCGTTTTTTGGGCTTATCCCCGCCCCCGTCAAGGGGCAGAGTCGCGACAGACGGACCGGGAGAATTTCATGTCACATAATTACGCCACACCCCTTACGCCCGAAAAACGCCTGGCGCGCGTTCTGTCACGCATTCCGGCTGACTGGCCGCTTGCCATCGACCGCCAGCCCGGCCCCACGGGCGCGGCCTGCTGGCGCGCGCGCCTGACCCCGCCGGGGCATGACGCACTGGACTGGACCCCGCCACAGGACACCATGGTAGATGCGCTGGAAGCCGCATGGCGGCAGGCCCGCGCCCTTCTGGCCAGCGGGACTGGCGCTTAGGTTACAGTCAAGAATTAAGTTAATAAACTATAAACACGGATTTGTGAGGGTGAGTCCTGTATTCCTGAAACCAGAAACCCGCTTCCAGTTATTTTTTATTGAATAAATTCAGAAATTCATGCGCACACGATTGTTTGATGCATAGCCGGAAAGGTTCTCAAACTGGACCAGTCCGGCCCCCGAAAACCGCCGCCATACCATGATATCGTACGGGATCAGTCAGGAAACGCGCCCAGCCCTGTCCGGCATCGCTTTGGAACATTGCAATAAAACAAAGGAATTTTTTATTTCGATCCTGCCCGCCCCCCTGTTTTCCCATCGTTCCCGCAGGGCATGCCCCCTGAACAGGGGCATCCCGGTTCCCCTGTCGCGACATGCCGGACGGAGCGGCATGGCCCCATTGACCCACGCGGTTTTATACAACAGGAATGCTGACAGGGAGTTTAATACTATGTCGGCTGGAAAATTGGCGCGTATTGGCGCGGTCGTTGTCATGGCAAGCGGGGGGGCATCCCTTACCTGCCCCGATGAGGCATGGGCCGATGATTATAGTGAACTCCTCGATATCCTGAAGGCCAAGGGCAGCCTGACGCAGGGTGAGTACAACGGACTCCTGACCCATCACATGCAGCATGTGCGCGCGGCCGCATCGGCCGCCCGGGCGCAGCAATACGTACCCGTGCAGCACCATACGCTCACGCCGGTCTCCACGCATGCCGCAATGCGCAGCGCCATGGGCCAGCCGATCCAGCCACCGGGCAATATCGACATCGGTGGTGGCGGGATGGACCCCAACGACGTGCTGGCCCAGGCCCAGCAGGCCGCTGCCGATGCGCAGGCCAGCGCCGCCTCCGCCGAATCCACATGGCTTGCGACCCAGCACGCCATGAACAGTTCCGACTTCGTGCGGGTTAACAAATACGTGCCCGGTGGCGGCCTGACCTTCAAGGCGGGGCCGATCGACATCAACCTGTCGGGGTTCATCAACGGGTTCTACACATTCAACAGCCCAGCAGGCGGCCATTACGTGGCGGGCGGCGTTTCAACGGGCAGCAGCGGGTTCGATTCCTCGGCGCTGCGTAACGGCCTGCTTCCCGCCGGCCTGATCCTCAAGCTCAAGACCACGCAGAACGGCATCGACCTTGCCGCCGTGATGGGCATGTATCCCGGCATCGACAACGCCAAGAACGGCGCTTTCAACGCCAATACCGGCGGCAGCCCGGTGGGGCTGGGAACGGCCGGCATCGATTTTCGTCAGGTTTACGTCACGGCGGGCAACAAGAAATGGGGCACGTTCAAGATCGGTCGTGACCTTGGCATCTTCGGTGGCGACGCCATTCTGGATGACGCGACCCTGCTGAGTGTCGGCTCCACCGGCAGCAACGCAGCACCGGGCAATACCTCGCTTGGCCGTATCGGCGTCGGTTACGTGTATGCCGACTGGATACCGCAGATTTCCTATCAGTCGCCCACCATCAAGGGGTTCCAGGGCACGATCGGCATCCTGCAGCCGCTCGATGAGTTCGATTTCTCCGGCGATGACGCCAATGGCACCGCCTATTCCGCCAGTTCCACCCAGCACAGCTCACCCATGATCCAGGGCAAGGTCACGTATGACTTCAAGATCGGCGGGCTGAGCGCGCGCATCTGGGCCAGTTTCCTGACGCAGCACCAGCAGGATCTGATGGTCAGCAAGACAACATCGGTCACAACCCAACTGCGCGAAGCCAACGGCGGCATTTACAATATGACCACGAGCGGTACTGCGGATGTTTCCGTCATTCCGGGTGAAAAACACGGCGTCACGGCGGAAGCGGGCGAAATCGGCACGAAGCTGACCTATGGCCCGGCGCAGTTCGTGGGCTATTACTACCGTGGCAGCGGCCTGGGCACGACCGGCCTGTTCTTTGATGGCGTGGCCAGCAATGGCCGCAAGCGTGCATCCGAAGGCTATTATGTCCAGATGATGTATAACTTCACCAAGCGCTTCAAGCTGGTCGGCAGTTATGGTGTCAGTAACCTCTATCAGGCCGCTGGCGAGAATGATCCCGATCTCGTACGCCGCAATGAATCGGAAGTGGGTGCGGCCTATTACAAGATGACGGACTGGCTGAATCTGGTGGCGGAATACGCCCATACCAGTTCCGCCGCACATGGCCCGTACAAGGAGAGCGACAACAGTGCCTCCGGCGGTATGATCCTGCTGTTCTGATCGCGAAGCCTGCAGGAAATCCGGGGCATATCCGACACGGACTGGTCCCGGTTTCCTGTCTAAAAATCATGAAAAAGTTTTTGGTGAAGCTTTTTTCAAAAAGCTTCAGGAAACGCCGCCTTTTTGAAAAAAGACGGCACCCAAAAACTTTTACTGTTTACCAGTCAGTTATTTTCAAACGGCGTCCCGACGGCATACAGCCCGATTGTCAGGTATTTGCCCGTGGAATAATTCAGCCCCGTCTGCTGCCCCAGTTCACGGATTTCAAGACCAGTCTGCTGGGTACGCGCACGAAAGGCCGCCAGATCGCGCGTGCCCACCAGCGCCATGCCGCATCTGGGGTTCTGTTGCAGGAAATCCGCGGCGGCGCGCGCATCCAGCAGCCGTGTCGTCTCCCCTAACAGAAAGACAAGGCTGGGTTCCGAATCCGATGTCGAGGCCACGACGGTCTGCGCGCAGGGACGGTGCGCGTCCACCAGCGTAGCAAGGCGCGGGCTCAGCCATATGGTCTGCAAACGCGGGATCACGGTGGAAAACAGGCCGACATGGATGATCACCGCCGCCGCCACCGCAGCCATGGCGGCATGCAGCGCATCGCGGTGCAGGATCAGGTAACCCGACATGACCAGCAGCGGCAGCGCGCCCGCCGGGATCAGCAGCGCCGCAGGCGACAGGATGCCTTCCATCCGCCACAGCAGCACAGGCCCGGCAAAAGCCAGAACGGACCCCAGCGTAAACCAGACCAGCCCATAGGCCGCCAGCAGGCCACGCGCCCATAGCGCCCGCGGCCACTCCCACTGGCCGGAAAAGGATACGATCGCCGCGGCCGTCAGGATGGCGATGGCAGGATAGGTCGGCAGCACGTAATGGGGCAGCTTGGTCGCGATGGCTTCAAACACCAGCCAGTGCGGTATGATCCAGCAGAGCAGGTAGCGCACATGTGGCTGGTGGCGGCGTTCCCATATAAAGGGCAGGCTCATGGCCGCGAAAACCGACCCCGGCCAGAACGCAATGGCAAAAACCACCAGATGATAGCCCGGTGGCAGGCCATGTGTTTCCTGCCCGCTTGCCACCTTGCCCAGAAAATTGTGCCCGACCGCGCGTGAAAAGAAATCCCCGTGGCTGATGACGCCAATCGCGATGCACCATGGCAGCACGATCGCCAGCATGAGCAGCCAGCCCCATGCCGGGCGCAGGCGACGCCACCAGTCGATCCGCCTTTCCACCAGCGCCAGGGCAAGCGGCGTGCCAAAACCGGGAACCAGCACGACCGGCCCCTTGAGCATCAGGCCGCACCCCAGCGCGGTCCAGTACAGCACCGCCGCCGCAAGCGGTGTCGCCCGGTCGCGTTCCCGGTCCAGATAAGCGCGCAGCAGGCCGCATTGCACCAGCAGCACGCATGACAGCAGGGTGGTGTCGATGGTGGCCATCCGCCCTTCCGCCGTCAGCAGCACCGATACGGCCAGAAGGGCAGCGGCCAGCAGGCCGCAGGTGGGGCCAAACAGGGTCGCGCCGATCCATGCGGTCAGGACCGTGGCGGCCGTAACCGCCAGCAGCGAGGGAATACGATAGGGCCAGACGGCATGGCTACCCTCCATGCCGGTCAGACGGACGGCAGCCGCCTCCAGCCAGTATATGCCAGCGGGTTGCAGGTAACGGGGCTGATCCAGAAACCGGACATCGACATAATTGCCGCTGTGCAGCATCTGGGCCGTGGCTTCCATATAGCGCGGTTCGTCACGGTCCAGCGGTGGCATTGCCGCGCGCCCGGGCAGAAACAGCACAAACACGGACAGCGCCACCAGAATATAGTGGCGCAGTGTCAGACGTGTCATGGCACGGTCCCTTCAGCGTTCGGTAACGCGTTTCGGTATCCTGGCGCGGCTGTTCAGCCACATTACGCCCAATATATCCCGAATGCCGACAAGCGCCCGGTTGAGATTGGTGTATTTTGAAGATCCATGCAGCCGGTTGCGATGGTGAACCGGCATGCAGGCCAGCGGCACCCCGCGCCGCCCCATAAGCGAGGGCAGGAAACGGTGCAGTCCCTCGAACTGCGGCAGGCAGAGGAAATCCGCCCGGCGAAACGCCTTGAGGGAAGCCCCGGTATCCGGGCACCCATCATCCAGCAGGCGACGGCGCAGGCCGTTGGCGAAGCGCGAGGCCAGCCTGCGCGAGATATTGTCCCGCCGCTTCGTGCGGACCCCCACGACCAGTGGCGAGCGCCCCTGCGCGGTGCGGCCCAGTTCAAGCATCGGGGCGAAATCGACCGGATTATCCTGCCCGTCGCCATCAAGCGTGATGATCCATTCCCCCCGCGCGGCCTCGATTCCGGTGCGCAGCCCGGCGGATTTGCCGCAGGCCCGGTCATGGGTGAGAATACGCAGGTGGGGCAGGATGCCGTCATTCCTTACGGCCTCAAGGGCCGCAAGCGTGCCGTCGGAACTGCCGTCATCCACGAACAGGACTTCGGCAGCGGGCAACAGGTCAAGAGACGCCGCTATTTCCTGGCACAGGGGACGGATATTATCCCTCTCATCCAGTACAACGGCGACAATGGAAACAACGGGGCTGCGACCAGCCCCGTTATCCGTTCCTGACATTGCGGCTGTGGCCAAGGGCGATCAGGCGGCGCGCTGGGAAAGGGAGGTGGGCAGATCACCGATCGATTTGTCGATAATCTTACCATCCACGTCGGCCGCAAGGCTAGCGGCCAGCGTTTCCTGCGTGGCCTGAATGGCGATTTCAATCGCCATTTCCCGCACTTCGCGCAGGGCGGAACGCTCTGCCGAGGCAATGCGGTCCTTGGCCATCTGCTCGCGACGGGTGGCAATTTCCTCGGCGTTCCGGCGGGCCTGGTCCGCGATGATGGCGGCTTCACGCAGGGAATGTTCGACCAGTTCCTTGGCCTCGGCCAGGGCCGCTTCCCGGTCACGCGTGGCGTCCTCAAGCATCTGCTCGGCTTCGCGGCGCAGGCGCGCGGCTTCATCAAGTTCGGCCCGGATACGCTCCGCCCGTCCATCCAGCGCGCTCACCAGGGGTTTCCACAGTGAGCGTCCGAACAGGACAAAAAACAGGACAAAGGCAACAGCCGACCAGAAGCGGGGATCATGAAACATGATTATGACCTGTCTGTCTTGGGCAGCGGGTCAGAGACCACGTGCTGCCGCGGCAGAACCAACCTTTGCCGTCACGAAATCGGCCGGGGCGGCAATGCCGGATAACTGATGGATCAGCGTTTCCGCCGTATTCGTGGAAATTTCACGCACAGAGGACAGGGCCTTGTCGCGTGCCTGGGCAACGCGGGTCTCGGCGTCACGGATTTCCGTGGCCAGTCGCGCATTCATTTCCTCGGTCTGCCGGGCGGCGGCGATACGCGCCTCCTCGACAACCTTGTCCACATTGGCCTGCGCCTCGGCCATGGCGTCATGCCGGGCCTTGTGCAGTTCGGCCACTGCTTCATCCGCGCGGGTCTTCGCCTTGTGCGCTATCCCCAGATCCGTTTCGATCGTCTGGCGACGCTGGGACAGGACCTTTTCCACCTTCGGCAACGCCGAACGGCTGAGCAGGAGATAGAGTACAAGGAAAATGCCAGCGCCCCATATCACCTGACCGATGACATAGGGATTGCCGAAATCAAGCTGGGGCATGCCCTCGGCGCGCGCGCCAGGGGCAACCATGGCCATCAGCGGCAGAGCCAACGCGGACGAGGCCAGAAAGGTCCCCGCCCTTCGGATGTTATCATACATCACGGCGCGCGCCATGTTCGCCTCCAGCGTATCAGACGAACAGGATCAGGAACGCGATCAGCAGCGCATACAGGGCCACGGCTTCCGTCAGGGCGAAGCCCAGCATGCCCAGGCCGAACACATGCGGCCGCGCGGACGGGTTGCGCGCGATGCTGCTCACCAGCGTAGAGAAGATGTTACCCAGGCCAATGCCAACGCCAGCGAGGGCGATAACGGCGATACCGGCACCAATTTCACGGGCTGCTGCGATATCCATGTCTTTTTTTCCTTGTTTCAGACGTTCTGGATTGAAGCGATGGAAGCGGGGTAGCGACCCGTTAGTGGGCCACCGCCTCCCTCAGATAGATGCAGGTAAGGATGGCAAACACGTATGCCTGCAAGGCACCCACCAGCAATTCGAGTGCCATCAGCGCGATATTGATGACCACGGGACCAACGGCGATGATATCACCGAAGAAGCCCAGACCGGCCAGCATGATCGTGAAGGCGGCAAACATGTCGAACATCACGTGACCGGCGACCATGTTGGCAAACAGACGGATCGACAGGCTCACGGGACGCGAAAGAAAGGAAAGGATCTCGATCGGGATCAGCAGCGGGGCCAGCGCCTTGGGCGCGCCCGCGGGCATGAAGTGGGCAAAGAACCTTGCCCCCTGCACCTTGAGCGACACGATGATCGAGAGGCAGAACACCATCAGCGCCAGCGCCAGCGTTACGGCGATGTGGCTGGTAAAGGCGAAGGAGAAAGGCAGAAGGCCCAGATAGTTACCGGCCAGGATGAAGAAGAACAGCGTGAACACGAAGGGGAAGAAGGACCGCCCCTCCGGGCCGATCGTATCGACCGCCATGTTGTGTATGAAATCATAGCACATCTCGGCCGCGGCCTGGAGCCGGCCCGGCACCACCGCCGCGGGGCGCATGCCCACATACAGGAACGCCAGAACAAGAATGGCGGCTATAATCATCATCATGGGAGACTGGCTGAACCGCAGGGATTCGCCAATTACCCCCATAACGGGGTGGAGCTCGAACTGACCGAGCGCGTCGATGGATGATCCGGCCGCCAACTTCGTTCTTCCCTATATCCGTCCCGAACCGTCATCCGGTCCGTTTGCCTCAGCATTCATGGCTTCGGGCCTGACCAGACGCCAGACATTCAGCACACCTGCCACACCGCCAAGAAGCGAGAACACGATAAGGAACCACGGCTTGGCATGAAGCCAGTGGTCAAGCCCCCAGCCCATGGCAACCCCGACCACAAGTGCCGACACAAGTTCCGTCCCCGCCCTGAGTACAAGGCCAAGGTCGGACATCGCTCCACCGGTGGGACGTTCGGCGGCGGCGCGAGGCTCAAGGCGCTCGCGGGCTGCTTCCAGTCGCCGGTCGAAGGATTCGCCGGATGGATCGGTATCCTTATCCACGTCTCGCACCTCCCAAGGGTGCAGGCGGTAGCTAACGATGCTGCAATAACCTGTCAAGCAATGGCCGCCAAACAAACGCCTTATTCATGCATCTTTTTTAGCGCACGCACGTTTGGCGTCCCCTCAGTCCGCTGAAGAACCGCCGGGAATGACGTCATAACCCGCACTACCGGGGAACGCGCCGGGAAGCGGGGCGTCGGCAGGTTCGATATGGATGGCCTGGTTGACATCAGGCCCTATTTCACGCGCGTTGATGGCGGTCCCCCGCTCCCCCGTGACACCGGTGCCGATGGCATGCAGCGGAGCCCCCGGCCTGAGCCACGCGGCCAGGCGCACGGCATTGGTCTCACCCACGTAAACGACGTTGTGATCCTTCATTATAACACCCTGCACCTTGCCTTGTATACTATATAAAGGAGCAAGAATTGTACCGTCGACCGGAACGTCCGGGCCGATGCTGGGGGAATCAAAGGGCACGTCACCCGTGGCGGGGCGCACGTCGGCAATGCGCTGGCCCCGTGGCCCGGTCACGGCATAGGCCCGTACGATGGGCCGGTTCACACCCTTCAGGCCGCTGATGGTCACCTGTTCGCCGGGGCGGACGATGGCGGGCAGATTTTCCCCCAGTTCATGCTGGCAGAACACCTGCGTGCCGTCCGCCAGCAGCATGCCGGACACCTGCCCGGCGGGTGTGAGGATATATTGCACGAGCTGGCCGGTCGTAACCGGCAGCGGCGCGATATCGAACACCAGCGCGGGCGCGGGAGCAGTGGATTCGGGCCGTGGGGCATGTTTGCCCGCCGCATGGGCGTCACCCGCCACCAGGCAGCCCGCAAGAAGCACGCCCGCAAGAAGGCGGCACGAGGAACGTCGATGAATGTCCATGCAGATACCCGTCTCTCATCAATCTCGCCCGGCATCGGGCCGGGCGTGCTGTCTCAATCTCATTCCATCCCCATGTGCAGGCAAGGGATGTATGTTCGGATCAGTGCCGGAAATGGCGCATACCTGTGAAGACCATGGCGATGCCCGCCTTGTCGGCGGCGGCAATCACCTCATCATCACGGATCGAGCCGCCGGGCTGGATCACGGCGGTGGCGCCCGCCGCGATGGCGGCTTCCAGCCCGTCGGCAAAGGGGAAGAACGCATCGGACGCCACCACGCTACCCTGGGTCAGCGGATGGTCGATCCCGGCTTCCCGCGCCGCGTCGGCACTCTTGGTCGCGGCGATGCGCGCGGAATCGACCCGGCTCATCTGCCCCGCGCCGATGCCGACCGTGCTCTGGCCCCTGGCATAGACAATGGCGTTGGACTTCACATGCTTGGCCACGCGGAAGGCAAAGATCAGATCCGCCATTTCCGCCGGAGTCGGCGCGCGCTTCGTCACCACCTTCAGCGCATCGGGCGTGATCCGCCCGCTATCGCGCGTCTGGGCCAGGAACCCGCCCGCCACCGAGCGGACAATCACCCCGCCCGCCGCCGGATCAGGCAGCGCGCCGGTCAGCAGCAGGCGCAGGTTCTTCTTGCGCGCAAGGATCTGGCGCGCGTCCTCGGTCGCGTCGGGGGCGACGATCACCTCCGTGAAAATCGTGGCGATGCGCGCGGCGGCCTCGGCCTCCAGCGTGCGGTTGAGCGCCACGATCCCGCCAAAGGCGGAGACCGGGTCGCAGCGCAGCGCGTTATCCCACGCTTCCACCTGCGTTGCCGCGGTCGCCACGCCACACGGGTTGGCGTGCTTGACGATCACCACGGCGGGCGTATCGAATTCGGCAACGGCCTCGAATGCCGCATCGGTATCGTTGATGTTGTTGTAGGACAGGGACTTGCCCTGAACCTGCGTGGCCGTGGCGACGCCGGGGCGGGTGCTGCCATCGGTATAGAAAGCCGCCTTCTGGTGCGGGTTTTCGCCATAACGCAGGCTTTCGCGCTTTTCACCCGCCACGATCATGCGCGGGGGCAGCACGTCCCCTTCCTGCCGGGCGAACCATGTGGCGATGGCCGCGTCGTAAGCGGCGGTGCGGGCATAGGCCGCGCCGGCCAGGGCCGTGCGCTGCGCCAGCGTGGTGCCGCCATTGCCCAGCGCGGTCATGATCTCCCCATATTGCGCCGGGTCGGTCACGATGGCGACATGGGCATGGTTCTTGGCCGCCGCGCGGATCAGGGCCGGGCCGCCGATATCGATATTCTCGATACAGTCCTCCGCCCCGGCGCCGGAGGCCACCGTGGCCTCGAACGGGTAAAGGTTCACCGCCACGAGGTCGATCGGGGCGATCTGGTGTTCTTCCATCTGCCGGACATGGGCGGGCAGATCGCGCCGGCCAAGGATGCCGCCATGCACCTGCGGCACCAGCGTCTTGACGCGGCCGTCAAGAATTTCCGGAAAGCCGGTATGTTCCGATACGTCACGCACGGCGATGCCAGCCTCCCGCAGGGTGCGGGCGGACCCTCCTGTCGAGAGGATTTCGGCGCCATGGGCGACAAGGGCACGGGCGAGGTCAAGCAGGCCGCTCTTGTCGGAAACGGAAATCAGGGCACGCCGAACCGGCACGGTCTTCGGGGGGGTCATCAGCGGGTGACCTTTCACGCAAGCTGGAAATGAGCCAATGCGGGTGGATTAGTCCAACCGTGTTGCGCTGGGCAATAAGCGAAATGCCATGGCAGGCCCCTGCACGGCGGAAATCAGGGGTGAACGCAGGCCCGCAGGGTCGCCAGCAGGTCCGGCCTGCGCGGGATTTCGTGGCCATCGAGCATCGCGACTTCACGCGCGCACAGGCTGTTGAGGGTAAAGAGGGCCTCCGCCCCGCGCAGCATGTCCGGCGTCATGCGCCGTATATGCAGCAATCCCGCATCCACAAGCACGCCACGGGCGGTTCCGGGCAGCGCACCATCGGAAACCGGCGGCGTGACAGGCTGCCCGTCTATGCAGGCGACCAGCGTGCTGGCGCTGGTCTCGGCCACGTATCCACCGCGATTGAGCAGCACGGCATCATCCGCGCCATGGCGGCCGGCATCCATCCGGGCAAGGATGGAAGGCAGGTAATTCAGGCTTTTCACGCGCGAAAGCACGCTATCCTCATCACGGCGGTACGGGGATGTGACCAGCCGGACCGGCCCCTGCGGCGCGATCGTGGCCGATGCCGTGACCAGAACGGTCGGGGCGATCTCGGCCGGGGGCAGCAGCCCGCGCGGCCCTGGCCCCCGCGTGCAGGTCAGCCGGAGTGAACCGGCCCCCAGCGCGCAGGCCGCCAGCATTTCATCCACCGCCGCCGCGAGCCGTGCGCGATCCGGCACGGGAAGCATGAGGATCGTGGCACCTTCCGCAAGCCTGCGCATATGACGGTCGAAATGCATGACATGCCCGCTCGAGACACGCATGGTCTCGAACAGGCCATCGCCCAACAGGAAGCCACGATCCGCCGGGTCGATACGCGCCTGCCCCGCGGGCAGCAGACGGCCGTTCAGCCAGACCGGCAATGGCGCCATTACGGTCATGCGCCCGCGCCCTCCGGCGGGTTCCCGAAAATCGCCAGAAGGGCGGTTATTTTCAACTGCATTTCACGATATTCGCGCATCGGGTCGGAATCGAAGGTGATGCCCCCCCCGGCGGCGGCGATGATGTGGTGCCGCGTCATGACCAGCGTGCGGATGATGACCGAACTGTCCATCGCGCCATCGCACCCGATCCAGGCCACGACACCGCAATAGGCCCCACGGGGGGAGGCTTCCAGTTCATCGATAATCTGCATGGCGCGATGTTTTGGCGCGCCGGTCACGGAGCCGGGCGGCAGCGTGGCGCGCAGCAGGTCGGGCGCGTCACACCCTTCGCGCAGTTGCCCCGTCACTTCCGACACCAGATGATGCACATGGGCAAACCGCTCGACACCGAACAGTTCGGATACCGCGACGCTGCCCAAAGTCGCCACGCGCCCGATGTCATTGCGCATGAGATCCACGATCATCAGGTTTTCCGCCTGTTCCTTGGCGTCATGGCGCAGAGCGTGGGCCAGGTGCGCATCCTCGGCGGGGGTTGCGCCGCGCGGGGCCGTGCCCTTGATGGGCCGGGTGCTGATCGCGCCATGGGCCGCAAGGGAGACAAACCGCTCGGGCGAAGCGCCGAGAAGGGCCCATTCCCCATTACCCGACAGAAACGCCCCGAAGGGCGCGGGAGAGGCCGCACGCAGGGTACGATAGATATCAACCGGCGCAAGCCCGGCGGGCCGCGCCGCGCGCATGCGGCCGGTGATGTTGACCTGAAACACCTCGCCCGCCGCGATCCGCTCCACCGCCTGCGCCACGCGCCGCCGGTAGGTCGCGCCATCCTGATCCGCCACAAAACGCACGCATGGCAGGACAGGCGCGGGAGATGGCGGGGAAATCGCTTCCCATCGCGCGATCAGGGCCGCCGCGCGGTCCGCTGTCATGCGGGCGGGACCGGATGTGGCCAGCCATGCCGCACCCGTTGCGCGGTCCAGAACGAAGGCATGGTCATACAGGCCGAACGCCGCCTCCGGCTCGCCCGCTTCCGCCATATGCCGCGTACCGATGGCTTCCATCCGCTGGCCCGCGCCATAGCCGATGAACCCGACCGCCCCCCCGGCAAAGGGCACCTGTGGCGGGCATGTGCCCCCCGCGGGCAGGCACTGGCGCAGCAGCACGGCAAGATCCCGGCTGTCGGGCCGTCCATCCAGCAGGCACCGGCCCGCCTGCTGCACGATCACATGAAGGGGGTCACGGCAGACGATCACCCACCGCGCCCGTGCGCCCACCTCGCCCCCGCTATCCAGGCAGGCCAGCCATGGCAGATGCCCCCACGCGGCCAGAACAGCATCCACATCCCGCCATGGCAGGGGCCAGAGCACCTGGTGCCTATTCATCCGTGGCGGGGCGCATAGTGGCCGCGTATGTGGCGAGCATGGCGCTGACCTCCTGCCCGTCCACGGCTTCCAGCGCGCGGCTGGCCATGCGGCGGCAGTCATCCATCGAGACGGCCCTGATCGCGCGCTTGACGCGCGGCACGGCGGAGGCATGCATGGAAAAGGACCGCAGCCCAAGCCCCACCAGCAGGGGCACCGCCTGGGGGTCGGACGCCATTTCCCCACAGATGGAGACCGGCCTGCGCTGGCGCAGCGCGGCATCCGCCGTCATGCGCACCAGTTGCAGCACGGCGGGATGAAACGGGTCGTACAGGGCGGCCACATCCGTTGCCGCCCGATCCGCCGCAAGGGTGTACATGGTCAGGTCATTGGTCCCGATGGCGAAGAAATCCGCCTCCTGCGCCATGACATCGGCCATAAGGGCGGCGGCCGGGGTTTCGATCATGACACCAAGGGGCGGCAACGGATCGGGTATTTCCACCCCCTTGCGCCGCAGCCTGCGCCCGACGCGGGCATAAATCTCACGCGCGATGCGCAGTTCCCCCACCGAGGAGACGAGCGGCAGCATGACCCGCACCGGCCCCGCGCGGGCGGCGCGCAGGATGGCGGCGAACTGTGTTTCCAGAATCGCGCGGTGCTGGAGCAGCAGCCTGATGCCGCGTATGCCCAGCGCCGGATTGATGTCTCCGCCATCGCCAATGCCCGCGCGCGCCAGGGCATCGCTGTTTTTCTCGCTGCCCCAGTCCACCACGCGAATCGTCACCGGATCCCCCGCCATGGCGGTGATCATGGGCTGGTAAACCGCTTCCTGCTGGACTTCATCGGGCACGGTTTCAGCGTTCATGAACAGGAATTCGCTGCGTAACAGCCCGATCCCCGCCGCACCGGACTGCGCGATCATGGGCAGCTCGGCCGGAATTTCCAGATTGGCCTGAAGGGTCAGCACCTCCCCGCTGGAAAGCCGCGCGGGCAGGCGGCGCAGGCGGCCCAGTGTCTGGCGTTCACGCGCATAGGCCGCGACCTCCACCCTTGCCGCCGCCGCCGTGCGGGTGGAGGGGCGGATGATGATCTGCCCGGTCGTGCCATTCACCACCAGCCGGGTGCGCCGCCCCAGTTGCGCCAGAAGCCCATGCGCCGCCAGAACGGCGGGAACCCCCAGCGCGCGCAGCAGGATGGCGGTGTGGCCGGTACTGCCGCCTTCCTCCGTCACGACGGCGGCGATGCGTGAGGGGTCGATCAGGGCGGCATCGGCGGGGCGGATCTGCTCGGCCACCAGAATGGCCCCGTCGGGCAGGGCGGAAAAGGAACGGTAGGGCGTGCCGCTGAGGTTCCGGATCAGCCTGCGCCCGATTTCACGGAATTCGCCCGCGCGGCGGCGGGCGGCCACCGCGTCCTCCCCTTCCGGGGCGGGCCTGCCGGGGGGGGCGAGCATGAACCCGGCCAGCGCCTCGGTTTCCTGCATCACGGCGGCTTCGGCCACCATGCCCTGGTCCAGCCGCACCTCGATCCCACGGCGCAGGCGTGAGGGGCCAAGCATGCGCCGATAGACTTCCAGCAGCGACCCGATTTCCACCTGCCCATCTTCGGGCAGCAGGGAAAGGCGGTCATGCAGCCGCACAAGTTGGGCCACCGAACGGCTGACCGCGTCGTGCAGCCGGGTGCGTTCATGCGCGGGGTCGCAGTCGCGGCGCGCGATGTCCACCGCCGGGGCCACGGGTTCATGCGCGATCGCGGCGTAGCCGATCGCCACACCGGGGGAGACCGGCTGCCCTTCCAGCCTGACCTCTCCCGCACGGACCCGGCGCGCGGGGGAGCGTTCAGTCGTCTTCATCAAACCCGGCCCCGACCAGCTTTACCAGGGCCGTGAGCGCCTGCGCCGCCTGCGGGCCCTGCGTGGCGATGCGGATCGTCTCGCCCCGGCCCGCCCCCAGCATCATGAGCCCCATGATGGAATGACCGCAGACCGTCATGTCCGCATGGATGACCTCGACGGACGCATCGAATTTTTCCGCCACCGTCACGAATTTTGCGGCGGCGCGCGCATGCAGTCCGCGCTGGTTGACAATGCCCACATCCGCCGTGTGGGCCATATCCTGGTCCCGCGCCATGGGTTAGTCCCCATGCCCCGCGATGCTGTCGGCCCCGCCCAGACAGTCACCTGTGCCGGACAGACAGGCGGGCGGCAGGTGCGAGGCGACCGATATGTAGCGCCTGCCCGCCGCTTCCGCCCCGGTCAGGCAGTCCTGCATGCTGGCATG
Source organism: Komagataeibacter sp. FNDCR2 (assembly GCF_021295395.1). Classification (NCBI taxonomy): domain Bacteria; kingdom Pseudomonadati; phylum Pseudomonadota; class Alphaproteobacteria; order Acetobacterales; family Acetobacteraceae; genus Komagataeibacter; species Komagataeibacter sp. FNDCR2. The sequence goes on from NZ_JAIWOU010000001.1 coordinate 1,960,929, forward strand.
GCCGCGCATCTGCGCAAGCTTGACCAGCATGGGCATGTTCACGCCCGCCAGCACTTCCACCCGGTCATTCTTCAGGGCGGACAGCGCCACATTCGACGGCGTGCTGCCGAACATGTCAGTCAGCAGGATGACGCCTTCGCCACTGTCCACCGACTCGATGGCTTCAAGCAGCGCGCACCGGCAGCTTCCCGGCACGGCGGCGGGGGTGACATTGAACACGGTCGCCTGCGCCTGCGGGCCGACCACGTGTTCGAGCTCCCCCTTCAGGGTCTCGCCCAGAATACCATGCATCACGAACACAAGGCCGATCATTTGGGGACTGTCCGCTCCGTTGTTTCCGACAGTCCACGCGGGCGATTGGCCCAGCGCCAGCTGCTGCGCCCCTGACGGGCAAGTTCTCGATGCATGACCACGACCGGCCATGATTCATGGGGATGGGCGTTTCCCACCCGTTGCGCAAGCCTGCGCGCCAGCGCCTCCACCAGGGTGACGGAACGGTGTCGCCCCCCTGAACAGCCCAGCGCGATGGTCGCGTATTTCTTCCCCTCCCGCACGAAACGCGGCAGCACGAGTTCCAGAATTCCCACGATCCGGTCAAGGAATTCCTGATAATCGGGGTCTTTTTCCACATATTCGGCAACCGCCGCATCCAGCCCGGTCATGGCGGACAGCGTGGGTTCATAATAGGGATTGGTCAGGAAACGGGCGTCGAACACCATATCCGCCTCCCGCGGGAGACCGGCGGGAAAGGCGAAGGACATGAGGGCGACCGTCAGCCCGTCCAGCCCACCGGCCGACCATTCCCCGAACCGGGCCTCGACAAGCTGGCGCAGTTCGGGCGGCGGCAGGTCGGAAGTGTCGATCACCACATCCGCCGCCTCACGCAGGGGGGATGTCAGGCTGATTTCGGATTCGATCCCTTCCTTCACGGTGCCATGCGCGGCCTGCGGGTGGCGCCTGCGGGTGGCGGTGTAACGGCTGAGCAGCACGCTTTCCTCCGCCGTGGCGTAGATCAGTTCCGCGCTGAGGCCGGGATTGGCGCGCAGCCGGGCCAGCGCGGCCAGCACGGCGGAGGCGTCGAAACCGCGCGTGCGCGAATCCACCCCCACCGCCACGGGCCGTTCGGCGCGGGCCACGATTTCGTCCAGCATGCCAAGCGGCGGATTGTCGATCACCTCATGGCCCAGATCCTCCAGAATACGGAGAATCGAGGATTTTCCCGCCCCGGACAGGCCGGTCACCAGCAGGATGCGACGGGGAAGGGGGGTGTCTTCGTGCATGGTATCAGTCACGCAGAACCTGACTTCCGTCAGCCATATGCCGTATGACAGATCGCTGTATCATGACGTGATCGAGACCTTTTCCTGATCCTATTGTTCCCCGAAAGGGCAATAATGAAAAGTGACGGCAGCATCACATCTGCCTCTCATCCAGCAACTGCCTATGCCCGGCCACGCAATCCAGCACCAGCCCGACCCGGGCCACGGCGGAAGGCAGCGCGGGATCAAGCAGGAATTCCGGCCTGCCCGTCACCTTATCACATCGCGGCCCGCGCGGCAGGCGCGCAGCATAGTCCCGCGGGGTCACCAGCCTTGCAACAGCGGCAATACGCACCCGTTCACGCCAGCCCATGCGCACGATTCCGATCCCGCGCACTTCCAGCAGCCCGGCCAGCGGCGGCGGGGCGCTGGCCCAGCCATCATGCAGGCGGACCCGGTCATCCGCCACGAGATCATATCCCGCATCGACAAGGCGCAGCAGCAGATCCGACTTGCCCGCGCCCGATGGCCCGACCAGCAGAATCCCCTGCTCGCGCCGCGCCGCGCAGGAAGCATGGATCTGGACCGGATCGTTCATGAATTTAAGACTTATCCGAAAGCGGTCGTTCCGGCGAAAGAAAAATTTCTATGGACAAAAGATGACCATTTTGTGATTCTGGTGCAAATGCAAGAAAATATGCTGTTTCGCTCTCCGCCAGAAATAGAAATCCGCCACCTGACCGGTGTCGATGCCGCAACGGGGACGTTCGGGCCAGATGTGTTCAGCCAGATCCGCCAGGCGCTGGCGGACGGGATGGCGCAGCTCGCGCTTCATGGCCTGACGGCGCAAAACGTGACGCGCATCGTGTTCGTCCTGTCCGAGACCGAGGGATTCAGCACCTGTTTCCCGTTGCTCAATGACCTGTTCGGCCGAACCTGCCCGGCAACGACCCTGCGCCTGGTCGATCATTTCGACAATCCCGGCCAGCTTGCCGAAATCCGGCTGGTCGCGATGGCGGAGCAGGAAACCGAAATCATATAGCCCGCACGGCCATGACCAGCATGGATTCCCGACGGAGGGGGGAAAACGGCTGCCCGACAGCCCGGATCCCGTTTGCCGGAAACCATATATTGACGATTCGGTTTTTTACTGGAGATGCAGGATCGTGGTGGAGCTGAGGGGAATCGAACCCCTGACCTCCTCATTGCGAACGAGGCGCTCTCCCATCTGAGCTACAGCCCCACATCCTGCGCGATAAATACCCGCCCCACCGGGCAAGTCAAGGCCCATTTTCCAGCCTGCCACCTGTTTTCCACCTGACATGCCCCATTCATAGCGGTTGTATGCGGGGCCTGCGGACACTAAATTCCCTTTCCCGTCATCTACGAAAGTTGGCCCGTTGATTTCCATCATCTTTCAGCTGCTGTTTGAACTCATCCAGCTTTATACATGGGTTGTGCTGCTGGCCTGTCTGTTCAGCTTTCTCATCGGCTTTGGCATTCTGGATCCGCGCAACCAGATTGTCTGGAAGATATCGAATTTCCTCTACCGCATGACCGAGCCCCTGCTGCGCCCGATCCGTAACGTGCTGCCCAATGTCGCCAATATCGACCTCAGCCCGCTCGTGCTGCTTCTGCTCATCCAGTATGTGCTGATGCCGCTCATGGGCCGGATCTATGGCATGCTCATGGTCGGGATCGCCTGATCCCACGCCCCTGTCACGGGCCGCTTCTTCCTTCAGACCGAATTCCGGGAGTTGTTTTACATGAAAAAATCCAACCGTTTCCTGACCCTTCTCGCCGCCCTGCCCGTGGCGGCGGCCCTTTCGGGCGCGCCCGCGCATGCGCAGGGTCTGGGTGGGCTGACCGGCGGCTCATCGGGTGGCCTGGGTGGCGGGGCGGCGGGGCTGCTTGCGGGCAGCGGGCTCAACATCCCCTCCGTCTCCTCGCTCGCGCCCTCCAACGTGACGGGGCTGCTGGGCTACTGCGTGGAAAACAACTACCTTCAGGGCAACACCCCCTCGACGCTGCTTTCATCGCTGAAGCAGAAGGCCGGGTTCGACACCACGGGAAGCCAGTACACAAACGGCCAGAAGGGTATCCTGGACACCGGGAACGGCAACACCTTCTCGCTCGCCACGCTGAGCGGCAACCTCAAGCACAAGGTCACCACCAAGGTGTGCAACGCGGTGCTGAAGCAGGGCCAGTCCCTGCTCTGAGCATAACGGCTCCGTCCGCCCGTTTTCAGAACGGGCGGACAACCACCATGATGACGATGACCATCATGAGAACGGTCGGCACCTCGTTCGCCATGCGATAGAACCGTTCGGTGTGCGTATTGCGGTCATGGGCGAAATCCCGCCGCCAGCGCGCGCATGCGCCCTGAAACCCCGCCAGCGCACCCACCGCCGCCAGCTTGGTGAACCACCACCCGGCATGCCAGTCCACCAGCCCCGGAATGGTCGCCAGCGCCCCACCGAAGATGAAGGTGCTGATCATGGCCGGCAGCATGATGAAGCGCAGCAGCCTGTATTCCATGACCTTGAACCGTTCGGATTCCGCTGATCCCGCTTCCACCTGGCAGTGATAGACAAACAGCCGTGGCAGATAGAACACGCCCGCCATCCATGCGATGAGCGATATGATGTGAAACGCCTTCAGCCACAGCATGAAGGGGACCAGCGCGGTCATTACGCCCTGTCTCCCGCGCCATCCTGACTGCTCAGGATACGGCGGAGCAGCGGCACGAATTCATCCAGATGCGCGATACGCAGCAGCCCGGGCCACGAGGGGGCGGGCAGGCGCGCCGGGCGAAGCAGCACGCAGCCCATGCCCGCCGCCTGCGCGGCGCGGGCGCCGGTTTCGGTATCTTCCAGCACGATGCAGGCATCGGGCGGCACATCCTGTGCCCGCGCCGCGGCCAGATAGACCGCCGGGTCCGGCTTGGGGCAGCCCATGTCCCGCGCGGAATGGATGCATGCGGGAACAATCAGCGCATCCAGGCCGGTGCGGGTGAATTTCGCCTCCATTTCCATGGACGAGGAATTGGATCCGATACGGTAGGGCAGGCCCAGTTCCGCCACGCCGCGCAGCATGGCGGGCGCGCCGTCAATGGTTTCGGCCTCATTGCGCATGAGGGTGACAAGGTTGCGCTGCATCCGCGCGGGCCAGTCACCGGGCAGGCTGATCCCCTCCGCCTGTTCGATCTCATGCTTCAGCGCCGTCAGCGCATGCCCCGCGAAGCGGCGGACCGCTTCGTCATCGCTGATCTCGCGGCCATATTCGCGTATCGAGCGGGCGATCATCCGGCATGACGGCCCCTCGCTGTCGATCAGGACACCATCGCAATCAAAGATGACGAGCTTGAGCGTCCCGTCGGGGCGCAGGGCGGCAGGTACCATGGCTCACACCGTCCGGATGGTCTTGATGAGATCGCCCACATGCTCGGGCGGCGTGGCGGGAATGACGCCATGGCCCAGATTGAACACGTGGGGGCGTCCCTTCATGGCGTCGCGGATGGCGCGTGCTTCCTGTCGCATCCCCTCCCCCCCGGCAAGGACGCGGATGGGGTCGAGATTGCCCTGAAGCACCAGCGTTCCGGGCAGTTTTTCCGCCAGCGCCTTCATGTCCGCCCCGGTATCGAGCGCCAGTGCGTTCACGCCGGTCCTTTGGCCATATTCGATCGCCATGATCCCGCCCAGGCGCGGAAAACCGATGACCGGCACGCCCGGATGGCGGCTGTTGATGATTTCCGTAATCCGGCGCGCCGGTTCAATGACATGCTGGCGGAACTGCGAGGGCGGCAGCAGGCCCGACCAGCTATCGAACAGCATCACCGCCTCGGCCCCGGCCTCGATCTGGGCGCACAGCATCTCCGCCGTCGATGTGGTCAGCAGGTCGATCAGGTGGTTGAAGAATTCGGGGTCCGTGTAGGCGCGCGTGCGGGTTTCCTCGAACTCGCGTGAACCATGGCCTTCGACCATGTAGCACGCCACCGTGAACGGCGCGCCCGCGAAGCCGATCAGCGTGACCTGTCCGGGCCGGGCGGGACCGATCGGCTCGGGGCCATCCACAATGGCGCGCAGCCGCTTCAGCGTTTCCATGACCGGCTGGACGGCCTGCGCCACCCGGCCGGGGTCAAGCCGCGCCAGATCCGCCATCGAGCGCACCGGCTCCAGCACCGGGCCCCTGCCCGGCACGAACTCCAGCGACTGGCCCATAGCCCAGGGCAGGATCAGGATATCGGAAAACAGGATCGCGCCATCCATGCCAAAACGCCGGATGGGCTGAAGCGTGATGTCCACCGCCATATCCGGTGTCATGCAGCGGGTGAGGAAATCCGCTTTTTCACGCAAGGCCCGGAATTCCGGCAGGAACCGCCCCGCCTGCCGCATCAGCCATACCGGAGGGGGCCATGTCGCCTCTCCCAACAGGGTGGCGAGCAGGGGTTTGCGTGTTTCTGTCATTGATCCGTCGTTCTGTTTCATTGTGGCCGGACTATCTCGTACTTTCCGCCCGGCGGATAGCGGGCAAGCACGACGCGCGCGCTCCCTTCAAATCAATAAAAGAAAAGAGAAAGAAAATTTTTGATGTGCTTTAAGTGCTGTGGATGACGGGGTACCCGCACTTCCGAAAATGTACCCCACTTTTCCCACAGAGTGTACAGTTTCCGACTCCAAGGATTCCCGTGGCTGTGGGAAGTTATCCAGATTGTACCGACATAAGCCTGTGTACAACCCACCGCGAACGGAGGTGTACCCGTTGTCCACGGTACTCGGTACGGCGGCGAATTGTTTCGAGTACTGTCCCCATGTACCCCAGTACTCTCGCGGGCTGAATTTCATGTTTCACTTCCGCAGTACGGAGAAGGCGATGCCGGACGACTCGAATTTAGTACTAAAGGCCCCACCGTTACAGGCGGAGTCGCCGCCGATAGTACTCGCAAGCCGCTCCGCCGCGCGCAGAAGCCTGCTGGAATCGGCGGGGTTGCGGGTGACATGTCAGGCCGCGGATGTGGATGAACACGCCATCCGCCACCATGGCAGGGCCCGTGGGCTGGACGCGGACCAGACCGCGCTCGAACTTGCCCGGGCCAAGGCGCGCGCGATTGGGGGAAGCCCGGGCGCGGTCGTGATCGGGGCGGACCAGATGCTGTCCTGTCAGGGGAGATGGTTCGACAAGCCCGAAACCGTGGCGCAGGCGCGCGATCATCTGCGTGCCCTGCGGGGGCGCTCCCACACGCTGCATACGGCGGTGGTGCTTGTGCATGAGGGATGCGAGATATGGCGGCATGTCGCACGCCCGGTGCTGCACATGCGCGCCTTCAGCGATTCCTTCATGGAAGGCTATCTGGCGGCGGAGGGCGATGAAATCCTGTCCTGCGTGGGCTGCTACCGGCTGGAAGGGCCGGGTATCCAGCTTTTTTCCCGTATCGAGGGCGATTACGCCGCGATTCTGGGCCTGCCGCTCCTTCCGCTGCTCGAGGCACTCCGGGCGCGGCATATCATCTTGCAATAAATCGGTTTGCCGGGGGTTGCATTGGTCCGGAGTTATGGTTATACCCCGCGAACCGAACCACGGTGGACCATCTGGATGGTCAGCCGGTTGGAACAGTGGGGCCATAGCTCAGTTGGGAGAGCGCCTGAATGGCATTCAGGAGGTCAGGGGTTCGACTCCCCTTGGCTCCACCAGATTCCGCATCTGGTACCCCCACAAAAAATCCTGTAAATCATACAGAAGTTTCTGGTGAAGTCTTTTTCAAAAGGCTCCCATAAACACCGCCTTTTTGAAAAAAGGCGGCGCGGTCCTGTCTTAATCAGTTGGTAACGTCCATCGCGTTAAACTGTTTTCAGGATGATGAAACGAAGAACACGCGCTGCCATTTCCATGCCGGGCGCGACAGATGGGCGGATCCCGATGCGGGTTTTAACCTGCTTCGCATTCACGCCCCCGCATGGTGCCTGCATGGGAATGAACGCCATAAGGAGCGCATGGCCTGTCCATTTTTCCCACGGTCGCGGGAAAGGACAGTGACCGTGAAGATGGAGTCCCTGCCACTTGAAGGGGTGCTGCTGCTGACCCCTCCCCGGTTTGACGACTGTCGCGGTTTTTTCAGTGAAACATATAACGCCGCCCTCTGGGCCAAGGTCGGGATCACCACGCCCTTCGTGCAGGATAATCATAGCCTTTCCCGCCATCGCGGCGTTGTGCGCGGTCTGCACTGCCAGGTCCCGCCCTGCCCGCAGGGCAAGCTGGTGCGGTGCAGCCAGGGGGCGATATGGGATGTGGCGGTTGACGTGCGCACCGGCTCCCCCACTTTCGGCCAGTGGGTCGCGGCGACCCTGAGTGCTGAAAATGGCAGCCAGTTATGGATCCCTCCGGGCTTCCTGCACGGTTTTTGCACATTACGCGAAAATACGGAGGTGCAGTACAAATGCACCGGCCTGTGGGACCGGGCCTGTGAACGGGTCGTGCGCTGGAATGATGAAACGCTGGGTATCGAATGGCCGGTAAGCGACCGCCAGGCCATCCTTTCCCCCCGGGATGAACAGGCCCCTGCCTTTTCCAGCGTGATCGACTGGTTTCAGTGGCCATGACGTCGGCCTTCCCTTCCCCCCCTTTCCTTACGGATTTCCGTATTCTGGTCACCGGCGGGTCCGGTCAGCTCGCCACCGCCCTGCACCGGCGGGGTGGCGCGGCGGTCAGGGTGGTGGGACGGCCGGAATTCGATTTCGGCAGGCCCGATACCGTCGTCCGGATCATGCAGGACATCCGGCCCGATCTGGTCATCAACGCCGCCGCATGGACCGCCGTGGACGCGGCGGAGGACCAGCCCGACCTGGCCCGGCAGGCCAATGTGGAAGGCCCGGCCCTGCTGGCATGGCTATGCGCGGGGCAGGCGGTGCCGGTGCTGCATGTCTCGACGGATTATGTATTCAGCGGCATGAAGGGCCAGCCCTATACCGAGGCGGATCCGGTCAGCCCGCAATGTGTCTATGGCCGCACCAAGGCGGAGGGGGAAACGGCGGTGCTGGGCGCCTGCGCGCAGGCCATGATACTGCGTACGGCGTGGGTGTACGGCCCGACGGGGCGAAATTTCATCCGCACCATGCTGACGGCCGCCCGCAGCCACCCGCGACTCCGGGTCGTGGCCGATCAGTCCGGCAACCCGACCAGTGCGGGGGATCTGGCCGATGTCCTGCTGGGCATCGCCGCGCGGATATTACATACGGGCTGGCAGCCGCATTATCGCGGTGTGTTCCATGCCGCTGGCAGCGGAAGCTGCACATGGCATGAACTGGCCTGCGTGGCGCTGAAGCATGCGGGCCTTACGCACCCCGTCATGCCCATTACCACCGCCGACTGGCCCACACCCGCCGCGCGGCCCGTGGATGCCCGGCTTGACTGTTCACGGTTGCGGCAGGTCTTTGCACTTGAACTGCCGCACTGGCGCGACAGTATAGGCCCGGTGGTGGCGGCCATTGTGCAACACGACAGGCAGGCCGCATCAGGTTGAGTGGTCGAGTTCGTCCAGTTCGATCATTCCGGCCTCGCCACTTTGCGGTGGGGGAATGACCGGCATGGCCGGCTCGGTCGCCCTGTCACCGGGGTGTAGCCGCCGGACCACGCTAAAGGCGGTCATGACCGCGCAGGATCCAAACAGCACGCTGCCCAGAACCTGCCCCACCTGCACGCCCGCCGGCCCGAAGCGCATGCCCATCCACACGAACGGAATGGTGCCCAGCGTCGCCCGCCCCCAGTTGAACAGGGTGGAGTAGAGGGGGAAGCCAAGGTTGTTGAAGGCCGAATTGGCCACGAACAGCATGCCGATAAAGACGTAACCCGCAATGGTCCAGTTACAGAACAGGTGGATCAGCATCGCCGCCGTGCCCTGCGCCGAGAAAACCCGCACGACAATATCCTGCGTCAGGAACAGGATGGCCCATGTTATGGCGACACAGGCGGCAACCAGCCACAGCGAGGCCACCAGCGTCTGCCGCACCCGGTCCAGCTTTCCTGCCCCCAGATTCTGCGACATGATCGGCCCGACCGATCCCGTCAGGGCAAAGACGAACGCGAAGGCCACCGGCACGATCCGGTCGATGGTGGCCTGCCCCGCAACCGCCGCCAGCCCGAAACCAGCCATGGCATGGGTCACGAACACCCCACCCACGGGCGTTGCCAGGTTTGTCAGGATGGCGGGCATGGCCACCTGCCCCACCAGCCTCGTATCCGATAGCACATGGGTCCGCACGGGCCAGCCGAACAGGCCGTGCTTCAGCACGCAGCGAAAACCGATCAGCGCCACGATCAGGCGTGAAAGGATGGTGCTGATCGCGGCCCCCTTCAGGCCGAGCCCCATGACCAGGATCAGCAGCGGGTCGATCAGGGCCGAGATCACCGCCCCCATCAGCGTGACATTCATGGAGATCCGCGCCGCCCCGATGGCGCGCAGCAGGCCCGAACACCCCATGCCCACCGCGATCAGCGGCAGGCCGGGCGAGACGATTTCCAGAAAAGTGGTCGCCTGCCGCGCGGCCTCCCCCTTCGCCCCCAGCAGGGCCAGTAGCGGTGCCGCCAGCCATGCCGTGGCCAGGCCGATCAGAAAGCACGCCCCCAGCATGACCACACCGAAGGAGGACGCGACCCGCCGGGCCTGTTCGATCCGGCCCGCGCCGATCAGCCTGCCGGTGATGGCCCCGATCCCGATGGACAGGCCGATGGATACGGCAATCTGCACATAGCTTATGACCCCGGCGAACCCGATGGCCGCCGTCTGTGCCGGGTCACCCAGCCATGAGATGTAGAACAGGTTCAGCAGATCGACGATAAAGACCGCCATGAGGCCAATGGCCCCCGTGCCCGCCATAACGACAACGTGACGGATGATACGGCCCGTGCAGAATGCGGCATGCGGTCGTTTTACGGGATTTCCCCCCATTCGGGTGTCCAGTCTGCTGTCGGTCAGATGATCTGAACCTGCATGATGGGGGGCAATGAAAGGCGGCACAAGGGCCTTATATACCCCGTTTTTTAGGATATGGCAGAAAAATGGCAGGCTGTTCTGTATATACTGCCAGCACATTGTGCGCTGCAAAATAAACATAAGAATTGTGCAGTGCAAAAAAGTAAAAGCATATTTTTTATTTATATTTATTGTTGACCTTTAAAGATAAGGATGGCATACAGGCGCATACGGAGCCTGCAGGCTTCCATAAATACCAAGAAAATCCGGTAAAAAATCCGGATAGAACGCGATGCTACCGCACCGGCGTTTCACTGGCAGGGTCCCCGCAGGGGGGCCCTGTTTTTTCATGGCGAATAGACTGGGGTGCCATCCCTCTTTTACGTATCTGGCGCCGCCGGGTTTTCTCTACCCTCTGCTTTCCCCCGCCTTTTCATGGCGGGAATCGTTTTGTTGAGGGAGAATGACCGATGTCCAGACTGACTGCGGCCGAACGTGATGCATTGCCCGATTCAGCCTTTGCCCTGCCGGGGCGGCGCTATCCCATACCCGATGCGACCCATGCGCGCGATGCACTCGCCCGGGCCAGTGAAATGCTGCACCGGGGCGATCTGACCCAGCAGGAATATGACACGGTGGTAGCCCGCGCCCACGCGGTGCTGGAAGACGAATAGGAAGCCATAAAAAAAGGGCGCGGGATAAACACCCGCGCCCCTTTATTTACAGTGTGGAAACCGTTCCGGTTCAGCCAGCCTTGTCCAGTTCGGCCTCAAGCTGCGGCAGGACCGTGAACAGATCCCCCACGATGCCATAATCGGCCACCTGGAAGATTGGTGCCTCGGGGTCCTTGTTCACCGCGACGATCACCCGGCTGTCCTTCATCCCGGCCAGATGCTGGATCGCACCGGAAATGCCAAGGGCGATATAAAGCTCCGGCGCCACGATCTTGCCGGTCTGGCCCACCTGGTATTCGTTGGGAACGAAACCGGCATCCACCGCCGCGCGCGATGCGCCAATGGCGGCGCCAAGCCGGTCGGCCAGCGGGTTGAGGAGCTTGAAATTCTCCTCGTTCTGCATGCCGCGTCCACCCGACACCACCACGCGCGCGGATTCCAGTTCCGGGCGTTCGGACTGGGACAGTTCGGTGGAAATGAAGGTCGAACCACCCGGACCGGCGGGCAGGGCGACGTCCTCGATCACGGCGCTGCCCCCTTCGGCCGGAACCGGGTCGAAGGCGGAAGCGCGGACCGTGATCACTTTTTTCGTGTCAGCGGATTTCACCGTGGCCAGCGCGCTGCCCGCGTAGATGGGGCGGACGAAGGTATCGGCATCATTGACGGCGATGATGTCCGGGATCGGCTGCACGTCCAGCAGTGCCGCCGCGCGCGGCAGCACGTTCTTGGCCGTGGCCGACGACGCGGCGAGGATATGCGTATAGTTTCCCGCCAGATCCGCCAGCAGGGCCGCCATGGGTTCGGCCAGTTCGCTATTGCCGGTGTCATCGGTGACCTGAAGCACCTTCTTCACGCCCGGGATGGCCGCCGCCGCCCTGGCCGCCGCCGCCGCATCGGCCCCGGTGACCAGCACATCGATGTCACCCAGCTTCGTCGCCGCCGCAATGGCCGAACGGGACGCCTGCCGGATCACGCCAGCATCATGATCCAGATAAACAAGTACGGTCATGATCAGATCACCTTTGCTTCGTTGCGCAGACGCGAAACCAGTTCAGCCGCCGAGTCGAGCTTGATGCCCGCCTTGCGTTCCGGCGGTTCGGCAACCGAAATCACGCTCAGGCGCGGCGTCATGTCCACGCCCAGATCGGCGGGCGTGATTTTTTCCAGCGGCTTTTTGCGCGCCTTCATGATGTTGGGCAGCGAGGCATAGCGCGGTTCGTTCAGGCGCAGGTCGGCCGTGATGATGGCGGGCAGCGCCAGCTTCACGGTCTGCAGCCCGCCATCGATCTCACGCGTGACGGTCACTTCGCCATCCGCGGCTTCCACCCTGGAGGCGAATGTCGCCTGCGGGCGGCCCAGCAGTCCGGCCAGCATCTGGCCGGTGGCGTTCATGTCATCATCAATGGCCTGCTTGCCCAGAATGACCAGATCCGGCTTTTCCTTTTCCACCAGTACCTTGAGCACCTTGGCTACGGCCAGCGGTTCCGTGACCGTATCGGTTTCCACCAGGATGGCGCGGTCGGCACCCATCGCCAGGGCCGTGCGCAGCGTGTCCTGCGCCTTGGCTTCCCCGATCGAGACCGCGACGATTTCCGTCACCACGCCTTTTTCCTTCAGGCGCACGGCTTCCTCAACCGCGATTTCGTCAAACGGATTGATGGACATCTTGAAGCCAGCGGTTTCAACGCCGGAACCATCGGCCTTTACGCGTGCCTTGATGTTGTAATCAAGCACGCGCTTAACGGGTACAAGAACCTTCATTGCATATTTGCCTGTCTGTATTCGGATAAGGGCAATCTGTGTGGCAGCTACATACCGTACCTGCCGCCAGATTACATCCCGCCGGGATAGTTCGGGCCGCCCGCCCCCTCCGGTGTGGTCCAGTCAATGTTCTGGGCCGGGTCCTTGATGTCGCATGTCTTGCAGTGCACGCAGTTCTGCGCGTTGATCTGCAGGCGCGGATCCGTGGCTTCATCCGCCACTTCATAGACACCGGCCGGGCAGTAACGGCTTTCGGGCGAGCGGAAGACATCCCAGTTCACCGTTTTCCACAGCGAGGTATTGCGTACCTTCAGGTGGACCGGCTGGTCTTCCTCATGGTTGGTGGCGGACAGGAACACGGAGGAGAGGCGATCAAACGTGATCTTGCCATCGGGTTTTGGGTAGCTGATCTTGGGCGAGATGGAGGCCGCTTCCAGCGTCTCGTTATCGCCATGGCGCGTATGCAGGGTCCACGGCGCCCGCCCGCGCAGCAGCATGGCGTCGATGCCGGAATACAGCGCCCCCGCCTTCATGCCGAACCTGGCGAAGGCCGGACGGATGTTGCGCACCGCGCGCAGTTCCTGCCACAGCCATGAATCCCGGATGCGCCGCGTGTAGGAACCTGGTTCCACACGGTTCGTGGCCAGGGCCTCCGCCACGGCCTCGGCCGCCAGCATGCCCGATTTCATGGCGGTATGGGTGCCCTTGATCTTGGGCACGTTCAGGAAGCCCGCCGTATCGCCAATCAGCGCCCCGCCGGGGAATGTCAGGCGCGGGATGGACTGGATCCCCCCTTCCGACAGCGCGCGCGCGCCATAGGCGACGCGGCGGCCATTCTCGAAATAGGGGCGGAAGGCGGGATGCAGCTTCGCGCGCTGCATCTCGTCAAACGGGGAAAGCCATGTGTTGGGATAGTCCAGCCCGACCACGAACCCGTAGGAGACGAGGTTTTCCCCGAAATGGTACATCCATGCCCCGCCATAGGTCCGGTCATCCAGCGGCCAGCCGAAGCTGTGCTGCACCAGCCCGGGGCGATGCATTTCCTTGGGGATTTCCCACAGTTCCTTGATCCCGAGGCCATAGGTCTGCGGATCGACGCCCTTGCGCAGGTCATACATCGCCGTGACCTGCTTGGTCAGCGAACCCCGGCAACCTTCCGCGAACAGGGTATATTTCGCGCGCAGTTCCATGCCGGGGGCGTAATTTCCGGTTGGCTGGCCATCGCGCCCGATGCCCATGTCGCCCGTCGCAACGCCGGTGACGCGGCCACTATCGTCAACCAGCACCTCGGCCCCCGCGAAACCGGGATAGATTTCAACGCCAAGTTCCTCGGCCCGGCCGGCAAGCCAGCGGCACAGATCCCCAAGGCTTACGATGAAGTTGCCGTGGTTGCGCATATGCGGCATCACGCGCTCAAGGAAGGGGACTTCAAGGCTGCCGGTGCGTGTCAGGTAGAGCGCCTGCTCCTCTGTCACGGGGGTGTCCAGCGGGGCGCCTTCCTCACGCCAGTGCGGCAGGAGTTCCTGGAGCGCGCGGGGTTCGATTACGGCGCCCGACAGGATATGCGCGCCGATCTCGCTGCCCTTCTCGATCAGGCAGACGCTGGCGTCCGGCGCCAGTTGCCGCAGCCGGATGGCCGCCGCAAGGCCCGATGGACCGCCACCAACGATCACGACATCGAATTCCATAGTCTCGCGCTGGGTCTCGCTCATACCTCTGTTGTCCTCTTGCGTCATGACCGGGATGACATGGGATGAATGGGATTTCACCTCAACCGTACTGCTTCCTAGAGCCGTTTGGTTCCGGAATAAAGTCCTGTTGCGCATTCCGGGGCCAAACGGCGCGCGGGGCGGGGGGACTCAGGCGTTGGGGGCGGGGCGGGCCAGTTCATCCGTCGCCAGCCATTCGGGGCCGACGTAGTTGACGATCAGCGTGCGGCGCACCCCCGTCAGCGGGCGCGGCAGGAAACCGTGCCATGACCGGTCCGATGGAATGAACAGCAGCCCGGAATTGAACAGCCCCGAGGCCCGCGCCACCGGCGCGCCTTCCGCCGTCATGATATCCGTGCCCCAGTCGGCCGCTTCCGCGCCCATGGAAAGCGAGACCAGAAGCGTCAGCCGCTTGGCCCCGATATCGGTATGGGGTTCAAGCCAGAACCCATCCGTATCAAGGCAGAGTTCAAGACGCAGGGCCGCGTTTTCAAGGTCCGCGTCGCAACAGGAGGTGAATGTCGCGCGTGTCCGCCCGTCATCGAACAGGCGGGCCAGATCGTCCAGCGCCGGATTGGCCGCGCGGAGTGCGGGGGTAATGAACAGCCGGCGTCCGTTGCGCCCGGCCCGCTGTCCCCCGCTCTCCCCCCCAAGGAAGCGCGCGTCCGGCATCCACGTCACCAGCGCCGAGGCCACCGATGCGGGCAGTACGTCGTGCATCTGCCAGTGGGGAAAGGGCCATGGCAGGACAGGGCTGGCGGTCAGGGCAGCAATGACGTGGTTGGGTTGCATGGCCGGATGTTTTATCTGCCGGGTCCGGCGCGGTGACCGCGCCATGGCCGGAATGGGGGAAGAGACGGGTTACAGGGCGCTCGCATGGCGTGTGCTGCTCTGCGGGGACAGGTAGCGGTCAAACACCGATGCGACATGGCGCACGAAAGCGCGCCCTTTTTCAGTAACCTGCACATGCCGGGCGGTCATGTCCACCAGCCCGTCCTGCACCATGGGCACCAGACGGGACAGTTCCGGGCCGAAACTGCCCGCGGGCAGGTGGTACTCCGTAATGATCTGGTCCACGTCCACCTGCATCGTGCACATGAGCTGCTTGATGATGGCGGCGCGCACATGGTCATCGGCCAGCAGGGGCACCCCCCGCATGACCGGCAGCCTGTCCGTCATTTCCGCCATGAGCCGGGCATAGGCGGCGGATGTCGTGGCGTTCTGCGTCATGCCGTCGGGTAGGGAGGAAATGGCGGACGCGCCAATACCGATCAGGGCCGGGGCGCTGTCCGTGGTGTAGCCCTGGAAATTGCGGTGCAGCGTGCCCGACTCCATGGCGCGCGCCATGCTGTCATGCGGGCTGACATAGTGATCCAGCCCCACGGGCAGGAAGCCTTCGTCGCGCAGCACGGTGTCGATCGCGGCGCGCTGCGCAATCCGCGCCTGCGGGCCGGGCAGTTCGCCCACCGGCATCAGGTTCTGGCGCTTCTGCTTCCACGGCACATGGGCATAGCCGAACACGGCCAGCCGGTCGGGGCGCAGGCTCGCCACCGCACGCGCCGTGCGGGTGACGCTGTCCGTATCCTGCCGGGGCAGGCCGTAGATCAGGTCGATATTGATGGAGTCCACCCCGGCCGCGCGCAGCGCGTCGAGACAGGCGCGCGTCTGCTCCCAGCTCTGGATCCGGCCGCAGGCCTTCTGCACGTTCGCATCCAGATCCTGCACGCCCATGCTGGCGCGGTTGAAGCCGAGTTCATGCAGCAGGGCGGGATATTCGGGCGGAAGGTGGCGGGGATCGACCTCGATGCTGATTTCTGCATCCGGGGCGATCACGAAATCCTGGCGTATGGCCTGCATGACGCGGCGCATCGCGCTGGCGGGAAGCGTGGTGGGCGTGCCGCCGCCCCATTGCAGATGGGTGACACGGCGGCCGGGACCGATCAGGGCCACGACCCGGCGCAGTTCCTCATGCAGCAGGGCGGCATAGGCCGCGCGTGCATCCGTATCGCGCAGCACGGCGGTATTGCACCCGCAGAACCGGCACAGAATGTCGCAGAAGGGAACGTGCAGATAAAGGGAAACCGGCTGTGACGCCGGCAGAGCGGAGAGCCATTGCTGACTTTCCGCCGGTCCCACCGCATCGGAAAACTGTGCGGCGGTGGGATAGCTGGTGTAACGCGGCAGATTGCCACCGTAGCGCGAAAGCAGGGTGCTGTCTGCCGCGTTCATGCCATTAGAACCGGTAGGCGATACCAGCGGACACGACGGTCGGGTCGAGCGAGTCGTGGGCCTTCACCTTCAGGCTTTCGCTGTCGTTTTCAGCCCAGGCGTGCATGCGCACGAACATCTGCTTCACGTCGAAGTTGAAGAACCAGTTGCCCACGAGCTGGTAATCCACACCGGCGTTGATGGACGGGCCACCCGTGAAGCCGGAGTTCAGCTTGTTCAGGCCAAGCGCGCCGCTGCCGCTCATGTTGTGGAACCACATGAAGGTGCCGCCAACGCCCACATACGGGTTCAGGCGCTTGTGCGGACGGAAATGCCACGCGACGGTGACCGTGGGCGGCAGAACCCATGCGCTGCCCGCGTCGGTCTTGCCATGTCCGGTCAGGCCTTGCAGCGCGCCGCCTTCGGCCGCGACTTCATGGCGGGTGCTGGTGGCGATCAGGTCAAGGGAGATGTTGTCGGTCAGGAAGTATTCGAACGTCAGTTCCGGCATGACCTGGTTGGTCGTCTTGACGCGGGTGTTGGCCATCGCCTGGTTATTTACCCAGACCTTGCTGTCACGATCTTCCGGCAGCACGCCCACGGCGGACAGGCGGATCATGAAGTCACCCTTGCCCAGACCGATCTTGGTGCTGGCGCAGGTCTGGAAAATGCCGCAGCGGCCCTTGGGCTGCGCGGGTGCAACCGGCGCGGCCAGCGGCGCGTTGACATAGGTGGTGGGTGCTGCGGTCTGCGCCTGGACCGCGACCGGTGTCAGCGCCGCGGCGCCGAAAGCGGCCGACAGGGCGATGTTGCGAATGTTCTTCATCATGGGCAGACCTTAATTTTTTCTCTCACGGGTTAGTGAGGTGAGAATGTTAAGAATATTCGAAGTGATGTGATCTGTGCAGAAATCACGCCCACCTAACATTCGGCTTTGATGTGAATCAATCACAGAGGCCGATCTATTTCCTTATTGCGCTCTATCCGGACTGTTCTTTCGGTAATGTGGCTTGATGAACACAGTTTCAGGACTGTGTTGTCCTTGTTTGCCACGGGGTTACTGTAGGAAAAGGTGCGTATTGCCCGGCACCCCATTTCCCGCGCCAGTGTTTCCATGGCGGGAATCAGCGCGTCGATGATCTGCTGCTTGTGGGCGTAGGACAGGGCGATGATGTAATCGGCGCTCAGCGTATCGCCCGAATACAGGTCGAATCCACGCCGGAAGGTCGCCATGGCGCAGGGGGGCCGCGCTTCTCCGTAATGGGCGACCAGAATCCCCTCCCGCGCGCGTTTGCCCGCGCGCGACATCCTGCGCCCGATGCGGGTCCATTCCCGCATCGTAATGTGCGGAAACGACAGCCGGATAAGGGGATACAGCAACGGTACATCCGCGGGAGCCAGTCGTCTGACCAGGGGGGAAGGGGCGGCCTGCACGCGGCGGGGTTTCCTGTGGGTTGAGAAACTTTTCTTATGATGCTTATTGTATTTACCGAATGATCTGCGGCGCAACGCATTGATTTACATCAATCCATCGGACATACTCGGTTCCGCTTGCGAATGATTTGCTGTATTTTCAGGAGGCTCGCGCCTGTCCGTTGGTATTCACCACCGGAACGCAGGCCCCTGAAAGTAATTGGGAATAATCTATGTCGGATATGCCTTCGTGTCAGTTCGAGTCGCGGCCACGGCGTATCGTGATCGGGTCATCCGGTGTGCAGGCTGATTTCTGCGCCACCTGTACCGTCCGTCCCACCAGTGTGTGCAACGTGATCGGGCAGGCTGACATGGCCCGCCTGGCGGAAGCGGCGGTGGAAACCATCATTCCCCCCGGCCGTGGCTTTATCGAGGAAGGCGCGCCCGCCACCGATTTCTTCAACGTGACCTCCGGCACCGCCAAGCTGTTCAAGGCCCTGCCGGACGGGCGGCGGCAGATCACCGGCTTCGCGGCGCCGGGGCATTTCCTGGGGCTGGCGGTATCGGACAGCTACGCTTTCGGGGCGGAAGCGGTCGATACGGTGCGGGCGTGCCGCTTCTCGCGTGAGAAGATGGCCGAACTGCTGGATGATTTCCCCCGCCTTGAGCGCCGCCTGCTTGAAGAGGCGTCGAATGAACTGGTGGCGGCGCAGAACCAGATGCTGCTGCTTGGCCGCAAGACGGCGCGCGAGCGGGTGGCGAGCTTCCTGCTTGACCAGATGCGCGCGGAAACGCCGCTGGACCAGAACGGCCATCGCGGCAGTCTTCACCTGCCCATGACACGCGGCGACATTGCCGATTACCTTGGCCTGACCATCGAAACCGTCAGCCGTACGCTGAGCTGGATGCGCAGCCAGGGCATGATCGACGTGGGCAAGGGCTATGCCATCACCATCCTTTCGGTGGGTAGACTCGACATACTGGCGGCGGGGAATGGTTAGTCCGGCCCCAGTGTGTCGTCATTATCCGCGTCCGGCGCCGCGTCTTCCGTAAAAAGCGGGTTCTGCGGCGTGGTCCGTGTCGGGCCGCCGACAATGTGGCCGATGGGGGTGAGGAACTCCACATGGTCGCAGATGATCTTGAAGACCGCCAGCAGCGGCACCGACAGGAACGCCCCGAAAATACCCCACAGCCAGTCCCAGAACATGAGCGACGCCATGACCAGCACCGGGTTCAGCGTAAACCGGCGCGCCAGCACCATGGGGGTTATGGTCTCGCCTTCCGTCAGGTGGATGCACAGGTAGATGGCGGGCGGCAGGAGCGCCTGCCAGACGGATGGATAGACGAACAGCCCCACCAGGAAATAGATGATGATGCCCATCATGGGGCCGATGATGGGGATGTAGTTGAGCAGGAACGCCAGCACGCCCCATAGCAGCGCGTTGGGTAGGCCCAGCAGCCAGCATTGCGCCATGTTCACCAGCCCGACCAGGCTGTTGATGATGGTGATGGTGGCCAGGTACAGCGAAACGTTGCGCTCGATCTGGTAGGCGATCTGCACCGTGCGGCGTTTGTCGGCAAAGGTGGGCATGATCTCGACGAACCGCCGCAGCAGGCTGTCCCCCTGCGCGAGCAGGAAGAACAGCATCAGGATCATGGTGAAGAACTGCCCCATGAACGCCTGCGTGCCCAGCAGGATGGACGAACTGAACCGGTCCAGCCCCCCCACCCCGGGCGAGGCGACGACAATGACATGCTCCCCCGTCGTCTCCATCGCCGGGGCGGGATGGTCAAGGCGACCGCCCGCGATGGTCATGAAATTGCGGATCCGGTCCGATGCGCTGGTCAGGAGCTGGAACGGCCCGCGCAGGAAGGCCAGCCTGTCACGCAGGGTGTTCAGCGCCTCTGGCGCGCGCTCCAGCCAGCCGGTGGCGGGTACGGAAATGGCGGTGCCCACCGCCCCGGCAATGCCGAACACGCACAGGATCAGGCACAGCGCCGCCAGCGGCTTGGGCAGGTGCAGCCGGCTGTGCAGGAAGCGCATGGGGGTCGAGAGCAGCAGGTTGACCACCAGCGCCAGGATCATGGGCAGGATGATGGCGGATGCGAAATACAGCGTGTAGAAAACAGCCAGTACGCTGAGCAGCAGCAGGCAGGCGGTGCGGGTGTCGATGCGGCTGTGACGCATGACCTCGATGGCGCGCTGCTGCTGTATCTGTTCGTAGGATGACGGGGTCGGCTCGGTCTCGGGCGGCATCACTCAGATCCTGGCTTGTACGGGCGCGGGCCAACGGCCGGATCAGGTTCCGTGCCGACGTCTGGAGACTGCTTCGGAAACCCTGCGCCCTGGGCGAACCGTCACGTGTTTTTCCCGCTCCGGTGCCCACGGCCCTGATTGCCGCCCTGCCCCGGTGCTCGTAAAACATGTTCCGGTCGTGGCCGGGGCCACGTTCGTCCATCAGCAGAAGTTTTGAAACATTCCCGTGCATCCGTACCGATCCGTTCTTATGGGCGTATATGGCAGGCAGGACCAAGGATTTTGGCACATCCCCGCTACGCAGGCAGTGCAGGGGATCGTTTCGCACACGGGAACGTGAATTTTTAGCCTTCATCTGGCGGAACACAAGGGTTGAAAGCGGTATTGGACAGGGCTCAAATACCGCAAGAGGGAGGCTGCTGCCTTCTGTTACCGTTAATCAATGGAGAATCCCATGGCCTGGAATACCCCCAAGATCGTCGAAGTCCCGCTGGGCGCCGAAATCAACAGCTACGTCTGCGGCGAAAAGAAGTAAGAAAAATTGCCGCCTGTCTCGCGCAGGCGGCAATTTTCTTTTACAACCTGCGTCCATGATCGACATTATCGTTCTCGGCGCGGCAGCGGGCGGTGGATTTCCGCAGTGGAATTCAAACGCTCCCGGTTGCAGGCGGGCCAGGGCCGGCGATCCAGCAGCCCCGCCCCGCACACAGGCTTCCATCGCCATCAGTGGTGACGGAAAGCATTGGTTCGTGGTCAATGCCTCCCCCGACCTGCGCACCCAGATAAACCAGACCCCCGCCCTGCACCCGCATGAGGGGCTGCGTTCCACGCCCATCGCCGGTGTCATCCTGACGGGTGGGGAGATAGACGGCATTACCGGCCTGTTCACCCTGCGTGAAAGCCAGCCCTTTACCCTGCTGGCCACGGCCGAAGTCCTGTCCGTGCTGGACGCCAATCCCATATTTGAAGCCCTGAACCGCGAAATCGTGACCCGGACGGCCATCGTGCCCGACCAGCCGTTCACCCTGCGGCTGACGGACGGCACACCCGCGGGCCTGACCATCGTGCCCTTCGTGGTGCCGGGCAAGGTGCCGCTTTATGCCGAGTCCGGACCCGATCCCGCGGCCATCTGCGAAAATGGGGAGACCGTGGGGCTCGAAATATCCGATGGCAGCCACCGGGTATGTTTCATCCCCGGCTGCGCGCGCATGACCGATAACCTGCGCGTACGCCTGCGGGGCGCGGATGCCGTGTTCTTCGATGGCACGCTGTGGGTCGATGATGAAATGGTCCGCGCGGGGCTGGGACAGAAGACCGGCCGCCGCATGGGGCATATGTCCATCGACGGGATGGATGGCACCATCGCCGCCCTGCGCGATCTGGATATCGCACGCAAGATTTTCATACACATCAACAACTCCAACCCTGTTCTACTGGCGGATTCACCCGAACGCGCCCAGGTCGAGGCCGCAGGGTGGGAAGTCTCCCATGACGGGATGAGGATTACTCAATGAGTGGACACCTGCTTTCCCCCGATGAACTTGAGGCCGCGCTGCGCGCCATCGGGGCGGAACGTTATCATAACCTGCACCCTTTCCACCGCGCCCTGCATGATGGCAGGCTGAACCGGGCGCAGGTGCAGGCATGGGCCCTGAACCGCTATTATTACCAGGCCAGCATTCCGGCCAAGGACGCGACCCTTCTGGCCCGCCTGCCCACGGTGGAACTGCGGCGCGAATGGCGCCGCCGGATCGTTGACCATGATGGTGACGCACCGGGCACCGGCGGTGTCGCGCGCTGGCTCAAGCTGACCGACGGGCTGGGGCTTGACCGCGCCTATGTCGAATCCCTCGAGGGCCTGCTGCCCGCCACGCGCTTCGCGGTGGATGCGTATGTGGCGTTCGTGCGCGACCGCTCCATTCTGGAGGCCATCGCCTCGTCCCTGACCGAACTGTTCTCGCCCACCATCATAAGCGAGCGCGTAGCGGGGATGTTGCAGCATTATGACTTCATCAATTCCGAAACGCTGGCCTATTTCCATCCGCGCCTGACACAGGCCCCGCGTGATTCCGATTTCGCGCTGGCTTACGTGAAGGAATATGCGCGCACCCCCGAACAGCAGAAGGCGGTGCTGGATGCGCTCAACTTCAAGTGCGGCGTGCTGTGGGCGATGCTGGATGAACTGGAATACGCCTATGTCACGCCCGCGCGCATTCCTCCCGGAGCCTTCCGCCCGGATGCGGCATGACCGCCAGCCTGGCAGATAGCAGCGTTATCCGTTTCGCGCGCGGGGTCAGGCTCCAGCATGACCGCGTGCGCGACCGCTGGATCATCCAGGCGCCCGAGCGTGCCTTCATACCCGATCCCGTTGCGGCGGAAGTGCTGAAGCTGGTGGATGGCAACCGCACGCTGGGCCAGATCGTGACGGAACTGGCCGGTCGGTTCACGGCCCCCGTTGACGTGATCGGGCGTGATGTCCATGTCATGGTCACCGACCTCATTACCCGGCAGGTACTGACGGCATGACAGACACTGTTCTCCCCCCCATGAGCCTTCTGGCGGAACTGACGCATCGCTGCCCGTTGCAGTGCCCGTACTGTTCCAATCCGCTGGCGCTGGAGCCACGGGCCACCGAGCTTGCCACGGATGAGTGGATCAGCGTGCTGGACCAGGCGGCGGAAATGGGGGTGCTTCAGGTCCATTTCTCCGGGGGGGAGCCGATGAGCCGCCCCGACCTGCCCGAACTGGTCCGGCATGCGGTGGGGCTTGGGCTTTATACCAACCTGATCACGTCCGGCGTGCTGCTCAATGCCACGACCTTTCCCGTGCTGGTCGAAGCCGGGCTGGATCATGTCCAGCTTTCATTCCAGGACATCGACACGGCCAATGCCGAACATGTGGGTGGCATGAAGGGCGCGCAGGCCCGCAAGCTGGAAGCCGCGCGGCTGGTCGTGAACGACGGCATGCCGCTGACACTCAATTTTGTCATCTACCGTGAAAATGCCGGGCGTGTGCCCCAGATGCTCGAGGCCGCGGTCGCGATGGGCGCGCGCCGTGTCGAGATCGCGCATACGCAGTACTATGGCTGGGGACTGGTCAACCGTGCGGCGCTCATGCCCACGATGGCACAGCTTGAACTGACAACCCGGGCGGTGGACGCCGCGCGGGAGAAATATGCGGGCAGGCTCACCATAGATTACGTAACGCCCGATTATTACGCCGACCGGCCCAAGCCCTGCATGGGCGGGTGGGGGCGGCGGTTCATCAACATCACACCCTCCGGCCGCGTGCTGCCGTGCCATGCGGCGGAGACGATCCCCAACGTCACATTCCCCGATGTGCGTAGTGGGATGCTGGCGGATATCTGGCGTGATTCCCCGCTGTTCAACATGTTCCGTGGCACGGACTGGATGCCCGAGCCCTGCCGGAGCTGTGATGAGCGCGAGAAGGACTGGGGCGGCTGCCGCTGTCAGGCGCTTGCCCTTGCGGGTAACGCCGCCGTAGCCGATCCGGTGTGCGCCCTCGCCCCCGATCATGAACGTGTCGTGCAGGTGATCGATACACTGCCCGCCGAGCCGCCGCCTTTTCGCTACCGGCGGTATGCGCGGGCTATGGATGGGGTCGGCTGACTTCCACGCGCGGCAGGCAGATCACGAAGCGCGCGCCCAGCACCCGCCCGCTGGCGTCCATGCGGTTTTCCGCGCTGATGGTGCCGCGCAGGGCCTCGATGATCTGTCGGCTAATGGACAGGCCAAGACCCGAATGCTGGCCGAAATTCTCGCTGCTGGGCCGTTCTGAATAGAAACGGTCGAATATGTTGTCGAGCTTGGCCTGCGGGATTCCCGGCCCATCGTCATTGACCGCGATCTCGATCATGCCGCCCGCCGGTACGGCGCTGAGCAGGATCTGGCCATCGGGCGGGGAAAAGGACACGGCATTGCCGATCAGGTTGCGCAGGACCTGCACCAGCCGGTCTTCCACCGCCATGACGGCCAGCCGGCGTTCCGGGCTGTCACCGCTGCTGGCCACCGCCATGCTGGGCTGGCCGGGCCGGCGGGTGGCCTGGTGGATTTCCACCAGCACGGACAGAAGGGGCACGATGGCCACGGGTTCGGCGCGCGCGCGCGACAGTTCCGCATCCACGCGGCTGGCGTCGGATATATCGGTAATCAGCCGGTCGAGTCGGCACACATCGGCATTGATGATGGAAAGCAGGCGCTGCTGGCGTTCGGGGTCATCGATGCGCAGCAGGCTTTCAATGGCCGAGCGGATGGAGGAGAGCGGGTTCTTGATTTCATGGCTGACATCAGCGGCAAACCGTTCAATCGCATCCATGCGCGCCCACAGGGCGCTGGCGCTGTCCTGCAGTGCGCGGGCGACTTCACCGATCTCGTCGCGGCGCGCCAGCAGGCGTTCGGGCACCATGTCCGTGCGGTCGGCGGATTCGCGCATGGTATGGGCCGAGGCCGCCAGCCGCAGCAGGGGCCGCGCGATGGTCAGCGACAGGTACCATGACAGCAGGATGGTCAGCGCCAGCGCCATGAGGAACAGCGACAGGATGGACGACCGCACCGCGAACAGCGAACGGTCCACATCCCGCGCCTCACGCGTGAGCTGGATGATTCCCACGGTGGTCCGTCCGTCATGCATCACGGGTTCCGCCACCGTCACCATGAGGTGATGGTGGGCGTTGCGGCGGATATAGGGCGGAATTTCCATGACCCGCGTCCCATCGGGCTGGGTGACCGGCTGGATGGACGGATCGGAATCCGGCGTGTCCAGCATCATGATCCGCTCACCCGACAGGGTGGGCAACTGGCCCAGGAGCCAGTTGTACAGCCGCTCCCCGATATTGACCGAAGGCGGGTGGAGGGGGGAATGCTCCTCCTCCTCCGGGGTGGAGGGGGCTACTTTTTCCTCTTCGCCATGGTGGCTGTTCTGTTCCACGCGGCTGTCGGCCACCACCTGCCCATCAGGCGCGAACAGGCGGGCATGCGCGCTGGGGCTGGGTTCGGTCAGGCGCATGAGCAGGGGCCGCGCAAGGGCGGGCTCCAGCGTGACATCATGGCGGGAAAGGGTGACCGCACTCTGCCCCAGCGCGCCGGCATAGATGCGCGCCTGCTCACGCAGGGCCGAGACCTCGGCTTCCAGCAGGCTGTTCTGGAACTGGGTAAGATAGAGCAGCGTCAGCGCCAGCAGGCCCAGCGGCACGGTATTGACCAGCAGGATCCGCCGCATGAGCGGTGAGACCAGCCGGGCCCGGTATTCCATGAACTCCACCACCGCCTTCCCGCCCTCCCCCTTTCCCCGGCGCGGGATCAGGCGGCGCAGGCGCGCGGGCAGCGGCAGGGAGGATAAGATGTGGCGTGGCATCCGGCCGGGTCATTCTTCCTTGTAGCGGTAGCCGATTCCGTACAGCGTCTCGATCTGGTTGAACGCCTCGTCCACCTGCCGGAATTTCTTGCGCACGCGCTTTATGTGGCTGTCTATGGTGCGGTCATCGACATAGATGTTCTCCCCATAGGCGGCGTCGATCAACTGGTCGCGGGACTTGACCAGGCCGGGGCGGGCCGCAAGCGCCTTGACCAGCAGGAATTCAGTCACCGTAAGCTGGATGTCGCGCCCATGCCACAGGCACTGGTGGCGTGTCTCGTCCAGCGACAGGTTGCCACGCACCATCGTGCCGGTGGGGCTCATGCCGGTGGCTTCGCTGCGGGTGACCTCGTTGCGGCGCAGCAGCGCGCGGATGCGCTCCAGCAGCAGGCGCTGCGAAAACGGCTTGGTGATGTAGTCATCCGCCCCCAGCCGCAGCCCCATGAGCTGATCCACCTCCTCATCCTTAGAGGACAGGAAAATGACCGGAAGCTGCGAACGCGCGCGCAGGCGCTGGAGCAGTTCCATGCCATCCATGCGCGGCATCTTGATGTCCAGCACCGCAAGGTCGGCCGGCCGCGACAACAGACCGTGCAGCGCGCTCTCGCCATCGGTATAGGTGCGGACGGTGAAACCTTCCGCCTCCAGCGTCATCTGCACGGAGGTCAGGATGTTCCTGTCATCATCCACCAGCACGATCGTCTGTTTCGTTGGCTCCATGGGGGCTCTCTTTTTGCTTCTTCGCCGGGGCGGGCGTGGTACCATGTCTTGCCCGACAGGCGGCGGCAGCATAGCGTTATATACGTCCGCATGTCATGAGGGGATGCGGTTATCCTGCTTCAC
Source organism: Komagataeibacter sp. FNDCR2 (assembly GCF_021295395.1). Classification (NCBI taxonomy): domain Bacteria; kingdom Pseudomonadati; phylum Pseudomonadota; class Alphaproteobacteria; order Acetobacterales; family Acetobacteraceae; genus Komagataeibacter; species Komagataeibacter sp. FNDCR2. Next base: position 1,987,391 of record NZ_JAIWOU010000001.1, read on the forward strand.
TGGAATGTCACAGGCATTCCGGCTGTGCCGTTCGCGGCAGGGACGTTACGCAAAAACGGCATGCCTGTCCGTAATGCAATGTCTTGTCCATCGGTCAGCCGTTACCTACTTGTAAGAGCATGAGCGAGAACACAGAGCATAACCCCTTTGCCGATGCCGCAGCAGGCGAAGGTACCCCTGCCCCCACGGGGGGCGAACAGCCCGGTCCCGCACATGACGGGGCGCCGGAATCCGGCGCGGCCAGCCCGCGCGTGGCCGAGCTTGAGGCCGAGCTTTCCGCCATGCGCGACAAATGGATGCGCGCCGAGGCGGAAATGCAGAACGTCCGCAACCGCGCCAAGCGCGAGGTGGAGGACGCCCGGCAGTACGCCGTGCAGAAATTCGCCAAGGACGTGGTCGAGGCGGCCGAGAACCTCAAGCGCGCGCTGGCCAGCCTGCCCCACGCGACGGAGGGTGAGGACAGCATCCTGACCCGCATGCGCGAGGGGATCGAAAGCACCGAGCGTTCCTTCATGGGAATTCTCGAACGCAACGGGATCTGCGCGGTGGACGCGAAGGGCAAGCCCTTCGACGCCAACCTGCACCAGGCCATGGCGGAACAGCCCAGCGAAGAACACGCGGCGGGCACCGTGATGGAGTCCTGGACACCGGCGTGGACCCTGCACGGCCGGCTGCTCAAGCCAGCCATGGTCGTGGTGTCGAAAGGTCCGGCGCAGGCGGGATGAAATCCCTGTCCGTGCGTATCCTCATCCCCTTGAAAGGTGCGTGCGGGTTGCCTACATCGAATATGACACCGGTGTGGGAATGGATGTGGAACAGACAGTCCAGCACCCGCCGGACGATATGAAAGAAAGGGTCTGTCCCGATGCTTCGGGTCCGGACAGGCCGCTGAAAAGGAGAGTATCTGAATGAGCAAGGTTATCGGTATCGACCTTGGTACGACCAATTCCTGCGTTGCCGTGCGTGAAGGCGACGAGACGCGGGTTATCGAGAACAGCGAAGGCGCACGCACGACCCCGTCCATGGTCGCCTTCACCGACAGTGGCGAAATGCTGGTCGGCCAGGCCGCGAAGCGCCAGGCCGTCACCAACCCGTCCAACACGCTGTATGCGGTCAAGCGCCTGATCGGGCGCCGCTACGATGACCCGACCGTGGCCAAGGACAAGGAACTGGTCCCCTACGAAATCGTAAAGGGCGACAACGGCGACGCATGGGTCGAGGCACAGGGCAAGAAATACGCCCCCGCCCAGATCTCCGCCTTCATTCTGGGCAAGATGAAGGAAACGGCCGAAGCCTATCTGGGCGAGACGGTCCAGCAGGCGGTCATTACCGTTCCGGCCTACTTCAACGACGCCCAGCGCCAGGCCACGAAGGACGCGGGCCGCATCGCCGGTCTGGAAGTGCTGCGCATCATCAACGAGCCGACGGCGGCGGCGCTGGCCTATGGCCTGCAGAAGAAGAACAGCGGCACCATCGCGGTCTATGACCTTGGCGGCGGCACGTTCGACGTCTCGGTGCTCGAGATTTCCGATGGCGTGATCGAGGTGAAGTCCACCAACGGTGACACCTTCCTCGGCGGTGAGGACTTCGACGCCCGCATCATCAGCTACCTGGCCGATGAGTTCAAGCGTGACCAGGGCATCGACCTGCGCCAGGACAAGCTGGCCCTGCAGCGCCTGAAGGAAGCGGCCGAAAAGGCGAAGATCGAGCTGTCCTCCGCCAAGGAGACCGAGATCAACCTGCCGTTCATCACGGCGGATGCTTCCGGTCCGAAGCACCTTGTGCTGAAGCTGACCCGCGCCAAGCTGGAAAGCCTGGTGGACGACCTGATCCAGCGCACGCTCGAACCCTGCCGCGCCGCGATGAAGGACGCAGCCGTGTCCGCGGCCGAGATCGATGAGGTCATCCTCGTCGGCGGCATGACGCGCATGCCCAAGGTGATCGAGGCGGTCAAGCAGTTCTTCGGCAAGGATCCCGCCCGTAACGTGAACCCTGATGAAGTCGTGGCCATTGGCGCCGCGGTGCAGGGCGCGGTGCTTCAGGGCGATGTGAAGGACGTGCTGCTGCTGGACGTGACCCCGCTGTCGCTGGGTATCGAGACGCTGGGTGGCGTGTTCACCCGCCTGATCGACCGCAACACGACCATCCCGACCAAGAAGAGCCAGACCTTCTCCACGGCGGAAGACAACCAGAACGCCGTGACCATCAAGGTCTATCAGGGCGAACGCGAGATGGCGGCCGACAACAAGCTGCTGGGCAACTTCGACCTGACCGGCATCGCGCCCGCGCCGCGTGGCGTGCCGCAGATCGAGGTGACCTTCGATATCGACGCCAACGGCATCGTATCCGTCTCGGCCAAGGACAAGGCGACCGGCAAGGAACAGCAGATCAAGATCCAGGCTTCCGGCGGTCTGTCCGAATCCGAGATCGAGAAGATGGTGAAGGACGCCGAGGCCAACGCCACGGCCGACAAGGCCAAGAAGGAGCAGGTCGAGGCCCGCAACCAGGCGGAAGGCCTGACCCATCAGGTCGAGAAGTCCCTGAGCGAGGCGGGCGACAAGGTGCCGGCGGCCGACAGGACCGAAGCGGAAGAGGCGATTGCCGAAGTTCGCAAGGCGCTTGAAGGTGCCGACAGCGAAGCCCTGAAGAAGGCGACCGATCGCCTGACGCAGGCCGCCATGAAGGTTGGTGAAGCCGTCTACAAGGCAGGTGGTGAAGCCGAGGCGGCAGCCGGTGCGGCGCCGGGTGGCGCGCCGAAGGACGAAAAAGTGGTCGACGCCGACTTCGAGGACGTGGACGACTCCAAGAAAGCCTGATCGACGCCACACGCGTCATACAGGCTCCGGAACGGCGGGTGCGGGCTTGTGGTCCGTACCCACCTTTCTCCAGGATGGCGCCCGTGCTTCTGTGAAGACGGGCGCTTTTCATATTCCGCATAACGACAAGATCTGGAACGCGGGAACCACGCTGCGACATGTCAGCCAGCCGCGTTTGCTAGAGGACCCACATGGCCACCAAGATAGATTATTACGCAGTCCTTGAAATTTCGCGCGATGCCAATGGTGACGAGATCAAGCGGGCGTATCGCAAGCTGGCCATGAAATATCACCCCGACCGCAATCAGGGTGATGAGGAAGCGGAAAGCAAGTTCAAGGAAATCAACGAAGCCTATGACGTCCTGAAGGACGAGCAGAAGCGCGCCGCCTATGACCGTTTCGGCCATGCGGCATTCGAGGGCGGTGGCCCCGGCGCGGGCGGGTTCGATTTTGGCGGCGGTGGCCTGGGTGACATCTTCGAGCAGATGTTCGGGGACATGATGGGCGGCCGCCGGGGTGGGGGTGGCCGGCGCGCGGGCGCGGACCTTCAGGTACAGGTGACCATCACCTTCGCCGAGGCGTTTTCCGGCGTCAAAAAGAAGATCACCGTTCCCACCCGCGTCATCTGCGAAAGCTGCGATGGCACCGGCTCCGCCGACAAGGACCAGCAGCCCGAAACCTGCCCGTCGTGCCATGGCGCGGGCAAGGTGCGCGCGCAGCAGGGCTTCTTCTTTGTTGAACGCCCCTGCCCCACCTGCCACGGGTCGGGCCGCCTGATCCGCAACCCGTGCAAGGAATGTCAGGGCGCGGGCACGGTGGAAAAGAACCGCAGCATCGAGGTCGCGATTCCCGCCGGGGTCGAGGACGGCACGCGTATCCGTATTTCCGGCGCGGGCGAAGCGGGGGGCAAGGGCGTTCCGGCGGGCGACCTGTACGTGCATGTCGCCGTTGAGCCGCACCCGATCTTCCAGCGCGATGGCGCCAATGTCTATTGCCGGGTGCCGGTGCGCATGGGGCAGGCCGCCCTTGGCACGGAAATCGAGGTGCCGGTCGTGGATGGCTCCCGCACCAAGGTGAAGATCCCGGCCGGAACGCAGACGGGCGAACAGTTCCGCCTGCGGGGCAAGGGCTTCTCCGTGCTGCGCTCTTCCGCGCGCGGTGACATGTATATCCAGGTGGTGGTGGAAACGCCGCGGCACCTGAGCAAACAGCAACGTGAACTGCTGGAGGAGTTCGAGGGCGATGCGGCGGATCATGCCAAGGGTAGCCCCGAAAGCACGGGATTTTTCAGCAAGGTGAAAGACTTTTTCGAAGGCAAGCTGTGATCCCGTCCCGCTGGCCTTGGCTGGCATGACGGAGCGGCAGTTGAAATTGCCGATTATTCAGGTGTAGGTTCGGGACGCTATTCATGGTGAATCCCCCCAACTCGCACCATGAGTAGAGTCAGGCGGCGCGATCCCCCGGTCGCGCCGCCATTTCTATGTCTGGACTGGTGGAGAAAGCTCAATGAACGCGCAGCCATTGCGTATCGGGATCGCGGGCCTGAACGGGCGCGTCGGTCGCCTTCTGGCTGAGGAAGTGCCAGCGGGCGGTGCAGTACTCAGCGGTGGCACAACGCGCGATGGCAGCCCCGTTGCCGGTCTGGACTGTCCCGTTTACGCGGATATTGCGGTACTTGCCCGCAATTGCGATGTGGTCATTGATTTCACCCATGCGGATACGGTTGCAAGGCATGCCGATGCGATGCGTGAAACCGGCACGGCATGGGTGCTAGGCACGACCGGCCTGTCCGCCATGCAGCAGCAGGCAGTCGATGTGGCGGCCCGGACGGTTCCCGTGGTGCAGGCGGCCAATTTCTCGGCCGGTGTGACGCTGGTCACGCGGCTTGCGCGCCAGATGGGGGCGGCCCTGCCCGGCAGTGACTATGATGCCGAGATACTGGAAATGCACCACCGGCAGAAGGTGGATGCCCCATCGGGCACGGCGCTGGCCATGGGGCGCGCGGTGGCCGAGGGACGGGGCATCCGGCTGGAAGACCATATCGAAAGCGGCCGGGACGGGCATACCGGCCCCCGCGCCGATGGCGCGATCGGCTTTGCCGCCCTGCGGGGCGGGCAGATCGTGGGGGAACATTCGGTCATCTTCACGTCCGGCCATGAACAGATCACCCTGACCCATCGTTCGTTCGACCGCAGGGTCTATGCAACCGGCGCGGTACGGGCGGCCAGATGGCTGCGCGCGCGCGCGGCGGGTCTCTATACCATGGACAATGTGCTGGGGCTTGATCCCGTCACCTGAATGAACCGGCGCGTCCATATGCCGGGTGGGACGGTGGTATTTACGGAAACGGCTTGACGCTGGTTTCCGTTTCCGTCAAACGCATGCGATCGTACGTCAGGCTCCATCGGCGTTGCTCATCCTTCTCTATACGAGGCAGACAGGACCATCATGCGTAATAAAGGCGATTTTCTGTTCACATCGGAATCCGTATCCGAAGGGCATCCTGACAAGGTCGCCGACCGGATCAGCGACTCCGTTCTTGACGCATTTCTGGCAGCGGATGGTGAATCGCGCGTTGCGTGTGAAACGATGGTCACCACCAACCGCATCGTTCTTGCCGGTGAGGTGCGGGGCCCCGCTTCCGTCACGCCCGAGCAGCTCATTCAGGGCGCGCGCGACGCGGTAAAGGACATCGGCTACGACCAGGCCGGGTTCTCATGGCGCAACGCGGAAGTCGAATATTACCTGCACGCGCAGTCCGCCGACATCGCGGTGGGCGTGGACAGCGCGGGTGAGAAGGACGAAGGCGCTGGCGACCAGGGCATCATGTTCGGCTTCGCCACACGTGAGACCGAAAGCCTGATGCCCGCGCCGCTGTTTTACGCGCATGAAATCCTGCATCGCGTGCGTGACCTGCGCAAGGCAGGCGATCCGCGTGCCGCGGCCCTCCAGCCGGATGCGAAAAGCCAGGTGACCCTGCGTTATGTCGATGGCAAGCCCGTCGGCGCCACCTCGGTCGTGATTTCCACCCAGCATGTCGAAGGCGCCAGCCAGGCGACCATCCGCGAGGAACTGGGCAGCATCGTGCGTGATGTCCTGCCGCAGGGCTGGATGTGCCCCGAAGAGGAATTCTACGTCAATCCGACCGGCGTGTTCGTGATCGGTGGCCCCGACGGTGACTGCGGCCTGACGGGGCGCAAGATCATTGTGGACACCTACGGCGGCGCGGCCCCGCATGGCGGCGGCGCGTTCTCCGGCAAGGATCCGACGAAGGTTGACCGTTCGGCCGCCTATGCCTGCCGCTACCTGGCCAAGAATGTCGTGGCCGCCGGTCTGGCGGACCGCTGCACACTCCAGATTTCCTATGCCATTGGCGTGTCCCATCCGCTGTCGGTCTATGTTGACCTTGATGGCACGGGCAAGGATGTGGACGAAGCGAAGCTGGGCCGCGTGCTGCGTGAAGTCATGGACCTTACCCCCCGTGGCATCCGCAAGCACCTGCGCCTGAACCGCCCGATCTATACCCAGACCTCCGCCTATGGTCACTTTGGCCGTACGCCGGATGCGGCGAAGGACGATTTCACCTGGGAGCAGACCGATCTGGTCGATGCCCTGCGTGGCGCCTTCAACCGCTAGGATCATATCGGGATAAAGGGCGGGAAGTCATTTTCCCGCCCCATTCGGCCCTGTGGGGCCGGAGCCATCGGGGGCCTGCCATGACTGCTTGCAAAAGCCGGTCGCGGCGGCCCCTGTTGCGTTCCATCATGCCCCCGGCAGGGGTAATCATGCCATGCAGGCTATCCGCCATGGCAGCAGGAGCAGGATTTTCGGACATATGACGGCCTCCGTGGATGTAAAGGCATCTCCAGACCGGCTTTACGGGCGGCAGCGCGGCCATCCGCTGCGCGCGCGCCAGCAGCGGCTGCTGGACCAGACATTGCCACGGCTGCGTTTTGCGCAATCCGCCATCGCGGACCCGGCGGCGGGCTTTGGCCGCGCGCCAGAGCAGATCTGGCTGGAAGTCGGTTTCGGGGGTGGTGAACATTCGCTGGCCCAGCATGCCGCCAATCCCGATGTGGGCTACCTTGCCTGCGAGGTGTTCGAGAACGGGCTGTGTTCCCTGCTGTCGCGCGTGGTGCCCGAAGGGGGCGAGGAAACCGCCCCGGTGCCCGACCTGCTGCGGATATGGGACGAGGATGCGCGCATCCTGTTGCAGCGCCTGCCCGATGAATCCATCGACCGCATGTTTCTCATGTTTCCCGATCCGTGGCCCAAGTCGCGCCATGCGAAGCGACGCTTCATCCATCCTGAAACAGTCAGGCTGGCCGCGCGCATCCTCCGCCCTGGCGCCATCTGGCGCGTGGCGAGCGACGATCCGACCTATCAGGCATGGGTGGAGGAGGTCATGGGCGCACAGGATCTGTTCGACACGGCGCCGCCCGCGCGCGTCCGCCCCGAAGGCTGGCCGCCCACCCGTTACGAGGCCAAGGCGCTGAAGGCCGGGCGGCAGCCGCTGTACTGGACATTCGTGCGCCGCTGATCAGGACAGGGCCGTGCCGGTCAGCCGTTCCGCCACCTGCCATAGCCGCCGCGCGGTGGCGGGGTCGGCGGCGGCGGGCGGGATCAGCGCCTCGCCCACATCGCCCCGGCGTTCGCCCGGCCCGTCGGGGCCGTAATAGCCGCCATCGCGCGCTTCCGGCGCCATGGCCGCGAATTCAAGGGGCAGCGCGCCGTGGGCCGCGGACTGTCCCATCAGCCGGAAGGCCCATACGGCCCCCACGCGGGTCAGGCGCTCACGCAGGCCCTGTTTCGATGTCAGGCGGCTGGTGGCGATATCGGTCCGGGCCCAGCCGGGATGGGCGGCGATGGAATGGAGCGGCCAGCCGTTGGCGCGGGCCTGCCGGTCCAGTTCCAGCGCTAGAATGAGATCCGCCAGCTTGCTCTGCCCATAGGCGCGAAAGGGCGCGTACCGGCGGCGGCCCTGCAGGTCATCGAACACGATCCTGCCCGTCAGCGCGGCAAGGCTTGCCACCGTCACCACCCGGCCCCCGCCATCGGCCGCGCAGACCAGTGGGCGCAGGCGGGCGGCCAGTGCGAAGGGGCCGAGAAAATTGGTCCCGAACTGGAGTTCGAACCCGTCGCGTGTTTCCAGCCGGCGCGGAGTGCCCATGACGCCCGCGTTGTTGACCAGCACATCAAGCCGGTCCGTTTCCTGCGCCAGTTCATGGGCAAAGGCGGCGACCGAGCCCAGGCTGGCCACATCGAGCAGCCGGAAGGATGCATCCGCCCCCGGCTGGTCCTGCCGTAGCCGGGCCAGGGCGGCCTGTCCCTTCTCCGCGTTGCGGCCCGTCAGCATGACATGCGCGCCGCGCGCGGCAAGGCCAAGCGCCGTCTGGTAACCCAGCCCGCCGGTGGCGCCGGTTACAAGGGCAAGGCGGCCATCCATGCGGGGGGCCTGTTGGAGTGTCCAGTGTCTGGTCATCTGTCCGCCTGTTCTCCGGATTGGATCAGTTCCCGTTCCGCCGCCGCCTCGGCCTCGACGGTCAGACGGGCTTCATGCCGGCGCAGGAAGATGAAGGCGCATATCAGCATGATCCCGCCCCCTGCCGCGAGTGCTATTCCCACCGGGCCGGAAATGCGCAGGATCCGGTGGCCCAGATAATAGGCCGCATAGGCATATCCCGCCCCCCAGATGACGCCGCCCAGGGCGTTGAACAGCAGGAAGCCGGGCCACGGCATGTGGTTCGCCCCCGCCAGCAGGGCCACGAACATGCGCAGGATAGCGAGGAAACGCCCGAAAAGGACAATCACGCCTCCGTAACGCAGGAACAGGAAACGCCCGGTCTGCAGGCGGCGTGGCGTCAGCCCGATCCGCGCGCCCTTGCGCTCCAGCAGCGGGTAACCCAGCCAGCGCCCGATCAGGTAGCCGAAATTGTCCCCCATGATCGCGCCGAGGGTGGCCGCCGTCGCGACCCATGCGATATCCAGCCGGTGCGTGGCGGCGCAGTAGATCGCGGCGGAGATGATCAGGGTCTCGGCCGGAAGGGGCGCGCCCATGCTTTCCAGCATGACAATGACCCCGATCACGCCATATCCGTAATGCTGGAAAAGTTGTTCAAGATGCTGGAGCAGCGGACTACCTGTCAGAAAGAAAAAGGTTATGTAGGTTACGGAGCCAGACCGTGAAGCACGGTTTGCGCAATCCCGATCCCATTGTCACGCACAAATGGCAGGAGTACGAACATGATCCAGTCCACCACAGGCGATAAGGCGGGTCCGGATGTGCGCCCTTATGGCACATGGCCTTCGCCCGTCAGCGCGGGTCTTGTCGCGGGGCGGACGGTGGCGCTGTCGGATGTGCGGGTGGATGGCGGGGATATTTACTGGATCGAAGGCCGCCCGGCGGAAGGTGGCCGCCGGGTGCTGGTCCGCGCACGGGCGGATGTGGTGGCCGATGTCACCCCCGCCCCGTTTGATGTCGGCACCCGCGTGCATGAATATGGTGGCGGGGCCTATGCGGTGCGGGACGGGCGCATCGCGTTCAGCAACCGCCGCGACGGCAGCCTGTGGCTGCTGGAAAATGGCAACCCGCGCTGCCTTTGCGCCCGGGCGGGGCTGCGTTATGCCGACCTGACCTTCAGCCCCGATGGCCGCTTCCTGTTCTGCGTGCGTGAGGATCATCGCGCGGTGGATGAGGAACCCGCCGCCGCCATCGTGGTGCTGGATTGCGCCGAGGCGGGGGATCCGGCCTTCAATGACGGGGTGCCGCTGGTGATGGGACCGGATTTCCTGTCTTCACCGCGTCCCTCGCCCGATGGACGGTACCTGGCATGGATCGAGTGGGATCACCCCGCCATGCCGTGGGATGCGACCCGGCTGCGCATTGCCAGCCTGTTGTGCGAAGGCGATGACCCGCCCCGTCTTGCCGCCCCCTGGACTGCCGCGGGCGGAAAAGGGCTGGCTGAATCCGTGATCGAGCCGTGCTGGGACGCCACCGGCCGCCTGCTCGCACTCTCGGACCGGAGTGGCTGGTGGAACCTGTACGCTTTCGACACCACCTTCGGCGCACCGAAGGCGCTGGCGCCGATGCATGCCGAAATCGGCCAGCCGCACTGGGTCTTTGGCCTGCGCAGTTACGTGCCGCTGGACAATGGCGATATTCTGGCCATGGTCATCGAGGCGGGGGAAGCCAGGCTGGTCTCCATCCATGATGGCAAGGCGACGGCGGTGACCCTCGGGTCTCCCTCCGGCTGTCCCGTTCCGGTGGCGGGGGCCGGGTTCGCATGGCTCGATGCGCCATCCGACAACGCGGCGGCGGTGGTCCGCGGGCAGCCGGGGCAGACGCCCCATGTCCTGCGCCGGGCGACGGAACTGCCGCTGGGCGCGGCGGATATCGCCCTGCCCCGCCCCATCGAATTTCCCCTGCCCGGTGGTGACGGTGCCGGGCATGCGTTTTTCTATGCGCCCGCCAATGCGCGTTACATCGGACCGGCGGGTGAAAAGCCGCCGCTGGTGGTCATGGCCCATGGCGGCCCCACGGGGCGGGCCAGCGCCGCGTTTTCGTTCAAGGTGCAGTGGTGGACCAGCCGTGGCTTTGCGGTGGTGGATGTCAATTACGGCGGCTCCGTTGGCTTTGGCCGGGCCTATCGCCAGCGGCTGGAAGGCCAGTGGGGCGTGGTCGATGTGGATGACTGCATCGCCGCGTGTGACCATCTGGCACGCACCGGGCAGGTGGATCCGGCGCGCATCGTCATACGCGGCAGCAGTGCGGGGGGGCTGACGGTGCTGCTGGCGCTGGCGCGTTCGGACCTGTTCGCCGCCGGAACCAGCCTGTACGGCGTGACGGACCTGCGTGCGCTGGCCCGCGATACGCACAAATTTGAATCGCGTTATCTCGACACGCTCGTTGGCCCCTACCCGGCGGATGAGGCCACCTATCTTGCCCGTTCGCCGCTGACGCAGGTGGCGGGCATCCATGTGCCCGTCCTGTTCCTGCAGGGGCTGGATGACGCGGTGGTGCCGCCCGCGCAGGCGGAGTCGATGGTTGCAGCACTGCGGGCGCGCGGCGTGCCCTGCGCATTGTATGAGTTCGCGGGGGAAGGCCACGGCTTCCGGCAGGAAGCGACCATCCGCCGGGCATGGGAACTGGAACTGGCTTTCTACCAGCAGGTGCTGGCGCTTCCTGTCTCCCCCGCCCCCGCGGTTGACCTGGTGGCGGATGGGCAGGCTCAGGCGCTGTAAAGGTTTTTGGGCCCGCCTTGTTTTAAGAAGGCGGGCCTTTCAGGCGGTCTCTCAGTCGGATTCGTCTTCCTCGGCAATGGCGGTGTTGTCGCGTGTGGGGCGGAAGCGGCCCTGACGCAGGGCTTCCTCGATATCCTCCAGCGAAGCGCCGCGCGTTTCGGGCACCATAAAAAAGACAAACAGCACCGAGAGCAGGTTGACCCCGGCATAGAACCACATGGTCCCCCCCAGCGTGATCTTGGAGACCAGCGTCAGCGCCGTGCTGGTCACCAGCAGGTCACTGCCCCACAGCATGGCCGAATGCAGGCTGGTGGCGTTGCCGCGCATGGATAGCGGGAACATTTCCGCGCCCAGCAGCCAGCCGACAACCTGGATGCCCCCGGCGTTGAACACCATGAACAGCAGCATGAACGCGATGATGAGCCAGCTTCCGGCACTGCCGGGCTGCGGGTGGATGAGGAACATGATCCCGAGCCCGATCAGGCTGATAACGCTGCCCGGCCCCATGACCAGGACCAGACGGCGGCGGCCGATCCGGTCCACGATGTTCGAGCCCAGAATGGTCATGACCAGATAGATGATCGCGATGCCGATACTGGCCATGAGCGCGGACGAACTGCCAAACCCCGCATCCGACAGGAAGGTCGGCGCGTAGTAGATCATCATCTCCAGCCCGCCCGCCTGCGTGAAGAAGGCGACGCCAAGGGCGGCGACCAGAGCGGGGCGCACCCATGGCTGCATGACGCCACGCCAGCCCACGTCGCGCGGGTCGGTTTCCTCGTTCGCATTGGCGTGGATGTGGCGTATCTCGCGCCGGATCTCGCGCTTGGTCGTGCGGATGCGCTGAAGCTGTTCCAGCGCGGAATCCAGGCTTTCATGCTCCGCGGCCCAGCGCGGGCTCTTGGGCAGGAAGAACATGGAAATGAACACGATTGCCGCCGGAATGGCCGCGATGGCCACCATCGGCCGCCAGCCCCATGCGTCCCGCGCGGCGAAGCCGATGATGTTGGCCGCCAGGATGCCGATGCCGATCGCGATGTTGAACATCGTGACCATGTGGCCGCGCTGGTGCGCCGGGGCCAGTTCCGAGATGTACATCGGCACGACCTGCGTGGACCCGCCCACCGCCAGCCCCAGGAACACGCGCGAGATGATGAGCATATAGACATCGGGCGAGAAGGCACAGGCCAGCGCGCCCAGCACGAACACCGCCGTCACGATCATGACGGAGGAACGACGCCCGTAATGTTCGGACAGCCAGCCGGTCAGGAGGGAACCCATGACGGCGCCCGCTAAAATGGCGGAGGCCACCATCTCCTGGTAGAAACTGCTCAGGTGGAACTCACGCGTAATGAGCAGCAGCGCCCCCGAGACGATGCCGGTATCGTAACCATAGAGGCCGCCGCAGATGGCGGCCACGATGGCTGCGAGCCATAAAGTCTTTCGGGCGTTGGGGGAAATCTCGATATTCGTCAGATCGGGCAACGGCTCGGTGGCCGGCTGGTCGTGGGGGGCAGGCGGGGCTTGATCATTCATGCGGGGGCCTTCTCCTTTCTTGGCTGTTTATATAAAGCGGGCATGTCGGTCCGGTTCCCCGTGGGGTTGCGCCCCGCCTTAGCGGGGGGCGGTATCCAGGGCGGCTTTCGTGCTGGCGATCCGGCTGAGTGCGGCGTGCAGGTGCGACCAGTCATCGGCGCTGGCGATGGGCTGCCAGATGGCTTCCACGGTTTCAACGGGCATCATGGATGGTGCCTCGCCCCCGAAATAGGGATGCGACAGGTCGATGCCCGGTGCGGGCTCATGCAGCATGATCCGGTCGTGCAGGGGCCGGAAGCTGTCCTGAGCATAAAAGTCCTTACGTAGTCCTGATGTGGCGCGTTCCTGACTTGTGGGGCCACCATACCAGTCAAAAAACGGAAATTCAAACCCGATCTGACTTTCCTGCATGAAAGAGAACAGGGATTGACGCAAATCAGTGGATGATTTTCTTGAATCCTCTTTCAGTCCCAGCCGCTTGAGCACTGTAATATCGAGAAATCTTTCGTATCGTGCCTGAAAGTCGTTAAAAATACTTTGTATGGTCTCAATGCGGGAAAAAGGCAGCAGGCATTCCCCCAGCCGCGCCACGTTCCACGTCATTGCCCGGGGCTGGCGGCCATAGGCGTACAGGCCGGAATGATCGAAATAGGCGGCGGTGAAGTCAGGGTCGAAATGGGGCAGGAACCGCCATGGGCCGTAATCGAAGCTCTCGCCCGTGATATTGATGTTGTCGGTATTGAGCACGCCATGGACAAAGCCCGCCGCCATCCACTGGGCGGTCATTTCGGCAATGCGGGTGGTCGCGGCGTCATACAGCGCCGCGGCGGGGTCCGGCGCGCCGGACAGGTGGGGGTAATAGGTCTCGATCACATAGGCCACCAGTTGCTGGACGCTTTCCCTGTCGTCATGGGCCATCAGGCGCTGGAACGTGCCGATACGGATGTGGGAATGGCTGAGCCGCGCCAGCACGCATGACCGCGTGGGTGAGGGTTCGTCGCCCCGGTGCAGGCTCTCGCCCGTTTCGATCACGCTCAGGGTGCGCGATGTGCGCACGCCCAGCGCGTCCAGCCGTTCGCTGGCCAGGATTTCACGGATCCCGCCCTTCAGCGTCAGCCGCCCGTCCCCCCCGCGCGACCAGGGCGTGGTGCCACTGCCCTTGGTGCCGATATCGAGCAGCCGGCCATCCACCGCGTCCACAAGCTGCGCGAACAGGAAGCCCCGGCCATCGCCAAGGTCGGGATTGTACGCGCGGAACTGATGGCCGTGATAGCGCAGCGCCAGCGGCTGGGGCAGCGAGCCGGGCAACGGGTCGAAATAACCGAAATGGCGGATCCACTCCGCGTCATCAAGGGTATCGAGACCGATGCGCGGCGCGACGTCGTCATTGCGGTAGCGCAGGATATGGGCGGGAAAGTCGGCGGCTTTCACCACATCATAGAATTCATTTCCCAGTCGGCTGTGATGCGTGGCGGGGGTGTAGGTTTTGGAAAAGGGCATTTCATCTACTTTACGTGTGATAATAAATTAGCAGGACTCGGGATCGCATACCGGAAGGTCAAGCGAAAAAGCTATCGGGTCATGCAGGCAGGCCGCGACGTCCAGCGTGGAGACGGCGGCGATGCTCTCCGGTGTCCAGCGCGGGGTGTTGTCCTTGTCGATCAGGCGCGCGCGCACGCCTTCGGCAAAGTCGGGACGGCGCTGCAGGTGGCAGATCAGGCGGAATTCCTGCTCCAGCACCCGGTCCAGGTCGGGCAGCGCGCGGGCCGCATGGTAGGCGGCGAAGGTGACGCATAACGAAAAGGGACTGGCGTTTCGCATGGCCGCCATATCCGCGCGCGCCCAGTCGGCGGGATGGGCGTGCAGCCTGCGCAGGAGTTCGGGCATGTCCGGCGCGCCATAGACCGGCGCGATGGCGGCCGTATCCGGCCCGCAGGGCAGGGCGGGACAGGGGGGCAGGCTGTCCATGACCCGGACCGCGGGCTGGTGCGCCAGGGCGTCGGCCAGTTCGCCCAGCGTGCCGGAATGGGCCTGCCGGTCGGCAAAACCGGCGTCAAGGGCGGCGGTGGCGTCCATCCGGCCGCCGGTCAGCCCCAGGCGCAGCCCGCTCAGGCCCGGCGCGCGCGACAGAAGGTAGGACCCCCCCGCATCCGGTGTCAGGGCAATGGCGGTTTCGGGCATGGCGAGGCAGGCGCGCTCGGTCACGATCCGGTAGCGCACATGCCCGCCCAGCCCGATGCCACCCCCCATGGCGATCCCGTCCATGAAGGAGACGACCGGCTTCGGATACCCCGCCAGAAGGGACGCCAGCCGGTAGCTGCTGCGGAACGGTTCCATCGCCCCCGCGAAGTCACCATGTTCCAGCCGGGCGCGGATGGCGCGGATGTCGCCCCCGGCGCAGAAGGCCCTGGGGCTGGTGCTGTCCAGCAGCACGGTCTCGATGGTCGGGTCGTGCCGCCAGGCATGCAGGCAGGCGCTTATGCGGGTTATCATGTCCATGTTCAGGGCATTGAGCGCGCGGGGGCGGTCCAGCGTGATGCGCCCCAGCCTGCCGGTCTGGCGTATGTGGATCAGTTCAGGGTTCATACGGTGGTTCCTCGTGCGGTTTACTGTGTTCAACCGGTGCAGAATGCGCTACCCCGGCAACCGTCCGGCGTCACGGCTGCGTGCGGACCCACTGGCATGTAACAGCGACTGAGGCACGATCACCATGGGAGTTGACGCCCTTACCTTTCGTAACGCCATGGCGCGCCTTGGCGCGGCGGTAAATGTTGTTACGACCGGAACACTGGATGACCCGGCGGGTTTTACGGCGTCCGCCGTCTGTTCGGTCACGGATACGCCGCCCACCGTCCTGGTCTGTCTCAACCGCAATTCCCGCGTGCGGGACCGTTTCCGGGTGGATGCGGCCATGTGCATCAATGTGCTCGCGGCCGGGCAGAAGGACATATCGGGCGTGTTCGCCAGTTCCCTCGAACAGGCGGAGCGTTTCCGTTCCGGCCACTGGGATACGCTGACCACGGGCGCGCCCGTGCTGGAGGAGGCGGTGCTGTCGCTTGACTGCCGCATCGAGCGCATTGTCGAGGTCGGCACCCACAGCGTCATGTTCGGCGCGGTGGAAAGCGTGCGCAGCGGCAGCGCGCGTGGCGGGCTGGTCTATTTCAACCGCACCTACCACATGCTGCCCCATACGGAGGAATGACCCGCCCGTTCCCGGTTAAGGAAAAATCCAGTTTTCTGCTTCATCAGGGGTGGGACGGACCAATCTGACGGGAAGACGGGAAAATGATGGGCAAGACACCGGACAAGAAACGCATGCACGCGGGCAGGGTTCCCGTCTTGACGTTGCACCGGCTGATCTGGATACATGCCGGGCTTGCCCTTTTCGTGGTATTGATGGCCATGTGGGTGGATTACCTGCCGGACTGACCCCCTGCCCGCTTCTGGCTGGATGGGTCATGCTGGCGACCGGACACAGGAGCACCAGCAGTGGCCCGCACGACCCAGATGGCCCCGACCGGCCCGTCCGAAGGGATGGACGCGCTGCTCGATCAGGCCGCCGCCCTCTGCCACAAACGCGCGGTGCGGCTGACGGATATGCGCAGGCTGGTGCTGGGCCTTGTGCTGGCGGCGGACCGTCCGCTGGGGGCTTATGAACTGCTGGAACGGATCCGTGTCAGCCGGGGCAGGCCGGTGGCCCCGCCCACGGTGTACCGGGCGCTGGATTTCCTGCTGGAACAGGGGCTGGTCCACAAGATCGAACGTCTTTCCGCTTTTGTGGGCTGTCGCCATATGCTGGAATCGGGCCATGCCTGCCACGGCCATGTCCATGCGGCGCAATTCCTGATCTGCACCCGGTGCGGGCGCGTGACGGAACTCGATGATCCCCATATTCTCCATGCATTGCTGGAGGTCACGCGGGCGCGTGGTTTTTCGGTCAGGCAGACCACGGTCGAGGCCGAAGGCATATGCGCCGCCTGCGCCTGAGCGGGCGGACGGGGTTTACCGGCTTGGATGGGGCAGGGCATGGCGCAACGGCGAAAAGGCAGGGGGACGGAATTGCCTTTCGCGCCCATGGCCCGCGCCCCGCGCCCGCGACCACGCCCCAGGGGGGAAACGCCCCCACCCGTCACCTCGCCCGCCGGGCAGTCGGACCTGTTCGCGGCGGCGCAACCACCAGCACGGCGCGTGCTGACCTATCTCGACATAGCCGCGCTGGGGCTGGGAATGGTGAGCATAAGCAGCCTGCATGCGGGCGCGGGGCCGGATGGCTACCTGTACCATGTCACAACACGGGACGGGATGGATACGATACATGCCCGTGGCACGGTCGTGTTTTCACGGCGCGCGCCGCTGGTGCTGACGGAGCGCCCCGGTGTTGCCGCATGGCTGGCGGACATGGTGGAACACGATGCCCCTGGCCCGGATGGCCCGCCGGACAGCGCACCGGGGGAGAGGCCGGTCATCTTCCGGGTCAGGCGGTTCATGATTGATGACCTGCTGGAAAATGACCCTGACCGGACACGGCGGTATGGTGTCCCGTTCTACCTGCTGACCGGCATTGCCCGGCCGGAACATGAAGGGGGCGCCTGAAAAGCCTGCCCGGTGAACACTCTGCAAAAGGCGGCATCCAAAAACTTTTATTGTTTTTATAGATAAGTTATTTTCAAATAGATTCTAAAACCGGCAATAAAAAGATCAAAAGGACCGGACTTAATGGAAAATCAGCCTCAGGCCACCGGGTTCGATCCGGCCCGCCTGCGCACTCTTGTCATTGGTTGCCTTGCGGCGCTGGCCGGTCTTATGGCCGGGCTTGATATCGGGGTCATATCCGGGGCGCTGGATCTGGTGGCGAAGGCTTTCCATGCCTCCACCATCGCGCAGGAATGGATCGTCAGCGCCATGATGGGCGGGGCCGCCGTGGGCTCGTTATGCGGGGGGTGGATGTCGCACCAGATCGGGCGCAAGCATGCGCTGCTGGTCGGTGCGCTGGTGTTCATCGGCGGGTCGCTGGCCTGCGCGCTGGCGTGGTCGATTCCGTCCATGATCGTGGGGCGCGTGGTCATGGGGCTGGCGATCGGGGTCGCGGCGTTCACCGCGCCGCTCTACCTGTCCGAGATTGCAAGCGAACAGGCGCGCGGGGCCATGATCTCGACCTACCAGCTTATGATTACGGCGGGTATTTTCATCGCTTTCCTGACCAACACGATGTTCAGCTACTCGGGCAACTGGCGCGGCATGTTCGCCGTGGCGGCGGTGCCGGGCGTGCTGTTCCTGATTGGCGTGCTGTTCCTGCCCTACAGCCCGCGCTGGCTCATGATGCGCGGCCGCCGTAGCGAGGCGCTCCAGGTGCTTGAGGACCTGCGCGACGACCGGAGCGTCGCCATGCAGGAAATACAGAATATCAGCCGCCAGTTGCAGATGAAGCAGCGCGGCTGGAGCCTGCTGCGCCATAACGCCAATTTCCGCCGCTCCATCTTCCTCGGCATTGCGCTACAGGCCATGCAGCAGCTCGCGGGCGTGAATGTGGTGATGTACTACGCCCCGCGCATATTCGCGCTGGCGGGTTATGTCGGCCCCGCGCAGCTATGGTGCACGGCCATGGTGGGTCTGGTGAACATGCTGGCCACCTTTATTGCCGTGGGGCTGGTGGATCGCTGGGGGCGTAAGCCGATCCTGTATACCGGCTTCATCATCATGGCGATCGGCATGGGTTTTCTCGGGCTGGTGCTGAACCATCCCGATCTGGGGCAGACGGAGCAGATCATCTCCGTGTTCATGCTGCTGATCTATATTTCCGGGTTCGCCATGTCCGCCGGGCCGCTGATGTGGGTGCTGTGTTCGGAGGTGCAGCCGCTGCAGGGGCGTGACCTTGGCATTTCCATTTCCACGCTGACCAACTGGGTCGCCAACATGATCGTGGGGGCAAGCTTCCTGTCCCTGCTGCAATGGCTGGGCAATGGCCCCACCTTCTGGCTGTTCGCGGGGTTCAACCTGGTCTTCGTGCTGGTGACATGGCGCTTCATTCCGGAAACACGGGACATGTCGCTCGAACGGATCGAACGGCGGCTCATGGCAGGCCTGCCGCTGCGTGAAATCGGGCAGGGGCGGCCCCTGCCGGGTGAGGAAGGGTAGATCATAAGGAAGTTTTTGGTGAAGCTTTTTTCAAAAAGGCGGCGCCCAGAAACCTTTATTTTCAAATGGCCTCCTACCTGCGGCGCGGAGGGAGTCAGCTTGCCTGCCAGCCATCGTGCCGGAGTACGACCCCGGCCAGGTACAGGCTCCCGCATATGATTACCCGCGCGGGCGGGGTGGCAGGGTTACACGCGGCCAGATGCAGCAGCGCCGCATGTAATGTGGGGCCGGCCGTGGCCTTGCCGCCGGATGCCGCGATGATGTCCGCCACCGGCAGCGCCAGATGCTGGCCTTCCTCCGCCACGGCCTGCACGGAGGCCGCGCGCGGCAGGAGCGGGGCCAGGAAGCCGGTGACATCCTTGGTCTGCTTCATGCCGATGACAAGATGGATCGGGCGGTCGGGCCATCCATCCATCACCCGCGCCAGCACATCGCCCGCGCCGGGGTTATGGCCACCGTCGAGCCACAGTTCCCATCCGGCGGGAAGAAGCGCCGCCAGATGGCCGGTCAGGCGCTGCATGCGTGCGGGCCAGCAGGCCTGTGCGATGCCGGACCATGCCCGTGGCGGCAGCGGCAGGCCCGTGGCCCGCAGGGTGGCTATGGCCAGTCCGGCATTGTCGATCTGGTGCGCGCCGCCCAGTCCGGGCAGGGGCAGGTCGAGCGCGCCGTGGGCGTCGCGATACTGCAGGCCCGCGCCGTCGGGCGTGGGGGTGATGGACCATTCATGCCCGCGCCGCCACAGGGGGGCCGCGTTTTCCCGCGCCGTGTGCTCCAGCACCTCCATGACTTCAGCGGGCTGGTGGCCCGTCGTGACGGGTACATGGGGTTTCATGATCCCGGCCTTCTCACCCGCGATGGCCGCGAGCGTGTCGCCCAGAAAAGACTCATGATCCATCGAGATGGCGGTGATCGCGCAGGCGGCCGGGCGTTGCAGCACGTTGGTGGCGTCATGCCGCCCGCCCAGCCCGACCTCCACAATGGCGAGGTCGGCCGGATGGCGCGCGCATAAGACGAATCCCGCCGCCGTCAGGACTTCGAACACCGTGATCGGCGCGCCCGCGTTGACCCGCTCTATTTCTTCCAGAACGGCGGTGAGTTCGCTTTCGCTCACCAGTTCCCCCGCGATGCGGAAGCGTTCGGTCACGTGGACGAGGTGGGGAGAGGTCAGGACATGCACGCGCCAGCCCGCCGCTTCGGCCACGGCGCGCATGAGCGCGCATGTGCTGCCCTTGCCATTGGTGCCCGCCACATGCACCACGGGCGGAAGCTGCCGCTCCGGGTGGCCAAGGCGCGCCAGCAGCGTTTCCAGCCGCGTGAGCGACAGGTCGATCAGGGCCGGATACAGGCGGTTCAGCCGTTCCAGTATCTGCCCCGCCCGCCCGACGAATTCAGGCCCGAGGGTTGGCGCGCTCATGCGGGTGTCCTGTGCTGGTTCAGGCGGCGGGGCGGGCGATATGGCGGTAGTTGAGCTGACCGATCAGCCGCCCCAGTGTCGCGGGCAGTTCGCCACGTGCGATCACCATGTCCAGCATGCCGTGTTCGAGCAGGTATTCCGCGCGCTGGAAGCCTTCGGGCAGTTTCTCGCGCACGGTATCCTCGATCACGCGCTGCCCCGCGAAGCCGATCAGGGCATTGGGTTCTGCGATCTGGACATCCCCCAGCATGGCAAACGACGCCGAGACGCCGCCCGTGGTGGGATTGGTCAGCACCACCAGATAGGGCAGCCCCGCTTCCTTGAGCATTTCCACCGCGACCGTCGTGCGGGGCATCTGCATGAGGCTGATCATGCCTTCCTGCATGCGTGCGCCACCCGACGCGGTGAACACGACCAGCGGCGACTGCTGGAGAATGGCCAGGCGGGCGGCGGCCAGGAAGGCTTCGCCCAGTGCGGCCCCCATCGTGCCCGCGATGAATTCGAACGCCATGACGGCCACGACCGCGTTATGGCCGCCAATCCGCCCATGCGCCACGGCCATGGATTCATCAAGATGGGATTTGGCGCGCTCATCCTTCAGGCGGTCGGTATAGCGCTTGCGGTCGCGGAAGGAGAGGGGATCAACCGGCGCCTTGGGCAGTTCGATGCGGGTGTATTCCCCATTATCAAACGTCCATTCCAGCCGTTCGGGCACGCTGGCGCGCATGTGGTGGCCGCAATGCGGGCATACGTTCATGGCCTTGAGCAGGTCCTTGGTCAGGATCATCTGCTCGCAGGATTCGCAGTTGGTCCACAGATTGTCCGGCACTTCCCGCTTGAGCAGGCCGCGGATCTTGGGGCGGACATATTCGGTCAGCCAGCTCATATTGCCTCTCCCTGGTCTCGTCTGGGTGCCTGTTCAATACAGGCAGATGAATGATTGGGCCAGATTGTCATTTACTTCCGTACCGCGTGCACCGCATCGGCCAGCGTGCGCAACTGCGCCAGAACGCGCGGCACGGTCTGGTCGGTGGCCTGCCCCGCGTCATCCAGCGTACCCTCGAGCGTGTTGAGCAGGGCCGAGGCCACGACGGCGGCATCGGCCACGCGCACGGCGCCGGCCGCCAGTTCGGGTGTGCGGATGCCAAAGCCGATGGCGATGGGCAGGTCGGTGGCCCGGCGCAGGCGCGGCAGGGCGTGGGCCAGTTCATCGGTGCTGGCGGTGCGCGTGCCGGTTACGCCGGTAATGCTGACATAATACACGAACCCCGATGCGCCGTTGAAGACCACGGGCAGCCGGTCATCGGGCGTGGTGGGGGCGACAAGGCGGATGATGTCCAGCCCCGCCTGTGCGGCGGGGGCGCTGAGCAGATCGGCTTCCTCCGGTGGCAGGTCAACCACGATCAGCCCGTCCACGCCCGCCTTGCGCGCATCCGCGCAGAAGCGCTCCGGCCCGTAAGCGCCGATGGGGTTGGTATAGCCCATGAGGATGATCGGGGTTTCATCATCATCCGCGCGGAAGGCCGCGACCATTTCCAGCACGCGCTTCATGCTGGACCCGGCCTTCAGCCCGCGCAGGGCCGCCTTCTGTATGGTCGGGCCATCGGCGGACGGATCGGAAAAGGGCACGCCCACCTCGATCAGGTCGGCGCCGGCGGCGGGCATGCCGCGCAGGATCGCGAGCGCGGTGTCGTAATCCGGGTCACAGGCTTCGACATACGGGATCAGGGCGCCACGGCCCTGCTGGCGCAGGCTGGCGAAGCGGCGGGCGATGCGGCTCACAGTTTCACTCCCAGATGTTCGGCAACCGTGAAGATGTCCTTGTCCCCCCGGCCGGAAATGTTGATGACCACAATCGCATCCCTGGGCATGTCGGGCGCGATTTTGGCGGCATAGGCGATGGCGTGCGCGCTTTCCAGCGCGGGAATGATCCCTTCGGTGCGGGTGCAGAGCTGGAAGGCGTCCAGCGCTTCCTGATCGGTGGCACCCACATATTCCGCCCGGCCTATGTCGTTGAGCCAGGAGTGTTCCGGCCCCACGCCGGGATAGTCCAGCCCGGCGCTGATGGAGTGGGCCTCGGTCACCTGGCCATCGGCGTCCTGCAGCAGGTAGGTGCGGTTGCCATGCAGGACACCGGGCGCGCCACGTTCGATGGAGGCGGCGGTGCGTCCGCTGTCCAGCCCCAGCCCCGCGGCCTCCACCCCGATCAGGCGCACCTGGGGGTCGTCAAGGAAGGGATGGAAAATACCCATTGCATTCGATCCGCCACCGATCGCGGCCACGATCGCATCGGGCAGGCGGCCTTCGGCGGCGAGGATCTGCTCCTTCGTTTCCACCCCGATCACGGACTGGAAATCACGCACCATCTGCGGGTAGGGGTGCGGCCCCGCCACCGTGCCGACAAGGAAGTAGGTGTCATGCACGTTGGTGACCCAGTCGCGCATGGCTTCGTTCATCGCATCCTTCAGCGTGCCGGCCCCGGCGGTGACGGGCACGACCTCGGCCCCGAGCAGGCGCATGCGGAAGACGTTGGGCTTCTGACGCTCCACATCGGTCGCACCCATGTAGATCGCGCATTTCATGCCGAACAGCGCGCAGACCGTGGCGGTGGCGACACCGTGCTGGCCCGCGCCGGTCTCGGCCACGATGCGGGTGCGGCCCATGCGGCGGGCCAGCAGGATCTGCCCCATGACGTTATTGAGCTTGTGGGAGCCGGTATGGTTCAGCTCCTCGCGCTTCATGTAGATTTTCGCGCCGCCAAGCTGTTCGGTCATGCGGCGCGCGAACCATAACGGGCTGGGACGGCCGACGTAATCCTTGAGATAATAGTCCAGTTCGCGCCGGAATTCGGGATCCGCCCGTGCCGCCCTGTAGGCGGCGTCCAGTTCCAGGATCAGCGGCATCAGGGTTTCCGCGACGAAACGACCGCCAAAAATTCCAAAACGGCCGCGGCTGTCGGGGCCGCCGCGCAGGCTGTTGGCGCCTGCCTGTGTATCTGTTGCGCTCAACTTCGCTACTCCGCAAGAATAGGTGCGTGGCTCACTGGTATGTTCATGCAGCCATCCCGGGCCGCGTGTAGGGCGGTTCTGGACCGGATGGCGGCAAAATACCAGCCCCCCGGCGCGGGCCGCGTCGTGTCATGATTTGACATGTTTGCTGCCGCATGATGGATGGACACGGATCAGGAACGAAAGAAAGACGGCTCATGTTTCTAGCGCACCGCCCCGGGGCTCCGGCCAGAAGTGTGACCACAGCGGAGGATGCGGCAGATGCCGCCTGGCTGGATCTGCTCAATCCCACGGCGGATGAGGAAGCCCTTGCCGCGCAGGTGACGGGCCAGCGTATTCCCACCCGTGCCCAGCTTGACGAGATCGAGAGTTCATCGCGCCTGTTCATGGAAGATGACGCCGTCTATCTTTCCACGCCGCTGGTGCGCAAGACACCGGATGATTTTTTTGTCTCCCCCGTGGGGTTCGTGCTTATGCGTGAGCGGATCCTGACCATCCGTTTTACCGGTTTCAGCGCGTTTGACGTGGTGGCCCGGCAGGTGGCGGGCCAGGGTGCCCTGACCGCCAATGAGGCGGCGATCCTGCTGCTTGAGGCGATCGTGGACCGTCTGGCGGATATTCTGGAACATCTGGGGCAGTCGCTCGATGTCATGTCGCGCGACGTGTTCCAGTCCGAGGAGCCGGGACAGGCGCAGGCGGGCACGCTGCTGCGCAACATGCTGCGCCGGGTGGGCCGGTCGGGCGATCTGGGCTCATCGGTCAGGGACAGCCTGCTGGGGCTTGAGCGCATTTCCATCTTTCTGGGTGAGAACAAGCGCCATGACCTGTCCGAGCATCTTCAGGCGCGGCTGGGCACGGTGGAGCGCGATATCCGCTCATTGAACGATTTCGTGTCGCAAACCGCCAACAAGGTCCAGTTCCTGCTGGACGCGACATTGGGCTTTATCAGCATCGAACAGAATAACGGCATGAAGATACTGACCGTGGTCAGCTTTATTGGCGTGGCCCCCACGCTGGTGGCAGGCATCTACGGCATGAATTTTCATGACATACCGGAACTGAACTGGAAATACGGCTACTGGTACTCACTCATACTTATGGCGGCGACCGTCATATTGCCCCTGATCTGGTTCTGGCGGCGCGGGTGGCTGGGTAAATAGGGGTCACGGCCCTTGCCGCGACCGGCGGGCCGGAAAAGCGCGGGGAGGCAGGCGGGCCGGGCGTTTCATGACCGCTCCCCGCCGCGCGGCGGCATGCCGTGACGCAGGTTGGGCTTGACGTCGGGGCGGAATTGGCATAGGGTGGCGCTGTTCCGGAAGGTCTTCGCACCTGTCTGGATTCCCCGCCTTATCAGTCAAGCAGCATCAACCGTTTCGCAAGAACATGGTCAGGGTTTGCGCCCCGCGCGCCTTGTTAACGTGATTGCTGGCTTTACTTTTCCCTCCGTGAACTGCCCACTTATAGGCATATCCTGCATGCAACTCGCCGAACTCAAGGCCAAATCCCCAGCAGACCTTCTGGCTTATGCTGAAAGTCTGAATATTGAAAACGCATCATCCCTTCGCAAGCAGGAGTTGATGTTCACGATCCTCAAGACCCTGGCTGATAACGACCAGGCCATCTATGGGGACGGTACGCTTGAAATCCTGTCCGATGGATTTGGCTTCCTTCGCTCGCCCGAGGCCAATTACCTGCCCGGCCCGGATGATATCTACATCTCACCCAGCCAGGTCCGCCGCTTCGGGCTGCGCACCGGCGATACGGTGGAAGGCCAGATCCGGGCCCCGCGTGATGGTGAGCGGTATTTCGCCCTGCTCAAGGTCAATGCGATCAATTTCGAGCCGCCCGAGGCGGTGCGCCAGCGGATCAACTTCGACAACCTGACCCCCCTGTACCCCGAACGCCGGTTGCAGATGGAAGTCGAGAATTCCGCCGTGGGCGGGGCCGAGCCGCCCGCCAATGGCAAGGGGAAGGGCAAGACCCCGAACCGCGACTTCACCTCGCGTGTGATCGACCTGGTCTCGCCCATCGGCATGGGCCAACGCGCGCTGATCGTGGCGCCGCCCCGTACCGGCAAGACCGTGATGCTGCAGAGCATTGCCTCCTCCATCGCCGCCAACCATCCCGAAGTCTTCCTGATCGTGCTGCTGATTGACGAGCGCCCGGAAGAAGTGACTGATATGGCGCGTTCCGTGCGCGGGGAAGTGGTTTCCTCCACCTTTGACGAGCCAGCCACACGGCACGTGCAGGTGACGGAAATGGTGCTGGAAAAAGCCAAGCGCCTGGTCGAGCACAAGCGCGATGTGGTGATCCTGCTGGACTCGATCACGCGTCTGGCCCGCGCCTACAACACCGTCGTGCCATCATCGGGCAAGGTGCTGACAGGTGGCGTGGACGCCAATGCGCTGCAGCGTCCCAAGCGCTTTTTCGGTGCCGCCCGTAATATCGAGGAAGGCGGGTCGCTGACCATCATCGCGACCGCGCTGATCGATACCGGCAGCCGTATGGATGAAGTCATTTTTGAAGAGTTCAAGGGCACCGGCAACTCGGAGCTGATCCTGGACCGCAAACTGGCCGACAAGCGCACCTTCCCCGCGATCGACATCACCAAGAGTGGTACCCGCAAGGAAGAACTGCTGGTTGACCGGGCTGACCTGGCCAAGATGTGGGTGCTGCGCCGCATCCTTGCCCCCATGGGCACCATGGATGCGATGGACTTCCTGCTGGATAAGCTGAAATACAGCAAGACCAACCATGACTTCTTTGACGCGATGAATACCTGAACGGATTATCCGTAATCCCGAACGTGAAAAACCCCGGCTTTTATAGGTCGGGGTTTTTTATTGCCGGAAGTACCTGTACCGGACGCGGCCCGTTTCAGGGCAGCAGGATGGTGCTGCCCGTGGTCTTGCGGGATTCAAGCGCGATATGGGCCTGTGCGGCATCGCGCAGGGCGAAGGTCTGGCCGATATGCGGCTTGAGTACGTCCTTTTTTATCAGGGCGAAAACTTCTTTTGCCGCATGCAGCAGAGCGGTGCGTCTGGCGATGTAGGTCATGAGCAGCGGACGGGTGAGGTACAGGCTGCCATGGCTGGCCAGCGTGCTCACATCCACGCCGGTCACGGGGCCCGAGGCATTGCCGTAGCTGACCATGAGCCCCCGTGGCGCGAGACAGGACAGGCTGGTTTCGAACGTGGCCTTGCCGATGCTGTCATAAACGACGGGCAGCATCCGGCCCTCCGTCAGTTCCCTGACCTGTTCCGTAAGGCGGTCCGTGCCGATAATGACATGCGCGGCGCCATTGGCCTGCGCCAGCCGGGCTTTTTCCGCGGTGGAGGCGACACCGATGACATGCGCGCCCAGATGCTGCGCCCACTGGCACATGAGAAGCCCCACGCCACCCGCTGCCGCATAGACCAGTATGTCGTCACCGGGTTGCACGCGATAGACCTCGCGCAGCAGCATATGGACACTCATGCCCCGCAGCATGATGGCGGCGGCGGTATCGGACGGGATGTCATCGGGCAGGGCGACGACCTTGTCGGCGGCAATGGTCCGGAACGTTGCGTAGCCGCCCGGTACGCCGGCATAGGCCACACGCATGCCGGGGCTGAGATCATGCACGTCGGGACCGACCGCCGTGACGGTGCCCGCCCCCTCCATGCCGGGTATGGCGGGGAGGGAGGGGAATTTGTACAGTCCGCTACGGAAATAGGTATCAATGAAATTGACCCCGATCGCATCATGTCGCAGCACGATCTCGCCCGCGGCCGGGGTGGGGACAGGCAGCGTTTCCGTGCGGAGCACATCGGGGCCGCCATATTCGTGAACGCGGATGACGGTATTCATATTCATGGCTTGTCCTCCCTTGGGCGTTACCGGATTACCCTGTTCAGGGCGTGGTGGTGGAAAGAGCCTCCAGATCGCGCAGGAACAGCCGGTCGCGCGCGCCTTCATCACCGGGATAGGTGTCCGGGTCATAATCGGGACAGTCGGTGAAATCGATACGGTGGCAGGGAATGAGAATGGGAATGGGATTTTCCACGCAGGCGCTGACAATGCTTTCGGGCGCGATGCCGGCCTGCGCCGCCGCCTCTTTCCAGTGGACCTGATGGCCTACGGGAATGGTCAGCATGAAACGCCACGCGGCAAGCTGTTCCTCACTGCCATGGGGGGCGAGGGGGAGATCGCAAGGTGCGGTCGCGCCATCAAAATAAGCATCCAGCCAGGCGCGCGCGGCCAGTAGCACGGGGGTCTGCTCCTGATCACGCCCCCAGCCCCAGTCGAGCGCCACGATCCGCTCATCTTCAGTCGAGACCGTAAGCGGCGCCAGTGGCGAGTGCATTGAAAGTTGTGGCATGAGTCACCTTGATCAGGACAAAGAGGTGAAGGATAACGCCGTTCCCGGAACCGACAAAATGACGATGGCAGTAACGGAGATGTTTATGCAGGAAAGTGATGGGCATCCTCCGGTCATTTTCGCCCTGGCCAGCGGCCTGTCACGCGCCGCCATCGCGGTCATGCGGCTGAGCGGGGCAGGGAGCGGCAGGATTGTGGAAAGCCTGTGCGGGCGTCTGCCCGCGCCACGTCGGGCCTCCCTTCGCGGCCTGTGGTGGCGCGACGGGGCGGAGCCCGTGCTGCTGGATCGGGCGCTGGTGCTGTGGTTTCCCGGCCCGGACAGCTATACTGGCGAGGACAGCGCGGAACTGCACCTGCATGCCGGGCCTGCCGTCATCAATGCCGTGGCCGACGCGCTGGTCGCCCTTGGGGCCCGCCCTGCGGAACCGGGAGAGTTCAGCCGCCGGGCTTTTGCCCATGGGCGGATGGATCTCATGCAGGCGGAAGGGATAGCCGACCTGATTGATGCCGAGACCGAGGCCCAGCGGCGTCAGGCCCTGGCGCAGGTCGATGGGGCGCAAAGCCGGCTTTACCAGCAATGGGCGGAGCGGCTGCGGGTGCTGCTGGCGCATCAGGAGGCCCTGATCGACTTCCCCGATGAGGAACTGCCCCCCGAGGTCGAGCAGGGACTGGTTGACGGATTGCGGGAACTGCACGCGACAATGCAGGCCAGCCTGGCGGAAGGGGCAGGGGCCGAGCGGCTGCGCCGGGGGCTGGTCTTCGCCATTGTGGGCGAACCAAATGTTGGCAAGTCCAGCCTGCTCAATGCCCTGGCCGGGCGGGACGCGGCGATCGTGTCCGCCCGCGCGGGCACGACGCGCGATGCGATCGAGGCCCGGGTCGTGCTGGGGGATGTGCCGGTCACGCTTGTCGATACCGCCGGCCTGCGCGAAACCGATGATGAGATCGAGGCCGAGGGTGTGCGGCGTTCATTGTTTCACGTGAAACAGGCGGATTGCGTCGTGCATGTATTTGCCGGCGATCATGCGCCCCCACGGCTGGAGGGGGATGGCCTGCTGGTCTGTAACAAGATAGATCTGCATTGCGCACCGGAGGGGGCCATTGGTGTGAGTGTACTCACCCATGCGGGCATGGATGTGCTAAGGGATGCCCTGGTCACGCGCGCACGGGCGCTGACGGCTGGCCGGGCGAATGCCCCCTTCACCCGTGCGCGGCACCGTGCCGCCCTGGAGGAGACGGTGAATCATATCGGACGCGCGCTCGATATGGACTGGCCTGAAATGCGTGGGGAAGAAATGCGGCTTGCCATGCGCGCGCTGGGGCGGCTGACAGGCGCTGTCGATGTGGAGGCCCTTCTGGATACCGTGTTTGGCCAGTTCTGTATTGGCAAGTAGGAAAGGCGCAGGATGAACCGCGCATATGATGTGATTGTCGTCGGGGGAGGGCATGCGGGGTGCGAGGCCGCCGCCGCGGCCGCGCGCACCGGCGCGCGCACGATGCTGCTGACGCATCGGCGCGAGACGATAGGGATCATGTCGTGCAACCCGGCCATAGGGGGCATCGGCAAGGGGCATCTCGTGCGCGAAGTCGATGCGCTGGATGGGCTGATGGGGCGTGCCGCCGATCGCGCCGGAATCCATTTCAAGCTGCTCAACCGCTCCAAGGGGCCAGCCGTGCACGGCCCCCGCGCGCAGGCTGACCGCACGCTTTACCGGCAGGCCATACAGGACCTGCTGGCGGAAACCGCCTTGCTGGATATTGTCGAGGGGGCCGCGGGCGACTTGCGGGTCGATACGCAGGGTCATGTTTGTGGCGTGGTCTGTGAAGATGGGCGCGCCTATTCCTGCGGCGCCGTGGTGCTGGCCACGGGCACCTTCCTGCGGGGCACGATCCATATCGGTCATGACAGCCAGCCTGCCGGGCGGATAGGGGACCGTCCCGCCAATGCGCTGGGTGAGAGGCTGGCCGCATGCGGCCTGCGCATGGGGCGCCTCAAGACAGGTACCCCGGCCCGCATCGCGCGCGACAGCATTGACTGGGACTCCCTGCCCGAAGACAAGGGGGATGCGGTACCCGAACCGTTCAGCCGTATGACGGATGCCCTCACCAACCCTATGGTATCGTGCCGCATTACGGCGACAACGCCCCGCACGCATGACATCATTCGCGAAAATCTCCAGCTTTCCGCCCTTTACGGGGGTGCGATTTCGGGGCGGGGGCCACGTTATTGCCCCTCCATCGAGGACAAGGTGGTGCGCTTCGCGCAGCGTGAATCGCACCAGATCTTTCTGGAGCCCGAAGGGTTGCCCGGCAATCCGGAGGGTGATCTGGTCTATCCCAACGGCATTTCCACCAGCCTGCCTGAAAGCGTGCAGCGCGAGATGCTGCACAGCATTCCCGGGCTGGAGCGGTGCCGGATCGTGCGGCCGGGCTATGCGGTGGAATATGACTATATCGACCCGCGCGAACTCGCGCCCACACTGGAGCTGAAGAACATGCCCGGCCTGTTTCTTGCCGGGCAGGTCAACGGCACCACCGGGTATGAGGAGGCTGCGGCGCAGGGGCTGGTCGCCGGTCTCAATGCCGCCCGGCAGGCCGGGGGCGCGCAGGGCGTTACACTTGATCGGGGCGATGCCTATATCGGCGTCATGATTGATGACCTGACCACGCAGGGCGTGTCGGAACCGTATCGCATGTTCACCTCGCGGGCGGAATATCGCCTGACCCTGCGGGCCGATAATGCGGATCTGCGCCTGACCCCGCGCGGGCTGGAATGGGGATGTATCGGTTCGGCCCGCGCCGCGCGTTTCCATGCCGATCGCACCGCCATCGACGCCGCCACCGCCCGCGCGCGTGATGAAACTTATACGTCCGATCTTCTGCGCAAGGCAGGGGTCCATGTTTCGGCTGACGGACGTGCGCGCTCTTTGCTGGATGTGCTGGCAACCGATGCCGCGCCAGAAACCATAAGCCGGATCGCCCCATGGTTTGCGGCACTTCCCCCGCGCATCGCCCGGCATCTGGCGACCGAGGCACGCTATAGCGGCTATATTTTCCGCCAGGAGCGTGAAATCCGCCAGCTTGCCACGGAGGGGCGCATGACCCTGCCAACAGATCTGGATTACAGCCAGATCGGTGGGCTGAGTGCGGAAATGCAGGAACGTCTGGCACGGGTGCGGCCCGTCACCTTCGCGGCTGCGCAGCGTATTCCCGGTATCACACCCTCCGCCCTGGTGGCCCTGCTGGCGCATGTGCGCCACAAGCCGGTGATGGCCTGATGGGTAATGACAGCCTGCCGGTCCTGGCCGATGTTTCACGTGAAACACGTGACCGGCTGGACCGCTATGCCGAAATCCTGCAACGCTGGAACCAGCGCATCAACCTTGTCTCCCCGCATGACCTGCCGCATCTATGGTCACGCCATATAGCCGACAGCCTGCAGCTTGCTGGCCAGATTCCCGCTGGCGGGGTGACGCTGGTCGATATGGGTTCCGGGGGCGGCTTCCCCGGTCTGGTCATCGCATGCGCCACGGATGCGCGGGTGACGCTGATTGAGTCGGACCAGCGGAAAGCCGCTTTCCTGCGTGAAGCCGCACGGGTGGCCGGGGTGTCGGTGACAGTGTGCGCCCAACGGCTGGAGGTGGCGGATGTGCCGCCCGCGCAGGTGGTGACAGCCCGCGCGCTGGCGCCGCTGGCCCGCCTGCTGGAATGGGGCACGCGCTTCCTGCAGCCCGATGGTTTCTGCCTGTTTCTGAAAGGACGGAATGCGCAAGAGGAATTGACGACGGCCCGTGCCGGTTGGCACATGGCAACAACCCGGATTCCAAGCCGTACAAATACGGATGGTGTGATTCTAAAATTGAGCGATATCAGGCGTGTCAAAGACCACAATAATGAATGAGACGGGAATTCCGCCAGCTTCCTCCCCCCGCGTTATAGCGCTAGCCAACCAGAAGGGCGGTGTCGGCAAGACCACCACGGCCATCAACCTCGCGGCCGCGCTGGCGGCATCGGGGCAGAAGGTGCTGCTGGTTGACATGGACCCGCAGGGCAATGCCTCGACCGGCCTGGGCGTGGGGTATGACGCCCGCAGCACGGGTACCTATGCCATGCTGGAAGACGGCGCGCGCGCCGCCGGCGTGGTGCAGGCCAGTGAACTGCCCGGTCTGTCGCTGATCGCGGCGGATACGGAACTGGCGGGGGCGGAGCTGGAACTGGTCATGGCCGACCGGCGTGAATACCGCCTGCGCGATGCCCTGGCGCAGATTGGCGCGGATTACGATGTGGTCCTGATTGACTGCCCGCCTAGCCTCGGCCTGCTCACGCTCAATGCCCTTGTGGCCGCGCATTCGGTCATTGTGCCGTTGCAGTGTGAGTTCTTCGCGCTGGAGGGGATCAGCCAACTGGTGCGTACCGTCAACAGTGTGCGGCAGTCGCTCAACCCGGCGCTGAAACTCGAAGGCATCGTCCTGACCATGTACGACAGGCGCAACAACCTCTCGGAACTGGTGGCCGACGATGCCCGCAGTTTTTTCGGGGACAAGGTGATGGACACCCTGATCCCGCGCAATATCCGCATTTCCGAAGCGCAGAGTCACGGCCAGCCCGTGATGAATTATGACAACCGCTCATCGGGCAGTCAGGCCTATCAGGCGCTGGCGGCCGAGGTGGCCGAACGTCTGGCCCTTGGGGTGGCGGTAAAAGGGAAGGTCCGCTGATGAAAACCAGAAAGGACGCAGGCCGTCCCCGTCTCGGGCGTGGTCTGGCCGCCCTGCTGGGCGAACAGGTCAACATGCTGCCTGCAAGCCCGGCGGTGGACGGGCGCAGGGGGCCGGACATAATCGCCAGCCTGCCGGTGGACGTGCTGGAACCCGGTCCTTTCCAGCCCCGCCAGCAGATGGAACCCGCGGCACTGGATGAACTGGCCAGTTCCATCCGGGTGCGCGGTATCCTGCAACCCATTCTGGTGCGTCCACACCCCCAGCGCACGGGTATTTACCAGATCATAGCGGGGGAGCGGCGCTGGCGGGCCTCCCAGCTTGCGGGTCTGCATGACGTGCCTGTCCATGTCCGTCCGCTGGATGATGGCGACGCCATGGCCGCGGCACTGGTGGAAAACCTCCAGCGTGCCGACCTCAACGCGATTGAGGAGGCGGAAGGACTCCAGCGCCTGCTGGATGATTATGACCTGACGCAGGATGAACTGGCCAGCGCGATTGGCAAGTCCCGCCCGCACGTGGCCAACATGGTCCGCCTGTTGCAGTTGCCGCCACCGGTGCGCGATGCCGTGCGTCATCGTGGCCTGTCGGCAGGGCACGCCCGCGCCCTGCTGGCCCATGCCGACCCCGTGGCGGCGCTTAAGGTCGTGCTGGCGCAGGGGCTCAATGTCCGCCAGACGGAAGCCCTGGCCAGACAGCAGGAACGCAAGGCCGCGAATGCGCGGGACAGGGCGGAAAAAAATGCCCGCAATCCCGAAATCGCATCGCTCGAACGCGAACTTACGGCCCGGCTGGGGGTCAGGGTCCAGATTGCCTTTGATGGGAAAGGCGGCAGCATAAAGATCGATTACCGTTCCCTGGAACAGTTCGATGGCCTGCTGCGCCTGCTGCAGCAGTAGAAAATTCCGAAAAGTGTAAAAAACCCCCTTGCCATAGGGCGATATGGGCTGCTAGAAGCCCTCTCACCCGATCGGGTAACCCTGTGGGCGCATAGCTCAGTTGGTAGAGCAGCTGACTCTTAATCAGCGGGTCCAAGGTTCGAGCCCTTGTGCGCCCACCATAGGGTTCAATAAGATTACTCAAGTCCCCATCAAGGCTTTGCCGGTGGGGATTTTTTGTATCATGGCCACAGGGCCTCCCTGCGGCACGGTTCTGGTCAGGCGGCAGGAAAGGGGCGGCATGGCATATCCATTCCCTTCGGCTGTACATGCATCCCGGCAGGCCGGATGAACGCCTCACCTCCGCTGATAGGCGTCACGCTGGACAGTGAGCCGCCAGCACAACAGTCAGCCGGCGGCTACTCCCGCTACCCATGGTACGCGATCCGCCAGAACTATATGGACATGATTGCCGCCAGTGGTGGCCTGCCGGTGGCGCTGGGGCATGAACCCGGGCTGGCGGGGCAGGTGGTCGCGCGTCTCGACGGGCTTGTCGTGACGGGTGGGGCCTTTGACGTGCCCCCCGATCTTTACGGGGGTGGGGAATGGCACGCCAGCGTCCAGACAAAGCCACGCCGCACGGCGGCGGAAACAGCCCTGGTCCATGCCGCCATGGCGCGCGGGATTCCTGTGCTGGGCATATGTGGCGGGATGCAGCTGCTTGCGGTCATTCTGGGCGGGCAACTGGTACAGCATATTCCCGACACCTATCCCGCCGGCCTGGCGCATGAGCAGCCCAACCCCCGTAACGAGGCCGGGCATGAGGTGAACATCGTGGCGGGCACCCATCTCGCCCGGCTGGTGGGGCAGGGCAGGCAGGCGGTCAATTCCGCGCACCATCAGGCCGTGTCCCATCCAGGGCGGGCGGTTGTGTGCGCGACCGCGCCGGACGGGGTGGTGGAGGCTATTGAACTGCCCGGTTATCCATTGTGCATCGGCGTGCAGTGGCATCCGGAATTTGGTATATCGGCAGGGGACCATCTCCTGTTCAAAGGCTTGATCGACGCTGCGAGGCAGACAGGAACATGACACAGGACCATTCCCCCCCCGCCGCATCCGGGCGTGGCGACCGTATCGCCAAATGGCTGGCCCGCTCCGGTGTGGCGAGCCGGCGCGATGCCGAGCGCATGATCGCCGAGGGCAGGGTCAGCCTGAACGGCGCCATCATCACCCACCCCGCCACGTTTGTGGAGACGGGCGACATCGTGCAGGTGGACCGTAACGTGGTCAGCGCGCCGGATCGCACGCGCCTGTGGCGCTACCACAAGCCCGACGGGCTGGTCACGACCCACCGCGACCCTGAAGACCGCCCCACGGTGTTCGATTCCCTGCCAGCCGGTCTGCCCCGGGTCATCAGCGTCGGTCGCCTTGACCTGAATAGCGAAGGATTGCTGCTGCTGACCAATGATGGCGAACTGGCCCGCAGGCTGGAACTGCCCAGCAATGGCTGGATCCGCCGTTACCGCGTGCGTGTTTTCGGCGTGGTGGATGAACGCATGCTGGCGTCACTGGCCAAAGGGAGCGAGTTCGAGGGCGTGCGGTATGGCCCGATCGAGGCGCATCTTGATTCGAGCAAGGGCGACAACGCGTGGCTGACCGTCTCGCTGCGTGAAGGCAAGAACCGTGAGATCCGCAAGGTCATGCACGGGCTGAACCTGCATGTCAGCCGCCTGATCCGCACATCCTACGGGCCGTTCCAGCTCGGTACGCTGACGCGCGGGGAACTGGAGGAAGTGACCGGCAAGGTCATCCGTGAACAGGTACCCGGCCTTGCGGGCGGCAAGACCCAGCGCCCGGCGTAATGCGCATTATCGCGGGAGAGTGCCGGGGCCGTAGCCTGCATGCCCCGCCGGGGCAGACCACCCGCCCCACGGCGGACCGGGTGCGTCAGGCGCTGTTCGATACACTGGCCCATGCGCCCTGGGCGGGGGCGGACCTGATCCGGGGGGCGCGCGTGCTCGACGGCTTCGCCGGAACCGGCGCGCTGGGGCTGGAAGCCCTGTCACGGGGCGCGGCAGGCGCCCTGTTTGTCGAGCAGGACCGACAGGCATTGCGCGCCCTGCGCGAAAATGTCGGCGCGTGCGGCATGCAGGCGCGTGCCGTGATCCGTGCGACCGACATGCTGCGCCTGCCGCCCTGCGGCCCCACGGGGCCGATGGATCTGGTTTTCCTGGATCCCCCCTATAACCGCGACCTGCCTGCCCGTGCGCTGGCGGTGCTGGAACGTGGCGGGTGGCTGGGAGCGGCCACGCTCATCATAGTGGAAACAGCAGCGGGTGAGCCCGCGCCAGTCGCGGCGGACAGGCTGTTGCTTGAACGACGGCACGGAGCCGCCTGCCTGTTCGGCTGGCGGCATGAAGCCGGCGGCGTGACATAATTCATTGCCGTATTTTATACGCCCGGCCTTCTGTCCGTAGGGCCGACGGGGTTATAGTTACCCTCCTTGGCGGAAATGGTGGCACGATACGCAGTGGTCATTTCCCCCGTGCCACTGGTTCCCGCAGGCGCATGCATGCCGGGGCCATACTGATCAGGATGTGGATTTTTGGCGATCTTCAGCCGTTTTATCCCTGACTCGCTGTCTTCCGCGCCCGTGCGTTCGCGCCTGCGTGAACGGTTGGCCGAAGCTGGCGGGCTGGGGCTGTGGAGTCTGGCGCTGTGTCTCGCCATCGCATTGTGGAGCTATAATCCACGCGATCCTTCAGCCAATACATCCAGCGCCCAGCCCCCGGCCAACCTGATGGGGCGGCCGGGCGCGTACATGGCCGACCTCATGTTGCAGGATTTCGGGGTCGTGGGGGTCGTCGCCATCCTGTGCCTGCTGGCGTGGGGGTGGCGGCTGGTCCGTCACCATGGCCTGGCTTCGGCGCTGTTGCGTTTCATTGCCCTGCTGTGCGGGCTGCCGGTCATCGCGGCCGATATCGCCGCATTGCCCCTGCTGGTCCCGGGTTTTCCCGCATGGCTCTGGCCAACCGGGGCCGGGCTGGGCGGGGCGGTTGGCCTGTCCGTCGCCCATATGTCCATTCAGGCGGCAACCGG
The DNA here is from genome assembly GCF_021295395.1 of Komagataeibacter sp. FNDCR2. Taxonomy (NCBI): domain Bacteria; kingdom Pseudomonadati; phylum Pseudomonadota; class Alphaproteobacteria; order Acetobacterales; family Acetobacteraceae; genus Komagataeibacter; species Komagataeibacter sp. FNDCR2. The sequence continues at coordinate 2,023,595 of NZ_JAIWOU010000001.1, forward strand.
GTTTGTCGGGCGTGGTGGCCCGGTCATCGTCTGGCTGCTCGGGCTGGTGCTGGGGGGGCTGCTTCTGCTGCTCGCCTTCGCCCTGTCCCTGTCGGAGTGGAAAGGGATCGGCCGTGGCATGCGGTTCGTACTGCGTCAGCCCGTGGTCGTAGCCCTGTGGCTGCGGCGGCTGGCCGGACAGACGAAAGACGCGGCAATCCCCCCTGACAGGCCCGGTTATTCCCCCCGTCCACCGGCTCCCGATTATCCATCGCCGCTTTCCGCCGCCCCTGCATCCGGGCAGGAACCCTATGTTCCCGCAGGTGGGGTAGCGGAGCCATCCATCGCCCCCGTGGCGGACAGGGCGCCCGAGCCTACTCCATCTCCCGGCACGGCCATGATGCCGGTGATGGAGATGCCCGCGTCAAAGCCGGTTGCGCCGCCCGCCGCAAAAAGCGTGCCCGCAATGGCGAAACCGCCGGAGGAAGCGCCCCGTCCCGCATTGGGTGGCCGTACTGCCGAGGGGAGCGCGCGCCCCGCGCAGGTATCGCTGCATACAAGCTGGATGCATCCGCCCGGCATGGATGAGGAAATCACCCAGCCCCTGCTGGGCGGGAGCACCCTGCCATCGGACCGCCTGCCGTGGCATGAGGATCCTGCGCCAACCCCCAATGATCCCACCGCCATTGCGTCGCATGAGGATCTGCCTGCTGCCGTTACGGAGCCCGTGCGCCCGACCCTCCTGTCGCGTTTTTTCTCCGGCGGACGGGCCGCGCCGGAGCCGGAACCCGTATCCGTGGCGGATGGGTACGCGCCGCCGCCCGCGGCCATGGCTGAGGAGTCGGATTATATCCCGTCCCCCCAGCCCCAGTGGCAGTTTCCCTCCCTGTCCCTGCTCAGGCCCCCGCCGGAGGATGCAGCGACCAAACCGACCGATGAACTGCTTCAGGCCAATGCGGCCCATCTCGTCACCGTCCTGTCGGAATATGGCGTGCAGGGGGAGATCGTGGCCTACCACGCGGGTCCGGTCGTCACGCTGTACGAACTCCAGCCCGCACCGGGCATCCGCGCCGCGCGCGTGATCGGGCTTGCGGATGATGTGGCGCGCTCCCTGTCGGTGCTGAGCGTGCGCATCGCAACCGTGCCGGGGCGCAATGTCATCGGGATCGAGGTGCCCAATACGCGGCGCGAGACGGTCTATTTTTCCGAACTGCTCATGGACCCGCAATGGTCGCATGCGCGGGCCCGTCTCAACCTCGCGCTGGGCAAGGATATCGCGGGCGAGTCGGTGTACAGCGATCTCGGTTCCATGCCGCATCTGCTCATCGCGGGCACGACCGGGTCGGGCAAGTCGGTTGGCGTGAACGCCATGATCCTGTCACTGCTCTATCGTCTCTCGCCCGAGCAGTGCCGCCTGATCCTGATCGACCCCAAGATTCTTGAACTGTCGATTTACGAGGGCATTCCCCACCTCATGACCCCGGTCGTGACGGAACCGGCCAAGGCGGTGGCGGCCCTCAAATGGGCGGTGCGGGAAATGGACCGCCGCTACCGCGCCATGGCGCATCTTCAGGTACGCAACATCGCCAGCTACAACGACCGCGTGGCCGAAGCGCGCGAACGTGGCGAGATCGTGACCCGCCGCGTACAGACCGGCTACGACCCGGAAACCGGCAAACCCACATTCGAGGAACAGCAGCTCGCCCTCGATTCGCTGCCCTATCTCGTGATCGTGGTGGATGAGATGGCCGATCTCATGATCGTGGCGGGCAAGGAAATCGAGGCCCTGCTGCAACGCCTCGCGCAGAAGGCGCGCGCGGCGGGCATCCACCTGATCCTCGCAACCCAGCGTCCGTCGGTCGATGTGATTACCGGCACCATCAAGGCCAATTTCCCCACACGCATTTCCTTTCAGGTCATCAGCAAGTTCGACAGCCGGACCATTCTGGGCGAACAGGGGGCCGAGCAGCTTCTGGGCCGGGGCGACATGCTGTTCATGCAGGCGGGCGGCCGGATCACGCGCGTGCATGGGCCGTTCGTGGATGATAGCGAGGTCGAGGCGGTCGTGGCGTTCCTGCGCACGCAGGGCGAGCCGATCTATGATGACGACGTCATTTCCCCCCAGGAAGATGACAGCGCGGGCAAGCCCTTTTCCGCGCCCGGCGGCGGGGCCGAGGAAGATGGCCTGTTCGCCCAGGCGGTCGAGGTCGTGGCGCGCGAAGGCAAGGCGTCCACCTCCTTCATCCAGCGCCACCTGTCGATCGGCTATAACCGCGCGGCCAAGATTATCGAGCAGATGGAAAAGGAAGGCCTGGTCAGCGAGGCCAACCATGTCGGGCGGCGTGAAGTGCTCATGCGGCGTCCCACGGAAGACGAATGAGCGCAAAGCCCCCTGCGCGCCCGACGGTGCGGGCAGCGCCTTCCGGTCCGCCGCCCTTTACGGTCCTGTACCGCGATAACAGGTTCGTGATCATCGACAAGCCGCCCGGCCTGCCTGTCCATCCCGGGCGGCACGGCGGCCCGAGCGTGGAGGACTGGTTCCCCCAGCTTTCACGTCACCGCACGGGTCCATGGCTGGCCCACAGGCTGGATCAGGATACATCGGGGTGTCTTGTCATCGCCCTGCGCAAGCATGCGCTGGTCGCAGCCCAGGCCTGTTTCGCGGCGGGGCGGGCGCGCAAGACGTACTGGGCCATCGTGCAGGGCGCGCCCACCGGGCTTTGCGGCGTGGTCGATGCACCGCTTGTGCGGGTGGAGCAGGGACGGCAGTGGTCCATGCAGAAGGTGGCGGCAGGCGGGCAGGACGCCCGCACGCGCTGGCGTGTCATGGGGCAGGGCCGGGACGCGGCGGGCCAGCCCATAAGCTGGCTGGAACTGGAGCTGGAAACGGGGCGAACTCACCAGGCCCGCGCGCATTGTGCCGTAATGGGCTGCCCCATACTGGGCGACAGCCGATATGGCGCGCGCGGGGAAGGGGCGTTATACCTCATGAGCCGGAGCATTCATCTGCCACTGGACAGTCCCGTACACGCCACGGCCATGCCACCGGAACATATGCGCCGTCTCATGGCACGGGCTGGCTGGTCCCTCCCGCCTGACAACGTGGAAAAGGAAGCAACACGGTGTTCGCCCACACATTGACGCAGGAACTGATGCGCGTTCTGGAACGGCCGGACCTGCGTGTGATTGCGGGGGAACGGCGGATCCTGCTCGATCCGGCGCTGGATCTTCCCTTCCGTATCCTGCCCGATGGGGGAATCGTGCTGGGCATGCCCGCGCAGGGGCAGCAGGAAGTCACGGCCTTCTACCTGCGCCATGCGCTGGAACTGGCCATCATGCTGGAAATCGCGCCGGACCGGCCAGTATGCGCCGCCTTCTGTGCGGCGCGTACGGCGGCGCTGTTCTGGTATCTCGATACCGGCAGGCAGGATGCGGACGCCCCGGCCCCATGGGTGCTGCGGATGGCGCGTTCTCACGTGCCGCCCGCCGATGACCTGCGTGAAATCTGGTCCTGCCTTGCCGCCTTGCAACCGCCACCTGCCCGGATGGACAGCGATGGGTTCACCACGCGGGCGCATGAGGCGCTCCAGGCCCTGTGGCCCCTGCTGGGCCCGACCGAGGCGCTCATGGCCACCGGCGGCGACGCCCGGCTGAGCGTGGATCCGGCCACCGGGCTCAACCATTACGGCTGTTCGCACCGGCCCCGGCCATGGGCCATCACCTTCGCTTCGTCCACCGCGTCTTCCCTGTCCGAACGGGGCTTCGCCGGGGCGGAAAAGGCGCGCCTGGCGCTTCTGGCGGGTGTGTTGCATGGCAGGCTGGAAACCACGGCCTGTGAACTTGATGCTGGGATACAGGCCCGGCTGGCCAAGCATTTTGGCCTCCGGGGGGATGAAGGCGTGGTGCTGGCGCCTTCGGGCACGGATTGTGAACTGTACGCGCTGGCCTGCGCGACCCTTGCGCCGGGCGGTCGGCCTGTCGGCAACATCCTCATCGCCCCGGAGGAAACCGGCAGCGGCGTCCCCCTTGCCGCCACCGGCTGCCATTTTGCCAATGATACCGCACGCGGCGTGGCGGTCATGTGTGGAACGCGGATCGAAGGATTCCCCGCCGATACGCTCGTCGCCAATGTTCCCATGCGCGATGCGCAGGGCCATGTCCGACCGCCCGCCGATGTCGATGCGGATACATGCCGCCTGACGCGGGAAATGCGTAAGGCCGGGCGGCACGTACTGCTGCACCGGCTGGATCTGTCCAAGACCGGCCTGCTGGCGCCGGGGCTGGAGGCGCTGGAACAGGCGGGCCAGCCCGATCCCGTGACCGGCGACCGCCCGGATGTGGTGGTCGATGCCTGTCAGGCCCGGCTCGATCCGGCACGGGTCCGCGCCTATCTGGACAGGGGCTGGATGGTGATGGTGACCGGCTCGAAATTCTTTACGGGGCCGCCTTTCTGTGGGGCGCTGCTGCTTCCGGCGGCAGTAAGGCGCAGGCTGGACGGCCCGCGCCCGGTGCCCGCCGGCCTGGGGGATTACAGCCACCGTTGCGCATGGCCCCGGGGCCGGGCCCTTGCGGGCCTGCCGGGTGGGCACAATATCGGCCTGATCCTGCGCTGGTGGGCCGCCCTGTCCGAAATGGCGGCATTCCGCGTCCTGCCGCGTGCGGTGGTCCATGACCGCCTGCGCGGGTTCCTCGCCACTGTCGAGGCCCGCATCATGGCGGACCCCCTGCTGGAACTGCTGCCTCCCGTCGCGCCCCGGCGGTCCCGTCTCGACCATGCATGGGACTGCCTGCCCACCATCATGTGCTTCTTCGTCCGCGCGCCCGACCATGCGGGTACAGGGTTCCGGCCGCTGGCGCTGGCGCAGGCGCGGCGGCTGTACGCATGGCTCAATACCGACCTGTCCGGCATCGTTCCGGCGAATGATCCCGATGCGGCCGTCGCCGCCGTGCTGTGCCATGTGGGCCAGCCGGTACCCATGGCCCATCCCGGCCTGCCGGGCGCGATTGCGGGGGTGCTGCGTATTTCCGCCGGGGCGCGGCTTGTCTCGGGCGAGCCATCGCATGAAGGCATGGACCCCACCGGGCGCCTGCGCCGGGAGGCCGGGAATGTAAGCCGGATCCTGGACAAGGTGGGGCTAATCCTGCGGCACTGGTCCCGGCTGAACAGCGCCGATCCGGTGCAGACTTACCTGCCGCGTGGCTGGCAGGCGCGGGCCATCCTGCCCGCCTGACAGGTAATGATTTTCTTTCCAGACGGATTTCGCGTGTGACAACCCAGAACAATCACGGCAATTTTCTCGATACCCCGCAATTGCAGCAGGGGATTACCCGCTTCTGGCTTATCCGCCATGCACTGGTGGAGCAGAATGCCCGCATGCACCTGTATGGCGCGATGGATGTGCCCCTGTGTCCGGACAGCCTGGTGGCCCAGCGCCGGATGTATGAATCACTGGCGCATCGCCTGCCCCGTCAGGCGCTGTGGTTCACCTCGCCGCTATGCCGTACGCAGCAGACCGCCCGCGCCATTCAGGAAGCCGGATACGGCCCCCATGAATGGCGGGTCGAGCCGGGCTTTATCGAACAGTCCATGGGTGACTGGCACGGCATTACCCATGACACCCTGCCCGACAGGCTGAGCCTGCCCGCCCATCCGTTCTGGTCCGTGGGCGCCACCGAACTGCCGCCACAGGGGGAAAGCATGGTGCAGGTCTGCGCCCGTGTGGGGGCCTGTCTCGATCGGCTGGCCAGCGAACATGCGGGGCGGGACATGGTTGTGGTCAGCCACGGGGGGGCCATCCGCGCGGCCCTTGCGCATGCCCTGCGGATCCATGCCGAAACCGCGCTGCATTTCTCGATCCAGAACCTGGCGCTCAGCGTGATCGAGCGCCTGCCCGAAGGCTGGCGTATCGTGACGGTGAACGAACTGCCCATGCCCTGATCCGCCGTCAACGCGGGTGGAAAGAGAGCATGCAGGTCAGTGCGCAGGGGGTGGCCGGCTGCGCGGGGCGGTCGCATCGGTCGTCTGCCGTCGCCATTGCCGCGACAATGGCGGCGGTGGCAAGAACCAGTGTAAGCATATGCATGACCTTACCCCCAAGCACGTGGGTCGGTCGCGATCCGGGCAAGCACTACGGAACCCGGAAAAATGACCGGCCTGTGTCTGTCTGCCTGATGGGCATGCGCGCGATCCCTGTCGCGGCATGTCACGTTCCTGAAACGGTTTGTGTCACGATACAGTTGCGCCGATCCACCAAAAAACACCATGGAACGTTTATGGGGTGGAATGGGAACGGGCCTGCCGGGGCGCGTATTACGATCGGGGAGACATGATGCCCACATCCCTGCTGTCGGGCCTGTTGCCGGGTCATTTCATGGATATCGCGATGGCGGAGGCGCGCGCCGCCGCCGGGCGGGGCGAGGTTCCGGTTGGAGCCGCCCTGTCCGGTCCGGACGGCGTGCTGCTGGCGCGCGCGGGCAACCGGGTGGAGGAATGGGGCGACCCGTCCGCCCATGCGGAAATGCAGGTGATGCGCGCGGCGGTCCGGCAGTGCGGGGGTGCGCGGCTTGCGGGGTGCGTGCTGTATGTCACGCTGGAGCCATGCCCGATGTGCGCGGCGGCGGCGACGCATTTCAGGGTCGGGCGGATCGTGTTCGGGGCCTATGACCCCAAGGGTGGCGGCGTGGAGCATGGCCCGCGCGTATTTTCCCACCCGCGCTGCCTGCACCGCCCCGAAATCGTGGGGGGCGTGCGCGAGCGTGAGGCGGGGCGGCTGCTACAGGATTTTTTCCGGGGCCTGCGTGCCTAACCTATTTGTCATGCAACGGTATGGGACGGGCTGGCTCACTTGCGGCACAATGCGGGCAGTGGGACTGTAAGCATCGGCGGCCAGTCCCGCCCGTTATTTCGAGATTGCAGCAGGACCATCATGTTCAGGGGTACCATGTCAGACGTATTACGGTCGAACACCACTTCCTCGCGCCGGTTTCGCAGCCACCTGATGGCCTCCCTGGTAGCCGGCACGGTGGCGGGGGGCTGCCTGTCCGCCGCCGTGCCCGCCCGGGCCGATGACAGCGGGGTGATCCGCCCTGATACACAGATCCAGCAACTGCCGAATTTCGTCAATCTCGTCAAACAGGTCAAACCGGCGGTCGTCTCGATCACGGCGCGCATCAAGGACCCCGACATGAGCGAGGAAGCCGGGGCCGGCGGTGGCATGCCCGGTGGCTTCCCGTTCCCCTTTCCCTTCCAGATGATGCCGCAGCAGGGCCACCAGACGGTGGAAGCCCGCGGTTCGGGTTTCGTCATCTCGGCCGATGGCTACGTCGTGACCAACAACCATGTGGTCAAGGGCGCCAGCAAGGTGACTGTCACGCTTGATGACGGCACGGCATTGCCCGCCAAGATCGTCGGGCGCGATTCCAAGACCGATATCGCCCTGCTGAAGGTCACTCCCTCGGGCAAGCTGCGCTTCATCGAACTGGGTGATTCCGACAGGGTGGAGCCGGGTGAATGGGTCGTCGCCGTGGGCAATCCGTATGGCCTTGGCGGCACGGTGACCGCCGGTATCGTCTCCGCCCGGGGGCGCGATATTGGTGATGGCCCCTATGATTCCTTCATTCAGGTCGATGCGCCCATCAACCGGGGCAATTCCGGCGGCCCGCTCTTTACGCAGGATGGCAAGGTGGTGGGTGTGAACACCGCCATCCTGTCGCCCTCGGGCGGGTCGATCGGCATTGGCTTCGCCATCCCGTCCGATACCGTGAAGAATGTTGTCGACCAGCTTGAAAAGACCGGCCATGTCACGCGCGGCTATCTGGGCGTGACGGCGCAGGCGATCACCCCGTCCATGGCCAGCGCGCTGGGGATGAAGCCTTCCACCACCGGCGCGCCTGTAACCGGCGCGCTGGTGGCGAGTGTCAGCGCGGGCAGCCCGGCGGAAAAGGCGGGGCTGAAGGCCGGTGATGTCGTGACGGAACTCAACGGTCAGGCCATCGACACCCCGCATACGCTGGCGGTCAAGGTCGCCTCCATCGTGCCGGGAACCAAGACCTCCGTTTCCTACCTGCGCAACAACAAACCGCAGACGGCCAGTATCGTCATCGCCAGCCTGGGCAAGGGCGGCACGGCCGACAGCACCGTGGGCGACGCCCCGCATGATGCGGATAAAGGCCCCCGTCTGGGTGTGACCCTTGCCCCCCTGACCCCGGACCTGCGCCAGCAACTGGGGCTGGAGGATAGCGTGCGCGGCGTGGTCGTGAGCGATGTGCAGGCTGGCTCCCCGGCTGAACAGGCGGGCATTCACGCGGGCGATGTCATTCAGGCGGTGGGTGAAGTCCCGGTTGAGAACCCGCGCGCCACGGTTTCCGCCATAAGGCAGGCGCTGCAGGCCAACCATTCCGTACTGTTGCGGGTGGTGCGCAACGGGCAGAGCGTTTTCGTGGCGGTCAGCCCCAATGCGGATGAAGGCGACGCGGCGGCTGGTGAAGACGACGACCAGTAATTCCCAACGCCATTCATCGGGTTGCCTGAGGGCCGACGCAGCGATGCGTCGGCCCTTTTTTGTATCTTCCGATGGGTTCGCAAGGGAGTTTTTTGCTGTTCCGTCCAAAAAAACGGGTGGCGATGATTGTGGCAGGGCGGTTTCTTGCCTTATCTGCTCGCATCGCCATGTTTGTTTCCGGAGGGATGATGACCGGCCCAGCACTATCCGAAACGCAGGAACCATCCCGCGCCCGCCTGATCGATGGCAAGGGATTCGCCTCCCGCCTGACGCAGGATATCGCGGCCGATGTCCAGGCTTTCTATGACCGGCACCACATTACTCCCGGCCTTGCCGTGGTGCTGGTGGGCAACGACCCGGCCAGTGAGGTCTATGTGCGCAACAAGGCGCTCCAGACCCACCGCGCGGGTATGCGCTCGTTCATGCACATGCTGCCCGCCACCACGTCGCAGGACGAACTGCTGGGGCTGGTCGAACGCCTGAACGTGGATCCCGAAATCCATGGCATCCTTGTCCAGCTCCCGCTTCCCGCCGGGCTGGACCCGGTCGCGGTCACTAACGCCATTGCTCCGGAAAAGGATGTGGACGGCCTGGGCGTGGTCAATGCCGGGCGGCTGGCGCTGGGCCTGCCGGGGCTGGTGCCATGCACCCCGCTGGGCTGCCTGCTGCTGCTGCGCCATTACGTGGGCGACATGCGGGGTAAGGACGCGCTGGTGATCGGGGCGTCCAACCTGGTGGGGCGTCCCATGGCGGAACTGCTGCTGCAGGAGGGCTGCACCGTAACCGTGGCGCATATCGACACACGTGATACGGCGGCGCTCGCGCGGCAGGCGGATATCGTGGTGGTGGCGACCGGGGTGCGTGAACTGGTGCGGGGTGACTGGATCAAGCCCGGCGCCACGGTCATTGACGTGGGTATTTCCCGTGTCACGCTGCCTTCGGGCAAGACGCGGCTGGTCGGGGATGTGAAATTCGATGAAGTCGTGCAGCATGCGGGCCTGATTACCCCCGTTCCCGGTGGGGTCGGCCCCATGACGATCGCCTGCCTGCTCCGCAACACCCTTGATGCGGCGCGCATGATCGTGGAAGCACAGGCGCGCTGAAAGCGCCGTTCCGTACACAGGAAAAAAGAATGACCCTGACTTCTGTAGAACTGATTCCGCGGGATCCGGAAACGCTGCTGCGCGATGCGCGGGAGGTCAGCGAGGTATTTCCCGATGCGCAGATGATCAATATCCCCGATCTGTTGCGCTTCCCCCTGCGAAGCTGGGAGGCGGCTGCGCTGGTCCGGCCCGTCTTTTCCCGTGTGGTGCCCCATATCCGCGCCATCGACATCGCCCCCGATGGTCCCCTGCCGGGCGCGGAGGATGAGGGCCTGCGCGAGGTACTGGTGGTGCAGGGCGATCCGCCATCGGATCTGAAGCACCGGACCTACCCCAACACGACCGAGAGCATCATCACACGCTACCGCCGCGAAGCGCCGCACCTGACCGTGTATGCCGCCTTTGACCCGTACCGCCGCGCGCCGTATCAGGAAATGGAGGCCATCGCGCGCAAGAAAGATGCGGGGGCGGCGGGCCTGTTCACCCAGCCCGTGTTCGACATGCGCATGCTTGATCTGTGCATGAACTGGCTGCATGGCGAAAACGTGTTCTGGGGCATTTCCCCCGTGGTCGGCCCCAAGTCGCGTTCCTACTGGGAAACGACGAACCACGTCATCTTCCCCCCCCATTTCGAACCGACGATAGAGGCCAACATCGCCTTTGCCCGGCAGATGATGGAGGCCGTGGCCAGGGCGGGGGGCAATACCTATCTCATGCCGTTGCGCGTCAATCTGGCGCGGTACCTCACGCCGCTGCGCAAGGAATAGGGAACCGGGGCGGGGTGGTCAGATCCATCCCCGCGCCCGGATCAGCCCGAATGCCGCGATCGTGACCATGCAGGTAATGCGTCCGTCCCCGATCATGGCCTCCATTTCCGCCAGCGTGACGGTGTGGCAGGTAATGTCTTCCTCCGTCTCCTCACGCTGGTGCGGCCCCTGGCTCAGTCCGGTGGCAAGATAGGCCCGCCCTTTCTGCGTGGAGTAGCCCGCCCCCTGGTACAGCAGGCCGGCATCACGCATTTCAGTGGCGACGAGGCCGGTTTCCTCCCGCAGTTCGCCACGCGCCACGTCCTCTGGCGTGGCGTCGGGGCGGTGCTCCCACATGCCCATGGGCAGTTCCCACATCCGCCTGCCCACGGGGTAGCGATACTGGCGGATAAGGGTGATGCGTCGCTGCGCGCCCCCCGCATCATCCCATAGCGGCAGGATCACGACGAAATCCCCCCGTTCCACCACCCCGTACAGGCCCTGCACGCCATTGGGTCGGATGATGATGTCCTCCCTTACGCGGGTCCATGGGTTTTCATAGGCGGTGCGGGTGGAAACGGTCACATATCCGCCTGCATCCGGCGTGGGGGATTGCGTCATGAAGGGTCCATCCTCTGTAATCATACCGTGTGCATCCGCATGCCATGCAACAGGGGTATGGCGTGGGAGTTGATGCTATCATCAGGATTTTGCAGTTTTTTCCATAATTCGTATTGTTGTTTCGTTCCAACGCATTCTGTCCGCCGATCCGGGCCGCCGCCATGTGCGCCGGTCGATCCTCTCGTGGAGTTTACGCGTATCATGTCCGGCTCGCAGGCCCCATCGGTATCCCATACACGGCGTATCCTGTCCGTCGTGCTGTTCAACCTGCTGTGTTATATTGATATCGGCCTGCCGATGGCGGTCATTCCGGTTTTTGTGCATCAGGTGCTTGGCTACAACACGGTACTGGCCGGGTTCGCCGTTTCCATCCAGTATCTCGCCACCTTCGCCTCCCGCGCCAGCGCGGGACGCCAGACGGACCGCCTGGGGGCCAAGCCCACGGTGGTGAAGGGGCTGGCCATATGCACGCTGTCGGGTGTGATGCTGCTGCTGTCGGGGGTGCTGCTGCACTTCGCCATGCTCTCCATCGTGTTGCTGATACTGAGCCGCATCCTGCTGGGGGTGGGCGAAAGCTGGACCGCGACGGGCGCCATCATGTGGAATATCGGGCGGGTGGGCGCGGCCCGGACGGCGCAGGTCATTTCATGGAACGGGATCACATCCTATGGCGGGATCGCGCTTGGCGCGCCCATCGGGCAGATCCTGTCCGGCCTGCCGCTGCCTTATGGCGGGCTGACCATGGTGGGGGTGCTGTCCGCTGTTCTGGCCCTGTTCGGGTTCGTGCTGGCGCGGCGCTACGACCCCGTGCCGCCCGTGCCAGGCAGCGGGCCGCCCATGCCCTTCCGCGCGGTGTTCATGCGCGTGCTGCCCCATGGGCTGGTGCTGGCCTGTGGCTCGGTCGGGTTCGGTACGATTTCCGCCTGCCTGGCCCTGTTCTATGCCAATAACCACTGGGATGGCGCGGCCGTGGCGCTGACCGGATTCGGGCTCATGTTCTGTCTGGTCCGGTTCCTGTTCGCCCGCCAGATCGACCGCCGGGGCGGCCTGATCGTCACCCTCGTATCGCTGCTGGTGGAAACGCTGGGGCTGGTGGTGCTGTGGCGGTGCCACACCATGGCGGGGGCGGCCATCGGGGCGATATTGACCGGGGCGGGGTTCTCGCTGGTCTTTCCCGCCATGGGGGTGCTGGCGGTCACGCGCGTGGGGCCGGAAAACAGGGGGGCCGCGCTGGGGGCGTTTTCGGTTTTTCTCGATATCGCGGTGGGGCTGTCCGGGCCATTGCTGGGGCTGGTGATCCAGACAATGGGGTATGGCGCGCTGTTTCTTGTCTCGGCCCTGTTTACGCTGGCCGGCGTGGGTGCGACCATTGTACTGAAATTCCTGCCGCGCTGATCCGCGCGCAGATTGACTGACTGATATTTTCCGTGGGGAGCTGAGCTGGATAGATGCAGATTTCATCCGTTGCCGTTTTTTGTGGTTCGCGCTTCGGGGTGCGACCGGAATACGCGGCCGAGGCCCGCAAACTGGGCACAGCACTGGGGCAGGCTGGCGTAAGGCTGGTTTATGGCGGGGGCCATGTCGGGCTCATGGGGGCCGTGGCGGATGCGACGCTGGCCGCTGGCGGCACGGTTACAGGGGTCATTCCGTCCTTCCTGCATGACCGTGAGATCATGCATGAAGGGGTGACCGACCTGACCGTGACCGAAAGCATGCATGACCGCAAGGCGCTCATGTTCGCCGCGTCCGACGCCTTCGTGGTCATGCCGGGCGGGCTGGGTACGTTTGACGAGACGATCGAGATCATGACCTGGCGGCAACTGCGCCAGCATGACAAGCCGATCTATATCGTCAACATCGCGGGCTGGGCGGATGCGCTGCTGGCCATGGTCGATGCCTGCATTACGGATGGTTTCGCCGCCCCCACGGCGCGTGACCTGTTTGAAGTGATGCCCGATGTCCAGACACTGATGGCGACCCTGGCGGCATTGCCCGCGCAGGCGAGCGCGCGCGACACGGTGGCAACGCTGTAAAACTTTTCATCTATCCCCTTGCGTAAAAAGGCATGGGCTTGTATAGCCGCCTGCAACGGAGTGTAGCTCAGCCTGGTAGAGCACTGTGTTCGGGACGCAGGGGCCGGAGGTTCGAATCCTCTCACTCCGACCAGTTTTGCAGGCCGGTCACCGCAGGGTGGCCGGCCTGTCTGGTTCAGGGCGTCCTGCGCCCCGGAGGTTGCGGTCGGTGGTGAAATATTTTATCCCCAATCGCCTCATATGAGGTGCGGTCGGGCCGGATGGTTGCCCGCCATATTCTCCTCCGTTCTGTGAACTCCCGGGACCTTACCGATCATGCAAGTTGCCGTCGCACCCGCGCATAATGACATGCATGCCCGGTGCGCGCCCCGGCCGGGGCCGGAACTGAGTATCATCATTCCGTGCTATAATGAGCGTGGCAATATCGAGCCGCTGTTCCGCGCGGTGGCCGCGGCGGTGACGCGCTATACGTGGGAACTCATCTTCGTCGATGACAATTCGCCCGATGGCACGATAGATGAGGTCTGGCGTCTGGCGCGGGCGGATAGCCGGGTGCGCGGTATCGTGCGTGTTGGCCGGCGTGGGCTGTCCTCCGCCGTGATCGAGGGGATCCTGTCTTCCTCCGCCCCGGTTGTCGCGGTGATGGACGGGGACATGCAGCATGATGAAAGCCTGCTGGAACGCATGGCCGACGCCATAACCGTGGAAGGTTACGATGTCGCGGTCGGTAGCAGGCATGTGGAAGGTGGCGACAATAGCGGACTGGCCAATGCGTGGCGGCTGCTGCTGTCAAATGCGGGCATAAGGATCGCGCAGTATTTCCTGCCCGTGCGGATCACCGACCCGATGAGCGGGTTCTTTGCCGTTCGCCGCGACCTGTTTGTAAAATCCGTCCACAAGCTGTCGGGAAGGGGATTCAAGATTCTGCTAGATATGCTGATGGTCCAGAAGACGCCCCCCAGAATTATCGAACTGCCCTTTATCTTCCGTACCCGTCAGGCGGGTGAAAGCAAGATGGGCAAGAAGGTGCTGTTCCAGTTCGCCCAGATGATTTCCCACAACCTGCGGGCACGGAAGAAGCGGGCTGGGCACAAATAAGACCCGACCTATGATTTAAGAAAATTAAGAGAGTTTTTGGTGAAGCTTTTTTCAAAAAGCTTCAGGTAACGCCGCCTTTTTTCAAAAAGGCGGCACCCAAGAACTTTTATTGTTTATTTTCAGTTTTTGATTCCGGCACAGCCGTACCCGCTGCATCCGGCACAGGTTTACCGTTCCCGGCAGGCTGAGCGGTGGGTGCCGCCTCTTTCGGTACCGCCGGAGGGGATGGCGCCGTATTATTATCGGTCGATGGGCCACCTTCCTGCCCGGTTGCCGGGGCGGGGGAGGACGCAGATGCCTTGTCTGGTGCTGGTGCTGGTGCAGGCGTAGCGGCGGGCTCCGGTGTGGCGGGGGCCGATGTGCCGGGCTGCGCCGCGGGAATCGGCTGCGGCGCGGAAGCAGGGGCCACCGTGCCGTTCACCGGGGCCGGAGTATCGGCCGGGGCCGGGACAGGCGGCGCTGCCGTCTCGGTGGGTGCTGGGGACGTTGACTGTGGCTGAGATTGTGGCTGTGGCGATGCAGGTGCCTGCTGTCCGTCCGGGGTATTGTTCGCAGGCTGCGGCGTACTGGCGCTGGCATCGGTATTGGCGCTGGCCGGGGCGGCGGGCTGCGGTTGGGCTGCAGGCGGCACCAGGGTGGGCGATGACGGGGCGCTGGCCCCCACGGTGGACATCTGCGGCAGGGCCGGGGTCGGCGCCACGGGAAGTGGCGTCAGCGTGACGGAAGGCTGGGTATAGCGGCTCAGGGTATCGGCATCGCTCTGCACGCCATAGGCGTTCATGGGCGGCAGCGGCTGGGGCGATGGCTGGTCAGCCGCCGGGTTACGGTCAAGCACCACGCGCGTATTCTGCGGGTAACGGTTCATAAGGCCCAGCAGCGTGCCATTGGTCCAGCCGAACCCGATCTGCATGGGGTATTCCCCGCCACCCTTGCCGCCCTTGGGGCTGATATAGGGATTGACCACATCATATTTTTCCAGCAGCACGCCGGATTTTTCATAGGTGCCGATCACGCGGCCCATCCACCGCGCCGCGATGTCGCTTGCCAGTGTGTCATAGCCGTACTGGTTGAAGCCCTTGACCGCCATCCATTGCAGCGGCGCCCAGCCGTTGGGGGAATCCCACTGCTGCCCGCTGGTGCGTTCGGTGGCGATCAGGCCGCCTATCTTGAGCAGGTTCTTGCGCACGGTTTCCGATACGGCCTTGGCCTGTTCCGGCGTGGCCATCTGCAGGAACAGCGGCATGACCGTGGCCCCGGACAGGATGGAGGTCGATTCCCCCTTCTTCCAGTCATAATCGATGAAGGCGGCGCGCCGTTCATCCCACAGGAAGCGGTGCAGCGCGTCGATGCGTTCCTGCGCCAGGCGGGCATAGAGGGTGGCGTTTTCCTTGTTGCCCTTCAGGTCATAGGCATGGGCCAGTGTCTGCTGCAGGTGCGGGATCAGGCTGTTGAGTTCCACCGTCAGCAGTTCGGTGGTGTGGATGGTGGACAGGGTATGGCCATCGGCCAGCCAGCGCGATGAAAAATCCCACCCCGTTTCCGACCCGGCGCGCAGGTCGCGATAGACGTCTTCCTTCGGGCGGTCGGAATGCGCGGCGGTGGCGATATCCTGCGGGTAGCTCTCGTCACGCGGGGTGTCGCGGTCATCCCAGTGGCGGTTCATGAGCGTACCGTCGGGCAGGCGCACCACATGGCGGTAGGCGCCCCCCGGCGGTACGGAGTCCTGCCCGTCCATCCAGTAGTCATATTCCGCCTGCAGTTCGGGCAGGAAGGTGAGATAGGCCACCTGCCCGTCATGCATGGCCAGCAGGTCCACCATAAGCGAGAAGAACGGCACCTGCGAACGGCTGAGGTAATAGGTCCGGCTGCCATTGGGGATATGGCCGTACCGGTCGATCATCGAGGCCATGTCGCGCACCATGTCGCGCATGAGGTCGATCTTCTGGTTTTCGTACAGCCCGATCATGGTGAAGTAGCTGTCCCAGTAATACAGCTCACTGAAGCGCCCGCCGGGCACGACATAGGTATAGGGCAGCGCCAGAAGCGAGGAATAGGCCACCTGCGTATCAGGGGGGCGGCTCAGCACTTCCCACATGCCGTTGATGTAATCGCGCACATTTTCATCGGGGCTGCGCTGGTAGGATACGGTCTTGCGTTCAGGCAGGGTGAAGTGCTGCGCCACGAAATCCTGAAGCGAGAAGTCCGGGCGCAGCCGGGCCAGCTTGTACTCCGCCAGCAGGTCCGTCGGGGCTTCATCGGGTATGGCGTCGGCGGCGGTCTTGGCGTCGGTGTAGATATGCGCCTCGCCAATGGCCTGGAACAGGCCGTCCAGCGCGATCGATGGCGGGCGCAGATCCTGCGCCGGAGCCAGTGACGCCCCAGCCAGTGACGCCCCGGGGGCGGGTGACCGGGCCTCAGCCGCCGGGGGAGCGGGGGGGGCGCTTGTTGACGTCGCGCCATCCGCGTGCGCCGCTGTCTGCGGGCTCTGCGGGCTCTGCGGGCTCTGCGGGCTCTGCGGGCTCTGCGGGCTCTGCGGGCTCTGCGGGCTCTGCGGGCTCTGCGGGCTGGTCGTCTGGGGGGGCGCGGCCGGAATGGGGGCGGCAGGCTCCGCGCCATCGGGCGTGGGCGCTACGGCGGCGGGCGGCGTAGCGGTCTGTGCCGTGGGGGCTGGCGCGGACGCGGGGGGGGCGCTGACGGGTGCCGGTGCCGGTGCCGGAGTTGGGGCCGGGGTGGGGGCGGGGGGCGTGGCCGTGCTTCCACCGGCGGTGGTCCCGGCCGGAAGGGCAGGGGGAACGGGGCCCGGCATCACGGGGTTCGGGTTCTGGTCCGGTGGTGTCACAGGTGTCGGGGTCTGTGGTGCAGGCGGCATGGTTCCGCTCCCTGAAAGCGGTTCAGGCTTGGGCACCGAGTCGGGCTGGTCGGTCCGCGCCGCCGGTTCAGCTACCGGGCTGCCTGTCGGTTCCGGCGCAGGAGGTGCCGCTGCTGTCCGTTCCGTGCCGGTGGGCGCGGACGGGACGGCAGCGGGAGGCTGCGGGGGAAGGGTCTGTGATGTGGCGGATTCCGTTTCTGTCTGGCCCAGCGCGGGCGTACCCGCGCAGAGAAGACCGATGACAAGTAATCCGGCCTGCCGGGAAAAAGAGCGGGACAGAGTTGAATCGCACAGGAGGGAAATTCTCACGAGACGCCGTTTCTCCGAACAATGGAAGTCCAATCTTTGTACACTGTTCTATCTTTCATCCCTATCACAAAGGGAAACAGCCCAAATGAAAGGAAGTTCATTTCCCGGCATCGCATCTGTCATGAACGCGCCCCAACTTTCCCATGGGGGTGAATCCGGTTATGCTACCGGGGCCCCTCCCGGCCTGCGCGGCCCGAGCGTTCGTGTTTTTATGTTCCGCCAACCGGAGTTTCCGTTTCATGCCCTCATCCCTTCAGGGTCTTTCCCCGCTGGCCGCAACCGATGCCCTGTTTTTCGAGCGCGCCGGTTCCCGCCTTGGCCGCCCGGATGCCGAACGCCTTGTCCAGCAGGCGCTGGAAGGGATGGATGATGGCGAGCTTTTTCTGGAATATCGGGAAAGCGAGGTCATTTCCCTCGATGAGGGCGTGATCCGTTCCGCCACCTTCGACACGTCTTCAGGCTTCGGCCTGCGCGCCGTGCTGGAGACGGAAACCGGCTTCGCCCATTCCGATGAAATCAGCGAAAGCGCGATCCGCCGCGCTGCCGAGACCGTAACCCAGATCCGTTCCGGCCGCACGGGTACGCTGGCGGCGGGGCCGCGCGCGACCAATCACCACCTGTATCCCGACATCAACCCGCTGGGGGAAGGGGCGTTCGCCACCCGCGCGGCGATGCTGTCCGAACTGGATTCCTATGCGCGCGGGCGCGATCCGCGCGTGGTGCAGGTCATGGCTTCCCTCTCGGCGGAGTGGCAGGCGGTGCAGATCCTGCGGCCCGACGGGCAGCGCATGGCCGATATCCGCCCGCTGGTGCGCATGAACGTATCGGTCGTGGTGGAACAGGACGGACGGCGTGAAAGCGGTGGCCACGGGCTGGGTGGCCGTTATTCCTATTCCCGCCTGCTGGCCCCCGAGGCATGGAAAGGCGCCGTGGACGAGGCGCTGCGCATGGCGCTGGTCAACCTGGACGCCCGCCCGGCCCCCGCGGGCGAGATGGAGGTGGTGCTGGGCGCGGGCTGGCCCGGCATCCTGCTGCACGAAGCCGTGGGCCATGGGCTGGAAGGGGATTTCAACCGTAAGGGCACATCGGCTTTCGCCGGGCTCATGGGGCAGCGCGTGGCCGCCCCCGGCGTGACGGTGGTGGATGACGGCTCCCTGCCCGGGCGCCGTGGCAGCCTGACCATCGATGATGAAGGCACCCCCACCGGCCGCACCGTCATGATCGAGGACGGGATCCTGACCGGCTACCTGCAGGACCGGCTCAATGCCCGGCTTATGGGCGTGGCCCCCACGGGCAACGGGCGCAGGCAGTCCTATGCCCACGCGCCCATGCCGCGCATGACCAACACCATCATGCTGGGGGGCGACGCCACCACCGACGACATGATCCGCAGCACGAAGCGCGGGCTGTACGCCGTCAATTTCGGGGGTGGGCAGGTGGACATCACCTCGGGCAAATTCGTGTTCGCGGCGTCGGAAGCCTACCTGATCGAGGATGGCCGCATCACCGCGCCCGTGCGTGGCGCCACCCTGATCGGCAATGGCGCGGACGCCATGACCCGGGTCACCATGATCGGGGGCGAACCCGCCCTTGACCCCGGCATCGGCACCTGTGGCAAGGCGGGGCAGGGCGTGCCGGTGGGCGTGGGCCAGCCGACCCTGAAAATGACCGGCCTGACCGTGGGGGGAACCGGCGGGTCCTGACCCCCCGGCGCGTCAGGCGCGCGCGGCGCGCATCAGCGCCTTCATGTGGCGGATCACGGCGGGCAGGCCGTCGAAAATGGCCTGCCCGATCAGGAAATGCCCGATATTGAGTTCCATGACCTGCGGCAGCGCCGCGACCGGCGCGACATTGGCGTAGCTCAGCCCGTGGCCCGCATGGACCTCCAGCCCGCACCGCGCGGCATGGGCGGCGCCCGTGGTCAGGCGGCCCAGTTCGGTGGCGTGGGCCGTATCATCCGCCGCATCGGCGTAAGCGCCGGTATGCAGTTCCACCACCGCCGCCCCCAGCCGGGCCGCCATTTCAATCTGTACCACATCGGGGTCGATGAAGAGCGAGACACGGATGCCCGCGTCGCGCAGGCGGGTGATACGGGGGGCGAGGGCCTGCGCCTGTCCGTGAACGTCCAGTCCGCCCTCGGTCGTGACTTCCTGCCGCCGTTCGGGCACCAGGCAGCACGCATGCGGGCGCAGGCGGGTAGCGATGGCGGTCATTTCCTCCGTCGCGGCCATTTCCATGTTCAGCGGAATCGCCAGTTCGGCGCGCAGGCGTTCCAGGTCGGCGTCACGGATATGGCGGCGGTCCTCGCGCAGGTGGGCGGTAATGCCATCCGCACCCGCATCCTGCGCCAGCAGGGCGGCCCGGACCGGATCGGGATGGGAGCCGCCGCGTGCGTTACGCACCGTGGCGACATGGTCGATATTCACGCCCAGCCGGATCGGGGCGGGAGAAGATGCGCTCATGACCTGTTCCTGTGTTCGGCCATCCGTGTGGCCATGTGCAGCGCCGCGACAAGGCTGGAAGGATCGGCCAGCCCCCGGCCCGCGATGTCGAACGCGGTGCCGTGATCGGGTGACGTGCGGATGATGGGCAGCCCCAGCGTGGCGTTGACGCCCTGCGTCATGTCGATGGTCTTGAGCGGGATCAGCGCCTGATCGTGATACATGCACATCGCCACATCGTAACGCGCCCGGGCGGCGGGGGTGAACATGGTGTCGGGCGGCCAGGGGCCGCTTACGTCCATGCCATCCGCGCGCAGGGCCTCGATGGCGGGCTGGATGATGGTCTGTTCCTCCGTGCCCATGGTGCCGCCTTCCCCCGCATGCGGGTTCAGCCCCGCAATGGCCATGCGGGGGGACGCAATGCCGAAATCCCGGCGCAGGGCGGCATAGGTCGTGCGGGTGGCGGCGATGATGCGGTCGGTGTCCAGTTCATCAAGCGCCCGGCGCAGGCCCACATGGATGGTGACGGGCACCACCCGCAGTTCCGGGCAGGCCAGCATCATCACCTCGCGCCCCGGCACATTGCACAGCGCGGCGAGGTATTCCGTATGGCCGGGATAGGCGAACCCCGCCTTTTTCAGCACGATCTTGCTGATGGGGCAGGTCACCACGCCCGCCGCCTGGCCGTTGCGGGCCAGTTCCACCGCGCGCGCGATGCTGGCGGTAATGGCGCCGGCGTTGCGGCTGTCCGGCTGGCCGGGGCGGGGCGGGACTTCCAGCGGGACCGGCAGCACGGGCACCGCCCGGCCGAAAACCTCCGCAGCCTGCGCGATGGTGTCGATCTCGCGCACGGGCACGTCGTGCTGGTGAATGGTCGGCGCATCCCCGATTACCACGAAATGTTCCCCCCCGTGGCGCAGCGCCCGCCACGCGCCCGCCGTGATTTCCGGCCCGATCCCGGCGGGGTCGCCCATGGTCAGGGCCAGCGGGCGCGGGGGTTCACGCATGGGGGGCCGCCATGGCATGCAGGATGCGGATCCACGACCGGATCCCCTTGTGAAAGGAGGTCAGGTCATATTTCTCGTTGGGGGAATGGGCGCGGTCATCATCCAGCGCGAAACCCACCAGCAGCGCCGACATGCCCAGTATGCGCTGCATGTCGCCCGCCACGGGAATCGATCCGCCGCAGCCTATGGTCACGGCGGGCGTGCCCCATTCCGCCCCCAGCGCCGCAAGGGCGGGTTGCAGGCCGAACGTGCCCTCGGGCACGGTGCAGGCCATCGACCCGCCACAGGGCGTGAAGGTTACGGTGCAGTCTTCCGGCAGCATGTCGCGCACGCGCGCGCAGAAGGCCTGCCGGATACGGATGGGATCCTGCCCCGCCACCAGCCGGAACGAGACCTTGGCCACGGCCTCGCCCGGCAGTACGGTCTTGAATCCCTCATCGGCGTAACCGCCGGATATGCCGTTGATCTCGAAGCTAGGGCGGCACCATGTCTGTTCGATGGCGGTGTAGCCTGCCTCCCCCGCCGCGACCGAAAGCCCGACTTCCCCCAGGAAGGTCGCGTTATCAGGGGCGATCCCGGCCCAGCGCGCGCGCAGCGGCGCGGGCGGCTCCTGCACGCCCGCGTAGAAGCCGGGCAGTGTCACGCGCCCGCTTTGCGCATCGCGGATGGAGGCGAGCGCGTGGCACAGCAACTCCACCGGGTTGCGCGCGGCATTGCCGTAAATGCCGGAATGCAGGTCACGATCGGCGCAGCGCAGGTGGATTTCCTCCCCCACCATGCCGCGCAGCATGGTGGTGATGGCGGGCACGCCGGGCAGCATCGCGGTATCGCAGATCAGCCCGACATCGGCGCGCAGTTCCTCATGGTGCTCCTCCATGAAGGGCAGGAGATTGGGGCCGCCACATTCCTCCTCCCCTTCAATCAGCAGCGAGACACGGACCGGCAGCGTGCCCTGTGTGGCGCGGATGGCGCGCAGAGCCTCGATGAAGGTCATGACCTGACCCTTGTCATCCGATGCCCCGCGCGCGACGATGTGCCGCACGCCATCCTTGCCCGTGACCAGAACGGGTTCGAACGGCCCGGTTTTCCACAGCGACAGCGGATCGACGGGCTGCACGTCGTAATGGCCATAGAACAGCACATGCGGCCCCGCGGGCGGCGTGCGGTCATGGGCGACCACGATGGGGAGGCCCGGCGTCTCGCACAGCCGGGCGTCAAAGCCGAGGCTGTCCAGCTCATCACGCAGCCACTGGGCCGCGCAGCGGCAATCGACCGCGTGTTCGGGCTGGGTGGAAATGCTGGGTATGCGCAGGAACGCGAACAGCCGTTCAAGCGCCGCGTCAAGGGCATGGTCCGCCTGTTCCAGAACGGGAGAAAGGGCGGAAGGCGTGTCGGTCATGGAATCTCCGTTTACAGTCGGCGGCCAGGGCCGCGATTTTGCCTGTCACGGGATCAAAAGCAACTCATCCCTGCTATCGGCACTGCCCATGCAGGAACCCCAGCGCGGGCAGCGGCCGCCATGCGCGCGGCAGGTCCGCGCGCCGGTAGGGGCGGATGCTGTAATGGGGAACGGGTATGTCGTTGCGTTCGAGAAAGCCGCGATAGGCGGCAACCTGCCTGCCGCGCCATTCGCAGTCGGCCTCGGCCCCGGCGCGGGTGGGGTAGATGCTGGCGATGCATGTGCCGGTCCCGGTGCGGGCCACCACCGCCCAGGATTCATCGCGGCGCGCCGTCGTACGAAAAATGACAACCTTGCCCATTGTTTCGCTCCCGTTGCGGTCGCAGGGGCCGCTCACACCCCGATAACGCAGGCAACCACGGCTGTCGCGCCCGATCAAGCGGCACCCCCGATGAATTGATTTCCTTGCCTGCCCCCACTGTTGGCGGTAGGGAAGCAGGATCATGATACGTCTTGTCATTACCCTGCCCGTGATCGTGGCGCTGATTATTTTCGCGGCCTGCAATCAGGCGCCAGTGGAACTGTCATGGTTGCAGTGGAAATGGACATCATCGCCCGGTGTTCTGGCGCTGCTGGTGGCGGCGCTGTTCTATGCCACGGGATCGGCCAGCGCATGGATCGTGGTGTTGCGGCAGATGCGCCGCGCCCGCCGGGCCGAGCAGGAACTGCGCACCCTGCGCGCGCGCATGCCGGCGGATGACACGGTGGCCCCCCGCGCCCCCGGCCTGACATCGGCCCCGGCCGGTTCACCCATGCTGAAGGCCTACGCGGCGGAGGTTGCAACGCCGCCCGCGCCATCACCATCGGCGGGCGTGCCCGAAACGCCACCGGCCACGCCGGAAGCGCCGCAGCCGCCCGAGCGGCCGGTTTCCTGATTTCCCCTGTCATTTCATAGCCTGCCCGGAGTTACCGCCGATGCGTGGACGGTCCACCCGCCTGATTGTCGCCCTCGATACCAAGGATACGGCGCAGGCCGCGCAGTGGCGGCAGGACACCATGGGGGCCGCCGGGGCGGTCAAGCTGGGGCTGGAGTTCACCTATGCCCGGGGGCTGGACGCCGTGCGCGCGGCGGCGGGCGACGCGCCGCTGTTCCTTGACCTGAAACTGCATGATATCCCCAACACCGTCGCCTCGGCCATTGGCAGTCTGGCGGCCCTGCGGCCCGCCATGCTGACCATCCATGCCGCCGGTGGGCGTGCGATGATCGCCGCCGCCCGCGCGGCGGTGGACGAAACCTTTCCCGAGGGCGCGCGCCCCCTGCTGCTGGCCGTGACCGTGCTGACCAGCATGGATGCCCCGGCCCTGCATGAAACCGGGGTTGAGGGCAGTGTCGCGGCGCAGGTGGTGCGTCTGGGGCGACTGGCCGTTGCGGCGGGGGCGGACGGGCTGATCTGTTCCTCGCACGAGATCGCGCCGTTGCGGCAGGAGCTGGGGGAAAAGCCGGTGCTTGTCGTGCCCGGCATCCGCCCGGCGGGCAGTGCGGTGGGGGACCAGAAACGCGTCATGACCCCGGCGCAGGCGCGTGACGCGGGTGCTGACTGGATCGTGGTGGGCCGCCCCATCACCCGCGCGCCCGATCCGGCGGCGGCGGCGGCGGCCATCGCGGCTGAACTGTCGGCCTGAACCGGGGTGGAGGGACGCAGCCCCATGCCGGTTAAGGTCAAGATATGCGGCCTTCGTGATGAAGCCGGGCTGGATGCCGCCTGCGCGGCGGGGGCCGACTGGGTCGGGTTCGTGTTTTTTGACCGCTCGCCCCGCCATGTCACGGCGGAAGCGGCGGGCAGGCTGGCACGTGGCATGCCTGCAGATGGCCCACGGCGTATTGGCCTGTTTGTCCGCCCGACGGATGATGAAATCCGGCATGTGCTGGACCATGTGCCGCTCCACGGCGTGCAGATTTATGATGAAGCGCCCCGCGCCATGGCGATCCGTGAACAGTTCGGCCTGCCGGTCTGGCTGGCCACGGGCATTTCCAGCCGGGCCGACCTGCCCGCAGGCTGTGGCGTGGATGCGATGGTGATTGAATCCCGCGCGCCCGCCGGTTCCGATCGCCCCGGCGGGAATGCCCATGCCTTTGACTGGACATTGACCGCCCGGTGGCACGCCCCCGCGCCATGGCTGCTGGCGGGTGGCCTGACCCCCGATAACGTGCGTACCGCCATAGGGCAGAGCGGCGCGCGCGCGGTGGATGTATCGTCCGGGGTGGAATCCGCGCCGGGCGTCAAGTCACCCGAACTGATCCATGCCTTCGTGCGCGCGGCCCGTGCGCCATCTACCGTCCCCTAGCGGTAATAGCCGTAATAGGCCGGCGGTGGTGGGGGCGGCGGCGGCGGGTAGGCATAAACCGGATAGGGCGGCGCATAGCCGGGATAGGGATATCCATAGCCGTAACCATAGCCATAGGGCCGGTAGCGATAGGGCGACATGGCCACGCCCAGCGCCGTTCCCGCCGCCATGCCCATGCCAAAGCCACCCCAGCCCCAACCGCCGCGCCAGCCGCCGCCATGCCAGCCACCACCCCATCCGCCCCCACGCCACGCATAGGCGGAGGGTGCGGGCAGAATGCCGGCCAGTCCCACGGATACGGCCAGCAGAAGGGCCAATTTACGCATCGGGTCCGTTCCTTTTCATGACATCCTGATGTCCGATATTGGTGCGCGGGGGCCGGATATCCAGTCTCGTCCACGTACCGTTTCCAGGGCGCGCAGCTAAGGCCGGGGATGCGGCGTTTTCATGGCATGAACCGGCAGCAATGTAACAGGCGACGGTGGACCGGGGGTTAACGCCCGGTCCTTGTGCCCTATCTGGACCGGGAGCCGCGCGCCGCGTTCAGCCAGCCGCCAAGGCGGCCCAGCGCGTCCTTCAGCGGGCCATCGGGCATGTCGTCAATCTGTAGCGGGGCGGGAGCCGTGCGTGGTCGTGGCTGCGTGGCCGGGCGGGGCGTGACGGTCGTCAGATCCTGCACCATCTTCAGGCGCTTGACCACGCCCTGTCCGCATGTGGTGTTGATGCGCGCGATCACGGCGGGAGCAAGGTGCTGCAGCTCCATCGCCACCGGCCCCGAACACGCCACCGTCAGGGTGCCCGCGGACAGCCTGCGCGGCACGGTCAGGGCCGCCAGGTGCGGGCCGACAATATCGGGCCAGTCCGACATGACCTGCACGGCGGCGGGGGAATACCTGCGAAAGACCGGGGTGCTGATATGGGGCAGGAGTGCCGCCATGCTGCGTGGCCGGTACGCGCGCGGCGGTGGGTCCGCCGGGGCGGCGGCTTTCTTTTGCTTGCTGCGCGGGGGCGGGTTCGTCATAAACGGTTCCGTGTTACCTTCTTCCGCCGATCTGTTGCGCTGGTATGACCGGCATCGCCGCACCCTGCCATGGCGCGCCCTGCCGGGCCAGGACGCCGACCCCTATCGGGTGTGGCTGAGCGAGATCATGTTGCAGCAGACCACCGTTACGGCGGTCATACCCTATTTCGAGCGGTTTGTGGATGCCTTTCCCGATGTGACGGCGCTGGCCCGTGCCCCGCAGGACCGGGTCATGGCGCTGTGGGCGGGGCTTGGGTACTACGCGCGGGCACGGAACCTGCATGCCTGCGCGCAGGTTGTGGCCGCGCGGGGCGGCCGGTTTCCCGATACGGTGGAAGGGCTGCGGGAACTGCCGGGAATCGGTCCCTATACCGCCGCCGCCATCGCGGCCATCGCCTTCGGGCGCGCGGTGGTGCCGGTGGACGGGAATGTGGAGCGCGTGACGGCGCGCCTGTTCGCCATGACCGACCCGCTGCCCGGCGCGCGCAAGGCCATTACCCGACAGGCCGAAACCCTGAATGGCGACGCCCCGGCCCGGGCCCGCCCCTCCGACTTCGCGCAGGCGCTGTTCGACCTCGGCGCGGGGATCTGCACCCCGCGCACGCCTGCCTGCGCGCTGTGTCCGTGGCGTGGGGCCTGCGCGGGGCAACGGCAGGGAATCGCGGCCACGCTGCCGCGTCGCGCGGCAAAGGCGGCGCGGCCCATCCGGTACGGCGCGCATTTCTGCATGGTGGACGCCGCGGGCGGCATGCTGCTGGTCCGCCGCCCTGAAAAGGGACTGCTCGGCGGCATGATGGGGCTGCCCGGACCGCTGTGGCGTGATACGCCATGGGCGAAGGCGGACGCGCTGGTCCATGCGCCCAAAGCGCCCCGGCAGCGGGTTGAATGGCACCGGGCGGGGCGGGTGAAGCATGTTTTCACCCATTTCACGCTGCTGGCCGATATCTATGCCGCCCGCATACCGGCCTTTCCCAACAGCATGGTGGGGGAAGACGGCATGATCCATTATGCCGGGGGCGCGGCCGTGGCCCTGCCGTCGCTCATGCGTAAATGCATGGCCCTGGCGCGCAGCGGCAATGTTTTTGATTGACGCGGGCGGGATACGCGCTGTTGACTGGTACCCGTCCGATCAGGAAAGGGCCCGTGATGCTCACTTTAGTCCAGATGCTTGCCCCTGTTGTTGCCCTGCTGGGTTTTGTCGGCATGGCGTACGGCCTGCGTATGCGGGCCCCGGCGGCACAGCCGGTGCGGGTGCGCGCCCGGCGCTAGCACCCGGCATGTAGCGGGCGAACGGGTGGCCCCGCGCTGTTTCTTTGCATCCGCGCGCGGCTTCCTGTAGCAGCCGTTTCATGACCTTCATTACCATACACCGCGCGTCCGGAGCGGATGCGGCGCCCGGGCGGACCGGCGTGCTGCTCAGCAACCTGGGCACGCCGGACGGCACCGGCTATGGCGCGGTCCGGCGCTATCTGGCGGAATTCCTGTCGGACCGGCGCATTATCGAAGCCAGTCCCCTGATCTGGAAGCCGATCCTGTATGGTCCGGTGCTGACGTTCCGCCCCCGCAAGTCGGGCGCCGCGTATCATCGCATCTGGCATCATGACCGCGATGAAAGCCCCCTGCGCACCTATACCCGCGATCAGGCCACGCAACTGGCCCGGCGGCTGGCCACGGATGGCGTGCCCGTGGCGTGGGGCATGCGCTATGGCAGTCCCTCCATCCGGCAGGCCCTGCATGAACTGGTGGAGCAGGGATGCGACCGTATCCTGCTGGCCCCGCTTTACCCGCAGTACAGCGCCACGACCACGGCCACGGCCAACGACCAGGCGTTTCGTGCGCTCATGCGCATGCGCAACCAGCCCGCCATACGCACGCTGCCCCCGTTCGCGGATCATCCGGCCTATATCGCCGCGCTTGCGCGCTCCATCACCTCTCATCTCGGGACACTGGATTTCACGCCGCAGATGATCGTGGCGTCCTTCCACGGGCTGCCCAGGGTCTATGTGGAAAAGGGTGATTCCTATGCGGCGGAATGCGAACGTACCATCGTCGCCCTGCGCCGCGCCATGGGATATGACGCGCAGATGATGCCGCTGACGTTCCAGTCACGTTTTGGCCCCGCCAAATGGCTGGAGCCCTATACCGCGCCGTTTATCGAGTCGCTGCCCGCACGGGGCGTGACCCGGATTGCCGTGATCACGCCGGGCTTCATCGCCGACTGTATCGAAACACTTGACGAAATCGGCAACGAATCCCGCGCGGGCTTTCTCCGGGCAGGTGGCGCGGAACTGGCGTTGATTCCGTGCCTGAACAATTCGCCCGACAGTATCGACCTGCTTGAAACCCTCGTGCGGGGGGAACTGGCGGGCTGGCTGGCGCGGCCACACGGTGGGGCCGCGCCCGTGCCCTCAGCCACAGCCCCGGCGCGCCCGGCCTGACCCGCCGCGAGGCCCCACCGCGTTACGGCGGGCGGGTCGGGCCGGAGCCTTACGGCCGGTCACAGCTTTCGGTCAGGTCATTATAGACCTGTCCGCCGGGGCAGGATTTGGGCGGCTGGGGCGGCGGTGCCTGCGGGGTGGCGGGCGGACTGGCGAAGAGCGTGGAGAGGTCGCGGTCATAAACCGTGTCATCCTCCGGCGCGGAATTGCCTGTCGCGTTATAGATTTCGGGTGCCGCCTGGTAGCTGGCCCCGGCAACGGCGGCCCCCATGGAAGCCCCCATGGCCGCTCCGGCCCAGCCCCAGCCCCAGCCGCCCCATCCACCCCACGGATATCCCCAGCCCATATAGCCGGGGTAGTAGCCACCCCATCCCCAGCCGCCACCCCAGCGCACGGGCCGCCAGCCACCGCCCCAGCGGCCGCCGCCACCCCGCCAGCCCGGGCCGCCGCCATGCCAGCCGCCACCGCCGCGCCAGCCTCCACCACGTGGGCCACCGCCCCAGCCACCGCCGCCATGTCCGCCGCCGCCCCATCCGCCGCCACCGGGGCCGCCATGGGGTCCGGCATAGGCATCCACCGCCAGCGGGCCACATGTGGCTACCGCCAGAATTACCCCCGTCACCACATGTTTCAGCTTGTGCATGTTCCATTCCTGCATGTCTGAATAAGGTTTATCGCAGAAAATAATCCGTTCGGGAAAGACGCCGCACGCCATGCCGCCCGACTTTGCCCATAACGCGGGATCCGAAGCACCAGGAACCCGGCACGCGGGCAGGGACCAGCCTGCATGGCAGGGAATGTGCCGGTCCTGCTTCCGATGCGCATATGGGTATCTGCGGCGCGCTTCGCAGGGGGGCGCAGGTAAACAGGCCCCCGGAACATGCAAAAAACCACGCAGGCGGGGGGATCGCCCCGCCGGTCCGGCATCGGAAGCTGTTTGATGGGGAATTGACAAAAGTTTCCGGGTGCCGCCTTTTTCAAAAAAAGGCGGGGTTCAGGGGCGCCCCACACCGCGCAGGCGGTGCAGGGTGACGATGGCGGCGGTCAGGACCAGCGCGGCGCAGGTCTGGTGCACCGTGCCCGCCCAGACCGGCACCACCAGCAGCAAGGTGGTGATACCCAGCGCGTACTGCAAAAGCACCAGCCACCCCATGACCGCCAGCGCGTCATGCACGTCCTTGCCCAGATTGGGCGTGCGCAGCCCCAGCACGATGGTCAGGCCGATCAGCAGCGCCGTGGTGGTCGCCAGCAGGCGGTGGTCGAACTGGATGGCCGGAATGTTCTGGAACCAGTTCAGCCAGAACGGGTGCAGCCGCGCATAGCCGCGCGGAATCAGGTGACCATCCATGAGCGGGAAGGTATTGTAGGAAAAACCCGCATGGGTGCCCGCGGTAAATCCGCCCGCGATGACCGTAATGCCCACCAGCAGGCAGATGGTCCATACCAGGCGGTGGATGCGCACCACTTCACGCGTGGCGGGAATGAAGACGGGGCGCGGCGTGCGGACGGACAGGGCCGTCCACAAAATGGCGATATAGAGCGCGAAGGCGCAGCACAGGTGCAGCACCAGCCGCACCGGGGCCACGGCGGTGCTGTCAGGGTTGAAGCCCGACGCCACCATGAACCATCCGATCGCCCCCTGTAGCCCCCCCAGCACGAAAAACAGGACCAGCCGCGCCATGAGCCCCCGGCTCAGCGCCCCGGTGATGGAAAACCACACCAGCGGCACCAGCAGCACCATGCCCATGAGCCGCCCCCAGAACCGGTGCGTCCATTCCGCCCAGAAAATCTGCTGGAACCCTGACAGGCCGAAACCGTCATGCAGGATCTTGTATTGCGGAATGGTTTTGTACAGCGCGAACTGCCGTTCCCATTCGGCATGGCTCAGGGGCGGGATCATGCCGGTGATGGGCCGCCAGTCCATGATGGACAGGCCCGAGCCGGTCAGGCGCGTGTAGCCGCCCAGTGCGATCATGCCCACAAGCATGAAGCAGATTGCGAACAGCCACGTGGAAACGCGCTTCCTGTTGCGCAGCTCCTGCGCGGAAGGCGGCGTGCGGCCCAGCAGGGAGCCGTGGGAAGGATATGCGGACATAATCGAATTTAGACCGCCCTTGCGGTCCGCCGCAAGGCGATGCTAGGCGCGGGAGAACATATATTGCCACCGGACGGGACGCACGCATGACATTACCGCACGCCGTACCGCCCCTGCCGCCATCCGGGGCCAGCCCGCGCGTGCTCCTGCGGCCTGCCCTGCTGCTGCTGGGCTTTGTGGTGCTGGCCGTGGTCGCGAGCCACCTGCCGGGGGTGCGGCATATGCTTACGGTGGGCCCGGCGCTGCATTCCGGGGCGCGGGGCGTCGTGCTTTTCGTGCTGGGGGCCAGCGTGTACTGTGCGTTCGGCCTGCCACGGCAGGCCATGTGCTTCACGGCGGGCGCGGCCTATGGAATCGGGGCGGGCTGCGCGCTGGCCACGGTGGCCACGGTGGCGGGCTGCCTGTGCGGTTATGGCTGGGGGCGCTGGGCGGGGCGCGGGCGCATGCCGGCACGGCTGGGCGCCACCATGGCGCGGCTGGAGGGGGTGGTGGGCAAGGCGCCCTTCGCCTCGGTGCTGATGCTGCGGCTCATGCCGGTTGGCTCCGCACTTTTGCTTAACCTGGCATCTGGCATGCTGGGGGTGCGGGTTGTGCCCTTCGGGCTTGCGACCGTGCTGGGCAGCCTGCCCCAGACCATCGTGTTCGTGCTGGTGGGGACGGGCATGCGGCTGGGGGGTACGGGCCGGTTCGGGGTGGCGGCCGTGCTGTTCGGCCTGTCCGCGCTGGTGGGGCTATGGCTCATGCGGCGGATGCGCGCTGGACGGGTATAGGGATAACGAATTGCAGAAATGCCGTAATTAGATGGTGAAAAGCACGAGACTGCTGGTCTAGTAGTCCGGACAATCCTTTCAATACTGGAGTGCCTCATGGGGTCATCCGCAATGGCGGGCCGGTCAGCAGAAACCCCCGCGCCGGAATCGACTGTCCGCCCCATGGGCTGGATCGCGATCCTGCTCGGGTTCCTGACTGCGGTCGGGCCCGTCTCCACCGACATATACCTGCCTGCCTTCCCGGAACTGGAAACCACGCTGCATGGCCGCGCCGGTTCCGCGCAGATGACGCTGGCGGTCTGGTTCGTCGGGCTGGCGATCGGGCAGATCACCATGGGGCCGCTATCGGACAGGTTCGGGCGCCGCCTGCCCATGCTGGCGGGTACCATCGTTTATACGCTGGCGTCTGTCGGCTGCGCGATGGCGCGCGACATCCCCACCTTTTCGTTGTTCCGCCTGATCGCGTCGGTCGGTGCGTCCGCCAGTCTCATCATTCCCAGCGCGTGCGTGCGCGACATGTCGCATGGCAATGAATCCGCCCGTCTCATGTCGCGTCTGGTGCTGGTGATGGGTGTCGTGCCCATCCTGGCCCCCACGCTGGGGGGCATGGTGCTGTCGATCGCGTCGTGGCGGTCGATCTTCTGGGCCTCGGCGGTGTACGGGCTGATCTGTATCGGCCTGATCTGGCGCGTCCTGCCCGAGACGCTGCAGCCCGCGAACCGCAGCGAATTTTCCCCCGTGACCCTGTTCAGCCGCTACGTGATGCTGGCGCGTGACCGCGGGTTCATCACCCATGCGATGATCGCGGGTTTCTCGTGCTTCATGTCGTTTACCTATCTTTCGGCCGCCCCTTCGGTGTTCATCAACCAGTTCGGGCTTTCACCCGCGCATTTCGGCATGATGTTCGGCGTGTTCGCCGTGTGCATGATCGGGGCCTCGCAGCTTAACGGCGTGCTGGTGGGGCGGATCGACGCGGCCCGCATCCTGGGCATCTCGGTGGGGGTTGCGGTGCTGGGCACCATCGCCACGACCGTGGTGGCCATCGTCATCGCCTTCGCCACGCAGCATGGCGGCCACCCGCCATTATGGATGCTGGGCTGCCTGATCCTGGCCATGATGGTCTCGCTGGGCACCACCGGCATCATCGGTCCCAACGCGACGGTGGGGGCGCTGGCGGACCATCCGCGCTTTGCGGGCAGTGCCTCGGCCTTCGTGGGAACGCTGCAATACGTGCTGGGCGCGGTTGCCGGGGCGTTCGTGGGCATGCTGCCCGCCAATTCGCCCATTCCCATGGCGGGCGTGATGCTGATGGGGGCCGCGATCATGATGATCATGGTGCTGCTGCGCCCGGCCCGGCCCGGTCTGGGCGCTGGTGTGGGCGCGGGTGTGGAGACGCAGG
Organism: Komagataeibacter sp. FNDCR2; assembly: GCF_021295395.1. Lineage (NCBI taxonomy): Bacteria > Pseudomonadati > Pseudomonadota > Alphaproteobacteria > Acetobacterales > Acetobacteraceae > Komagataeibacter > Komagataeibacter sp. FNDCR2. Next base: position 2,055,770 of record NZ_JAIWOU010000001.1, read on the forward strand.
AATAAAATCTTCCATCACGCCACCCGGTCGCGGGTCAGGGTCCAAAGCTCATGGAACCGTCGCGGGTGGGCTTGTCCCCCCGGCGCGTGGCGGCTACAGCGGGGAGCCGTCCACAGGGCGACATTTTCGTGAACGGGGCACGCATGTCCCGGATTTGGTATGACCACGCAACGGGGACTGCGCACCGATCATGACGACCGCCAAGATCGACCTGAAACAATACATCCGTAACATCCCGGATTTTCCCAAGCCCGGTATCCTGTTCTACGACATTTCGACCCTGATGCGGAACGCCGACGCCTGGCAGATCGCCATGGGCCGCCTTGCCGCGGCTGTCGCGCCCTGGGCGCCGGATGTTCTGGCCGCCATCGAATCGCGCGGGTTCCTGACGGCGGCGCCGCTGGCCAGTCGCCTTGGCTGCGGCCTGGTCATGCTGCGCAAGCCCGGCAAACTGCCCGGTGAGACCGTGGCCCACAGCTACGATCTGGAATACGGTTCCGATTCGCTGCACATCCAGGCCGATGCGATCCAGCCCGGCCAGCGCGTGGTGGTGATGGATGACCTGCTGGCCACGGGCGGCACGCTGGTGGCGTCCGTGTCGCTGCTGCGCAAGGTGGGCGCCGATGTGGTGGGGGCCGCGACCCTGATCGAACTGACGGATCTGGGCGGCCGCGCACGGCTGGACATCCCGGTCAGAACCCTCGTCTCCTACGACGGATAGTACCGGGCCGGGTATTCGCGGTATGCGGCACAGGCTTCCTTCCATGCGGGCATTCGGCTGTCGGCCTGTTCGTACAGCCGGTATGCTGTACAACATTACGCATGGATCGTGTCTGGACAGGGGAGGCTGAATGCCGGGATGAAAGATCGTGAGCTTTCCCTGATCCGTTTTCAGGATCATATCCGCGCTTTCTTCACGCGCCTGTGGCCACCGGGCTCCGCCCCACGGCAGGACCACCTGCGCTGGCTGTACGCACCCGGCATTTTCACGTTCGGCTATGCGCTGCGCACCACCATCACCTCCCTCATCGCGCTGGGCATTGCCCTGTGGTGGGAACTGGGCAGCCCGCAATGGGCGGCGCTGACGGTATGGATGGTCGCACAGGGCACGCGCGGCAAGAGCGTGGCCAAGGCGCGATGGCATCTGTTCGGCATGGTGGTGGGTACGATCTGCGCCGTGATGCTGGTGGCGGCCTTTCCGCAGGCGCCCATCATGTTCATCCTGCTGCTGGCCGGGGGGATCGGGGCCTTCTGCTTCATCGGCACGTTGCTGCCCGGCCCCGCCACCATGACCAACTACCGTATCCACGGCATGCGGGCGAGTGGCTTCACCTACGCTATCATCTCGCTCGACGGGATTGCCGACCCCCAGCACATCTTCATGACGGCCATGGCGCGCGCGACCTATATCGTGCTGGGGATCGTGCTGGAAACCACCGTTTCCTCCCTGTTCCAGTTCCGGTTGCAGGAGCGGGCGCAGGACCGCCTTGGCCATAACTTCCTGATCGCGATCGACGGCGCGGCGCAGACGCTTGCCTCCCTGCTGGCGGGAGACATGCAGGTCCTGCGCAAGGCGCGCGGCGTCTTCGCCAACATCACCACACTGAGCGACCAGATCGAGTTTGCCGAAGTCGAGATGGGCGCGAAGCGCGGGCATGAAGGCGACCATGCCCGCGCGGCCCTTGCGCGGGTGGCGATGCTGCTTTCACGCGGGCTGGATCTGGCGGCACTCATGAACGGGCCGGGCGGCATGGCGGGCGCCGCCTTCAAGGCGACATCGAGCAAGGTGCAGGCCTTTCTCAAGGACATGGCCCCGCAGCTCGGGGCCAGTGACGACATCGCCCCCGTCCTGTCCCGCCTGGCCGCGTTACAGGCCGCCTGCCGCCAGAGCGTGGCCGATTCCCTTGATGAGGAAATGGGCCGTCCCGGCAGCCTGCCCACCGACCCGCAACTGGCGCAGATGCTTTCGCAGCAGCGCATGCTCAATTACGCGCTGGGCAAGATGCTCGATGAACTGGAACAGGCGCTGATCCAGTTCGACGCCAGCCGCAACCCGCTGCTGCACGACCACTTCCATTACCGGCTCAAGACCTTCCGCGACTGGCAGCAGGCCTTCACCAACAGCCTGCGGGCCTCGGTCACGATTTTCGGTTCTGGCGTCATATGGGTCACCACGTCATGGTCGGCGGGGCTGACGTTCATGATGTTCGTCTCCATCGTGTGCAGCCTGTTCTCCACGCTGGAAAAACCGGCGCTGGCCACGCGCGCCTTCCTGGGCGGCGCGATCGTGGCCTCGGTCATGGCGGGGGTGCTCGTGCTGTGGCGGCTGGCGGAGCCGACCACTTATGAAATCATGGCCCTGTGCATGTTCCTGCCCATGCTGGCGGGGGGGCTGGCCTTCGCCTATCCCGTGCTGGTGCTGGGGGCGGTGTCCTACAACCTGTTCCTGCCCATCCTGCTCGGGCCGGGCAACCAGAGCCGGCTGGATGAAATAACCTTTTTCAACACCGCGATGCCGCTGGTCCTCGGGCTGTGGTACGCGATGTGGGCGTTCCGGCTGGTGCTGCCCTTCGATACGAACGACATGCGCTGGCAGATGCGCACCGGCATCCTGCGCGGGCTGCGCTACGTCGCGCGCGCCCGCACGCTACCCACCACGCTATATGTGGTCGAGCATAATGTGGACCGTTTTGTCCGCCTGCTGACGGATGCGGAGAACACGCCCGACACGATCATCGACGCCTACCTGCAGGGGATCCTGTCGGCCATGACGATCGGGCTGAACGTGATCCGCCTGCGCGCGATTCTTGAGCGGCATCTGCTTCCGCCCGAGGCTCAGCGCGTGGTGAGTGACATGATGGGGCGCATGGCGCAGTTCAGCGGGCGCTATGGCGGCCATTACGGGCGGACCGCGCGTTCGGCCAAATTCGCCATCGTCCACCTCCAGCAGATGGCGTGGCAGGCGGATAATCTGGGCGTGCGGCTGGAAATCGACAGTGCGCTGGTCTGTATGTACGTGATTTCCTACGAACTGGATCACAACCAGAAATTCTTCGACGCCTCCAGCCCCTATCTCGATCCGGTCATGGCCTGAACGGGTCACCGGATCCTGTTGGAAGGGACATGAAAAAAGGAGCCGCCCGTCCGGGTGGCTCCTTTTTCCTTATGGCGTGTCATTCACCCTGCTGTCGGGCCACGAAGTTTTCCAGCCAGTGGATGGTGTAGTCCCCCTTGCGGAACTGGGGGTCATCAAGGATCTTGCGGTGGAGCGGGATGACCGTCTTGACCCCTTCGATCACGAATTCATCCAGCGCGCGGCGCATGCGCGCAATGGCCTCGAGACGTGTGGGCGCGCGTACGATCAGCTTGGCGATCATGCTGTCGTAATAGGGCGGCACGCGATAACCCGCATACAGCGCACTGTCGATTCGCACGCCAAGGCCACCGGGTGGGTGATAGACCGTGATCGTGCCCGGCGTGGGCATGAAGGTCTGCGGGTCTTCCGCATTGATGCGGCATTCGATGGCATGGCCGGAGAAGTGGATGTCCGACTGGGTGTAGCCCATCGGCTCGCCCGCCGCGATGCGGATCTGCTCGCGCACCAGATCCACGTCGCACACCATTTCCGTTACCGGGTGTTCCACCTGCAGGCGGGTGTTCATCTCGATGAAGCAGAACTGTCCGTCCTGGTACAGGAACTCCAGCGTCCCGGCGTTGCGGTAGCCAAGCCCGGTCAGGGCGGTGGTGGCGATGGCCCCGATCTCGTCCCGCTGTTCGGCGGTCAGGGCGGGGGAGCCCGCCTCCTCCAGCAGTTTCTGGTGGCGGCGCTGGAGCGAGCAGTCGCGCTCGCCAAAATGCACGACGTTGCCGTGCATGTCGGCCATGATCTGCAGTTCGATATGGCGCGGCCTGTCGAGGTATTTTTCAAGATAGACCTCGTCATTGCCGAACGCGGCGCGGGCCTCGGTCCGGGCGACGCTCCATGCTTCCTCAAGGTCGGCCTCGGTGGGGGCGACCTTCATGCCGCGCCCGCCGCCACCGGCGGCGGCCTTGATCAGCACGGGATAACCCACCCTGGCCGCGACTTCACGCGCCTGTTCCAGGTTTTCCAGCGCCCCGTCCGATCCGGGCACCAGCGGCACGCCCAGCGCCTGCATGGTGGTCTTGGCGGTGATCTTGTCACCCATCATGCGGATGTGTTCGGCCGTCGGCCCGATGAAGGTGATGCCGTGGGCTTCCACCGTTTCCGCGAAATCGGCGTTTTCGGACAGGAAGCCATAGCCGGGATGGATCGCATCCGCGCCGGTTATGGTCGCCGCCGACAGGATGGCTGCGACATTGAGGTACGAGTCGCGGCTGGCTGGCGGCCCGATGCACACGGCCTCATCCGCCAGGCGGACATGCATGGCGTCCGTATCGGCCGTGGAATGCACGGCCACGGTCGGGATACCCAGTTCGCGGCAGGCCCGCAGGATGCGCAGGGCGATCTCGCCACGGTTGGCGATCAGGATTTTGGAAAACATTACTCTATGATGACCAGCGCTTCGCCGAATTCGACCGGATCGCCCGACTGGATCAGCACCCGGCTCAGCGTGCCCGCGCGTGGCGCCTTGATCTGGTTGAAGGTCTTCATCGCCTCGATCAGCAGCAGCGTCTGGCCCGCGCTGACCTGCTGGCCCTCCGTCACGAACGGGGGCGAGGACGGATCGGGCGCCAGATAGGCCACGCCCACCATCGGGCTCGTCACCGCGCCGGGGTGCTTGGACGGGTCGGCCGCGGGGGCCACCGGGGTCGCGGCCGCGGCTGGCGGCGCGACGGGGGCCGGAGCCGGGGCGGCGGCCACGGCGTGGGCCACGGGCGCGGCGGCGCGGACAACGCGGATGCGGTTGTCCTTTTCCGCGATCTCGATTTCGGTCAGGCCGGTATCGGTCAGAATTTCCGCCAATGCCCGAATGGCATCCGCATCCACGAGCAGTCGGCTCATTGATCGTCCTCGTCCAGAATCATGTCTGTCATGGCCTGAAGCGCCAGCGCGTACCCCCGCACGCCCAGCCCGCATATGACGCCAATGGCGGCGCGGGAAACGTACGAGTGATGGCGGAAGTCTTCACGGCGGTGAATATTGGAAATGTGAACCTCGATCACGGGCAGATCAACGGCCAGAAGCGCGTCAAGCAGCGCGACCGAGGTATGGGAGTAAGCCGCCGGGTTGATGATGATGCCGCGTGCGCGGCCCCGGCATTCCTGTATCCAGGATACGAGCTCCCCCTCCCCATTGGTCTGGCGGAAGTCGATGGCCACATCCAGCCGCTCGGCGGCCTGGACACAGACCTGTTCCACATCATCCAGCGTGGCGTGACCATACACCTCGGGCTGGCGCAGTCCGAGCATGTTCAGGTTGGGGCCGTTCAACACGGCAATGAGAGGGCGCTCCATGATGCACGCGCCTAGCACGCCCGCCGTCCGGTTCCAAGTCCGTTCATGCCCATGCCCGCGTAACGGCCCCGCATGGGCGTCATGCCACGGGCGCCCTGACCGTGCCGGTAGGGGGGCAGGGTACGTATTTGTAGGAAAATCGGGGTGCGCTGTGTTATGGGTCGGTTCATGACAGGGTATCCCGATCACCGGAACGGTGGCAGGCGGGCGCGTTGCGGGGTGGCATGGTCTGTGATGCCGGTCGTGATCGCCTGTTTCATGTCCATCGTCTCCGGCACCGAACCCGCGGCCTGTGCGCCGGTGCGTCATGACGCGCCTGGCGTGGTGTCCCCGGCCATCATGGCGGACGTTCCGCCTGACTGGAGCCAGCACGGCATTGCAAGCTGGTACGGCACCCACATGCAGAAAGGCCGCGCCACCGCATCGGGGCAGACCTTCGATCCGGACGCGCTGACCGCCGCCCACCCGCGCCTGCCGCTGGGCACGCGGCTGCGCGTGCATTCGCGTCGTACCGGCCGTTCGGTGGTGGTGACGGTCAATGACAGGGGCCCTTATTACGGCCACCGCATCATCGACCTGTCGGCGGAGGCCGCGCGCCGCCTGGGCATCCTGTCCGCTGGCGCGACGGCGGTCGATATCGAACCCGCGCATGCGGAAGACGAAGTCGCCAGCGCCCCGCGCTGACCCCGCTTATGCGGGACACGCGAGCCCCTGGACCATTTTTCAGAAATGCTGGTGCTTGGTCCAGCCTTCCATCGTCTTGCCCGGTGCGCAGCGCAGGTCCATCTCGACTTCCAGGCCCGCATTCAGTTCCGCGCCCAGCAGCACGACATAGGCCGAAACGTAGAACCACATCATGATGGCGATGAACGCGCCCAGCGGCCCGTAGGTGACGCTGTATCCCGACAGGTGGCTGACGTAATAGGAAAACCCCGTCGAGCAGATCAGCCACAGCACCGTCGCCCCGACCGAACCGGGCAGGACGCAGCGCCAGTAGGTATGGGGCCGGTTGGGTCCGAAGCGGTACAGCAAGGAACACAGTGAAAGCACGAACAGCAGCATGAGTGCCGGCCCCCCCATGCGCACCATCAGCTCCACCGAACCGCGTGGCGGGGCGACTTCCAGCCGCTGCGGCAGGTAATCCAGCAGGAACGGCAGCGCCACCATGAGCGCAAGGGTAAGGATCCCCCCGCAGATGGAGCAGAACGTCAGCGCCATGCCCATGACCTGGAAGCGCACGAAACTGCGTGTTTCCGGTGTGTTGTAGGCCACGTTCATCGCCATGATCAGCGAGCGTGTCGCCGCCGAGGCCGACCATGTGGCGATGGTGGTCGATATGATCAGGTTCAGCGTAAGCGAGGAATGCGATTCCGCCACCAGCAGGTGGATGCGCGCGCCGATTACGTCATAGGCGGAAGGCGGCAGCAGGTTGCGCAGCACCACAAGCTGCGGTTCCACCGTCTGGGGGTCGAACAGCAGGCCATACAGGGAGATGAGCGTGCTCATGGCCGGAAAAAGCGAAAGGGTGGCGTAGAACGCGCAGCCCGCCGCCGCCAGCGTGATCTGGTCGGATATGATGTTACGGGCGACCAGGCGCAGCACTTTCCTGACCTGCTGCATGGAAAATTCAGGCAGCGGCGGAGCTTGCGGGGGGATGTCCGTCATGTTGATCCGGGTAGAGGGTGATCCAGCCAATGCGGGCTTCGTGTCCTGTGGGGTGTTGGTGGCGGGCACGGGCCGGCGGGCGGGCCGCCGTGTGGGTATTGTGCCACGGTGGACCCATCCTAGATGAAAAACCTTTCGCAGGGATGATTTTTCTGTTGCGTCACGCGCGTATTGTCCGCATATGCGCTCCCTACGCAACAACGCACGTGCCACTGGCCCTCTGAGGTTACGCAACGACGTCAAGCGTTCTGGCAATCGGGCCGCCGCGCAGGCGGGGGTCCTTATTGGTCGCTGGTCCGTTAGACCGTTTCGCAACATCTGTCCGTTTGTGCAATTCCAGAATTGTATTCATCGGGCGGCAGTACAGAAGGGATTTGGGTGCGATGACTCCCAAAATCGCTCGTTATCTGGTTGAGCAGTCTCCTGCTACGCCTTGCCTTGTCGTTGATGTAGACCGGGTGGAAGAACGCTATCGCGCCCTGCGCGAGGCCCTGCCGCTCGCGCGCATCTATTATGCCGTCAAGGCCAACCCCGCCCGTGAGATCCTGACCCGCCTGGTGGGTCTGGGCTCGGCGTTCGACGCCGCCTCGTGGGAAGAGATTTCCATGTGCCTCGACGCAGGCGCGCGCCCGGCGGATGTCTCATTCGGCAACACGGTCAAGAAAGCCTCCGCCATTGCCCGCGCGCACAAGGCCGGGGTGGACATGTTCGCCTTCGACTGCGCGGAAGAGCTGGACAAGCTGGCGCGTCACGCCCCCGGCTCGCGCGTTTACTGCCGCCTGATCGTGGAGAATGAAGGCGCCGACTGGCCGCTGTCACGCAAGTTCGGCACCACGCTGGACAATGCGCGCGACCTCATGCTGCGCGCGCGTGACCTGGGGCTGGACCCCTATGGCCTGTCCTTCCACGTTGGCAGCCAGCAGACGGCGACCGGCGCGTACGAGGCGGCGATCGCCCGCGTGGGCATGCTGTTTACCGACCTGAAGGCGGCGGGGCTGGACCTGCGCATGGTCAATCTGGGCGGTGGGTTCCCCATCCGCTACCGTGACGACGTGCCGGGTATCGATCGCTTCGCGCTGGCGATCAGCCACGCGATGACCGAGCATTTCGGCAATGACCTGCCGGAAATGATTGTCGAGCCGGGGCGCTTCATCGTGGGGGATGCGGGCGTGGTCTCGTCCGAGGTCGTGCTGGTCAGCCGCCGTGGCATCGATGACGGGGTGCGCTGGGTCTATCTGGACATCGGGCGTTTCGGCGGCCTGGCCGAGACCGAGGGCGAAGCCATCCGCTACGGCATCCGCACCGCGCATGACGGCATGGAAACCGGCCCGGTCGCCATTGCCGGCCCCACCTGCGATGGCGCGGACATCATGTACGAAAAGACCCCCTACGCCCTGCCGCTTGGCCTGGAGTCGGGGGACCGGATCGAACTGCTCTCCACCGGGGCGTACGTATCCACCTACTGCTCGACCGGGTTCAACGGCCTCCGCCCGCTTGAGGAACATTATATCTGACACCGCGTATCCGGAACGGACGCGCGCACGACAGGGCGGCGGGACGAAGGTCTTGCCGCCCTGCGTGTATCTGGGGAATACACACCGCAGTCCCATCAGCGCCGGAGGTGCCTGCCCGTGTCCTTTTCCACACTGCCACGCATGCTGGCCGTTGCCGCCATCCTGTCAGGCGCGGGGGGAATGGCGCGGGCTTTCGCCGCGCCGGTTCTGGTCCAGGCCGAACCGGCGGCGGGGCGGACGGTGGCCGCGGGCAATGTCGCGTTCAGGCTGTCATTCGATAGCGTGATCGACCCCTTCCGTGCCCGCCTGCTGCTGCTGGGGCCGGACGGGGCGCCCCGCCTGCTGCCCGCGTCGCCCGTTGATGACGAACAGCACGCCATTTCCACAACCACGGCCCTGACGCCGGGGCACTACGTCCTGCACTGGCGCATGCGTTCGCGCGGTGGCGATACGGGAGAGGGCGCGTTGCCTTTTGACGTGGGCGCGCCGTCCGCCCCGGCCCCCGCGAAACCGGGAACACCGTAAGGATCCGGCGCGGCGGGCCTATTCCACCGCCGCGCGCAGTCCCGCCCCCGCTGCGAGCGGGCACAGGGGAATCGCCCCGGCAAGAAACGCCCCCAGCAGTTCCAGATCCGGCCCCCATGACAGGCCGGTCTGTGCCGCATCAAGGGCCGCCGCGCCAAAAATGAGCGCGGGCGTGGTCAGCGGCAGCACCAGCAGCGGCAGCAGCACGCCGCCCCGGCGCGCGCCCAGCACCACCGAAGCCGCCATGCCGCCAATCAGCGACAGGATGAGCGTGCCCAGGAACAGCCCCGTCAGCAGTACCACCATGCTGCTGCCCGGCATGCCCAGCATGATGGCCAGTGGCCCCGCCGCCAGCAGCAGCGGCAGGCCGGTCGTCAGCCAGTGGGCCATCATCTTGGCCAGCGCGATCAGCGGCGCGGGCAGTCCGGTCATGAGAAGCTGGTCAAGCGACCCGTCCTCCAGTTCCGAACCGAACAGACGGTCCAGCGGCAGAAGGGCGGCCAGCAGCGCGCAGACCCATACGATGCCCGGCGCCATGCGGCGCAGCAGTTCGGGCGAGGGACCAAGGGCGAGCGGAAACAGCGCGCCCGCCAGGATGAAGAACAGCACCGCGCCCAGCGTATCCGCCCCATGGCGCAGGGCAAGGCGCAGGTCGCGTTCCAGGATGGCCACGATGAGGGAGGGAATCCGGAATTTCACAGCAGGTCATCCTCGGGAAAATCCTCCATCGGTTGCGGAATGTCGGATTCGTTCAGTCCGGGCAGGGCCAGCGTCCGGGCATTGGGCAGGGGCAGGGGAACATGGGTTGTTGCGATCACGATTCCGCCAGCCCGCCGATGGGCCGCAAACAATGTGCCAAGCAGGTCCATCGTGTTGATATCCAGGCCCAGGCTGGGCTCGTCCAGCAGCCATAGCGGGGCGCGCGCCAGCAATACCCGCGCTAGCGCCGCGCGGCGTTTCTGCCCGGCGGAAAGCATGCGCGCCGGAAGATCCGCCAGCCCCAGAATATTGAGTGATTTCATGCATGAATCGGGATCTCCGCCCCCCGATCTGGCCGCCAGCGTCAGGTTTTCACGCAGTGTCAGGCCCGGCTTCAGCGCGTCCTGATGGCCCAGATAGGCCACGCGGCTGGCATGCTCGCTGCGGTCGGCCAGCGTATCCACACCCGACCACAGCACATGGCCGCCTTCAGGTTTGCGCAGGCCCGCAAGCACACGCAGCAGGGTGGATTTTCCCGCGCCGTTCGGCCCGGTCAGAAGCAGGGCGCATCCTGCCTCCAGCGTGAAGCCGACCCGATCCAGAACCAGCCGTTCACCGCGGAAAACCGAGATATTCTCCACTTCCAGCACAGGGGGGCCGGGGGGGGTAATGGCAGGAATGACGGAAATCCTCCAATCGGTGGGTCAGGGGGGGAGGGATGCAAAAAAACACCTGCTCCCGCTTTCTTGTTACCGGCTCCAGCTTGTGTCGCAACCGCGTCCGGGTATGTTCTACCCCCGTTGGGAGATCAAGCCGGTTGTCCCCGGCAAGGTCGTTAACCCCGCACCATGGAAACAGGCCGCGGGGACACGGTCACAGGGGACGATCCGTTGCTGACGCCTCGGAGGAAACAAAGCCAATGAAGACGGTTGGGCACGACTCACTGAAAACGGGCCGTACACTGAATGTGGACGGCAAGACCTATCATTATTTCTCAATCCCGGAAGCGGAAAAGACAATCGGTTCCGTGGCCCGCCTGCCGGTCAGCCTGAAAGTGCTGCTGGAGAACGTGCTGCGGTTCGAGGACGGGCATTCCTATACGGTCGAGGACGCCAAGGCCATCGCCGGATGGCTGAAGGAAGGGCGCAGCACCAAGGAAGTGCCCTTCAAGCCCGCGCGCATCCTCATGCAGGATTTCACCGGCGTTCCCGCCGTGGTGGATCTGGCCGCGATGCGCGACGGTATCCTCAAGCTCAAGGGCGACCCGCAGAAGGTGAACCCGCTGGTTCCCGTCAACCTCGTGATCGACCACTCGGTCATGGTGGACGTGGCCGGCACGCCGGACGCCCTGCAGGACAACGTCACCATCGAGTTCGAGCGCAATGGCGAACGCTACGCCTTCCTGCGCTGGGGCCAGGAAGCGTTCGAGAACTTCTCCGTCGTGCCGCCGGGCACGGGCATCTGCCACCAGGTGAACCTTGAATATATCGCCCAGGCGGTATGGACGGCGCATGTGGGCGGCAAGGACTATGCCTATCCCGATACGCTGTTCGGCACCGACAGCCACACCACCATGGTCAATGGCATGGGCGTGCTGGGCTGGGGCGTTGGCGGGATCGAGGCGGAAGCCGCGATGCTGGGCCAGCCGATCGCGATGCTGATCCCCGATGTGATCGGCTTCAAGATGACGGGCAAGCTGCCCGAAGGCGCGACCGCCACCGACCTGGTGCTGACCGTGACCCAGATGCTGCGCAAGAAGGGCGTTGTCGGCAAGTTCGTCGAGTTCTTCGGCCCCGCCCTTGACCACCTGCCGGTTGCCGACCGCGCGACCATCGCCAACATGGCGCCGGAATATGGCGCGACCTGCGGCTTCTTCCCGGTCGATAACCTGACGCTGGATTACCTGCGCCAGACCGGCCGTGACGAACACCGCATCAAGCTGACGGAAGAATACCTGAAGGCGCAGGAAATGTTCCGGCACGCCGATTCGGCGCACCCGGTCTTCACCGATACGCTGGAACTCGACCTTGCCACCATCGTGCCGTCCATCGCCGGGCCCAAGCGCCCGCAGGACCGTGTCGTGCTGAAGGGTGCGGACAAGGCGTTCGAGACCGAGCTGACCGGGAACCTGGGCGTGCCCGTGGCCGACAAGGACAAGAAGGCGAAGGTTGCCGGCACCAATTACGAGATCGGCCATGGTGACGTGGTGATCGCGGCCATCACCTCGTGCACCAACACCTCCAACCCCGCCGTGCTGATCGCGGCTGGTCTGGTGGCGAAAAAGGCGCGCGCGCTGGGCCTGAAGCCCAAGCCGTGGGTCAAGACCTCGCTCGCACCGGGATCGCAGGTGGTGACCGACTACCTGAACCGCGCCGGGCTGCAGGCGGAACTGGACGCGATGGGCTTCAACACCGTCGGGTACGGCTGCACGACCTGTATCGGCAACTCCGGCCCGCTGGAAGATCACATCGTCGATGCGATCGAGAACAACAAGCTGGTCGCGGTGTCGGTGCTGTCGGGTAACCGTAACTTCGAGGGGCGCATCTCCCCCAACGTGCGCGCCAACTACCTGGCCAGCCCGCCGCTGGTGGTCGCCTACTCCCTGCTGGGCACCATGCGCGAGGACATCACGACCACGCCGCTCGGTACCTCCAAGGATGGCAAGCCGGTTTACCTGAAGGACATCTGGCCGACCAACCACGAGATCGCCGCCCTGATCGGGTCCGCGATCACGCGTGAGGAGTTCATCAAGCGCTACAAGCACGTAAGCCAGGGCACCAAGGAATGGCAGGCGCTGAAAGTCGCCACCGGTTCCGAGACCTATGCGTGGGATTCCAGCTCCACCTACGTGCAGGATCCGCCGTATTTCCAGGACATCACCCCCGAGCCCAAGCCGCGCGGTGATATCATCGGTGCGCGCATCCTGGCGCTGCTGGGTGACAACATCACGACCGACCACATCTCGCCCGCCGGCGCGATCAAGGAAAGCTCGCCCGCGGGCAAGTACCTTGAAGCCCATGGCGTGGCGAAGAAGGACTTCAACTCCTACGGCTCACGCCGTGGCAATGACCGCGTGATGGTGCGCGGCACATTCGCCAACATCCGCATCAAGAACGAGATGCTGCCCGGCACCGAAGGGGGCGTGTCCAAGCACTTCCCGGATGGCAAGGAAGGCTCGATCTACGATGTCGCGATGGAATACAAGAAGGAGAGCGTGCCGCTGGTCGTCTTTGGCGGCAAGGAATACGGCATGGGTTCCTCGCGCGACTGGGCGGCAAAGGGCACGCTGCTGCTGGGTGTGCGCGCCGTGATCGCCGAAAGCTTCGAGCGTATCCACCGTTCCAACCTGGTGGGCATGGGCGTCCTGCCGCTGCTGTTCGAGGCGGGCACCACGCGCAAGACGCTGGGCCTGAAGGGGGATGAAACCATCGAAATCCGCGGTCTGGACAAGATCACGCCGCGCATGACGATGACGATGACCATCACCCGCGCCGATGGCTCCAAGCAGGACGTACCCCTGCTGTGCCGTGTCGATACGCTGGACGAGGTGGAATATTTCCGCAATGGCGGCATTCTCCAGACCGTGCTGCGCGGCATGACGAAGGCGGCCTGACCTTACGGCCTGTTCCGGCTCCGGCCGGAACCAAATGACAGAACGGCGGTCCGTATCATACGGGCCGCCGTTTTTTTATAGGAAAGCATCTATGCACATACAGCATAGGTACCGTTGCGTTACGCACATATCCGTGGTGCCTTTTCTCTGTATTGTGTATAAATAAGATGCCGTCTAAAGCCACGTTAATGTAATAACATGTCCGGATGTGATGGGGCCTCATGGATCTGCTTTCTGCTTTGCACAGCTTTGTCCGTGTAGCGGCGACGGGGTCATTCTCTGCCGTCTCGCGGGAGACAGGAGCCAGCCAGCCCACCATTTCACGCCATATTGCCCTGCTTGAGGCCCATTACGGGGCCACCCTGTTCGCGCGTACCACCCGCAGCCTGATGATGACGGAAGACGGGCGCAGCCTGCTGCCGCATGCCTATGAAGTGCTGGAAATTCTTGAAACGGCGGAAACGGCCCTGGGCCGCCGCCGGGCTTCGGTTTCCGGGCTGGTGCGGCTGGGGGTGACGACGGCGTTCGGCCTGTACCTGACCAGCCGGCTGGACAAACTGCTGGAAGAGCATCCGGACCTGTCGGTTGAACTGGTCATGCGCGACGGGTTTGGCGACCTGGTTGAAGAGGGGCTGGATCTCGCCATTCGCATCGGGTCCATTGCCGAAGGTTCCCTGATCGCCCGCCGCCTGGGCTCCGTGCATCGCTGCGTGATCGCCTCGACCGATTATCTGGCCCGGCGTGGCACGCCCGAACATCCGCGCGACCTGCTCAATCACCCCTGTATCGCCTACAGCTATGGCGGAACGCGCCAGGACTGGCAGTTTACCCGCAAGGGGGAGGGAGAAACCACGGTTGCCGCCAGCGGCCCCTTCCGCGCCAATAGCAGCGAAGCGGTATTGCAGGCGGTGCGGGCCGGGCTGGGCATCGGCCTGCTGCCCGCGTTTCAGGTCGAGGAGGATCTGGCGGCCGGGCGGCTGAAATGCCTGCTGCCGGAATGGACGATTCCCGAACTCCCCTTCTATGCCGTGCATACCGGCCCGCGCACGCTGCCGCTGCGAACCCGCACGGTTCTGGACTTCCTGATCGAGATTTCGGACGTACTGCGCCAGGGCTGAGGACTATTTCAAATAGTCCCCTCACGAAACACCCTGTAAATCAGAAAAAAGTTTCAGGAACCGCCGCCGTTTTGAAAAAAGCTGGTTCTGATCGACCAGTACATTCAGTCCAGCGGGTTGGCCTGTCCCGGCAGCGGCGCGGCGGGGTCGCGCGCGAGGCGGGCACGTTCTTCCTCATTCGTGGCCAGCATGTCGCTGTGGAAGCCGTCATGCATGACCTGCGCCCAATCGGCGATCCATGTATCGGTGCGCTTTACAAAATCACTGGCGGCAGGCTGCTGGGGTAGCATTTCCTTGGTCCAGTCCTGCGGGGAGCGCAGGGCTCTCGTACTGTCGCTGTTGACCGGGTTGAGGAAGATGGTCACCGTCTCGACATTGACGTTATGGTCACCGGCGGGGGTGCTGTAGCTCCATCCGGTTTTCAGCAAGACGGGCGGAAGGACAAAGCCTTCCTCCTTCAGCCGGTTGGCTATGACCGCCGTGCGGTTGATGGAGGAGGGATAGACCGCGGCCGTGAACCAGCACTCCATCGCCGGCGGGTGGGCCGATATCACGCGCGACATGAAGTTGCGGTCATCGTGGCAGCTCGTATCGATGGCGGCGATGGCCGTTTCCGGCACGGGCTGGATGCTGCCTTCCGCCCCGATCAGGCCGGTCACGACATGGCCGTCCACCCGGACCAGAATATTTTCCAGCACTTCGCCATGCGGGCCGTTGATGACGTTCATGACCGGATGCCACGTACCCGCCGGCAGCGGCAGGATGCGCCCGGCAAACGGGATCGACTTTGTCAGGCGGTCGGTTATGGGCATCATGGTCACGATGCCCTCTCCCCCGCCATCGCCATTTCCCTCGCCCGCCGCCGTTCCGGCGGGGGGCGTATCGGTCATGCCCAGCCTGTTGTGGATGTTCGTGGCGACATGCCCCAGCGCGGGTATCAGGCGCTTGAGGTAGGCGGGCGGGAATATGACCGTCAGCAGCCCGAAGGGCACGATCAGATACAGGCTCCACCGCCACAGCGGCGCGCGACGCCATAAACGCGAAAAAGCAGACATTCAGCAGCCCATGCCGTTCATCTGGCCGGTCCCCGCGACCGTGGCGGAAAAACAGGTCGCCACGCCAGAGACCAGTGGCAGGAAACGCGACATCACGGCCATGGGTCAGGGCGTGCCCCGGGCGCGCCGGGCTTCGCCGTCATCCGCGATCTGGACGACCACCCCGTCTTCATCCGTCACCACGCGCACCAGCTTGGCGCCCTGCTGGCGGGCGGTTATCAGCGAGTCGCTGATCATGTCCTCGATGGAGCGGGCCAGATCGCGCGCGCTGGCGGCGGGGCCCATGCGGTCCTGACGCCGCATGACCTGGAACAGAAGGGCGGCGTCGATACCGCCCGTTTCCACCTTCAGGCCATAGCTGTCGATCATCGTCTCGATCTCGAGTGCCGCCACACGGGCGATGTCGAGTCCCTCCAGCGGACGGAACACGAAAATACGGTCCAGGCGGTTGAGCACTTCCGGGGCGAACCCGGCCTGACGCAGGGCTTCGACCGACTCGGCGCGCATCTTGTCCGGTTCATCCGCCAGCCGGTCCGCGATCTCGGACAATGCATCGGTGGCGATGTTGGACGTCAGGATGAAGATGCTGCGCACGGTCGAGATCTGCTGCCCCGTGGAGGCCTCGGTCACGTGTCCGTCATTCCATGCGGTCAGGAATTTCTTGAAGACATCCGGATGCGCCTTCTCGATCTCGTCCAGCAGCACCACCGCATCGGGCTTTTCCTTCAGCCCGCCGGTCAGCTTGCCGTAGGTGTCCGAGCCGACATACCCTTTGGGTGAACCGAAAAGCTGGGTCGCGGCGTGGGGTGAACTCATCTGCGTCATGTCGAAGTTGAGCAGCGGGCGGTCAAGCTGGCGGGCAAGCTGCTTGGCCAGGTACGTCTTGCCGGTGCCCGGCGGCCCCGCCAGCAGGAAAATCCCCACCGGCTTGCCACGGACCTGCAGCGCCATGCGCCGGCGTAGCTGGGTGGCCACGTCCTCGCACACCTGGTCCTGACCGATCACGCGCGCGCGCAGGCTGGCGGCCAGCTCCTCCGCGTCGATCACGGTTTCCTTCTGTTCGCGCGCCAGCATTTCCTCCAGCGCGCTGCGATTGGTCAGCCTGGCGAGTACGTCCATCATCCATCCCCGTCTGCGTCGGATTCCCTTGCGGGCCAGTTTTTCGGCCCGGCTCTCGAACCAGAGCCCGGCCAGTGCCAGCAGGGCGCTGCCCGCGGCCAGGACCGGATATGCCGGGGCACACCATTCCATGAAATGCCGCACGCTGGCGAGCGAAAGATGCAGGGCCATCGCCGCCTGAAAACTGCCCAGCACCAGGAAGATGACCATGAAGAGCGGCACCAGCCGTTCCATCAGCAGTGGGTAGAGCGGCTTCATTGCACCACCACCGCGATCACGATTTCCGTATTGCGCGTCAGGACCGGCAGCGCCGTCGGCCCGGGCACGAACACGGCCCCGGCGTGGATTCCCGCCGGGCCCGGATCCCCTGCCGCGGTGACACTTACATTCCCCGCGATGCGGATGGGCAGGATCACGCTTTTGGGCTGCGGGCCGAGATGCACCGTCTGGACCAGCCCGAGGGACTGCACGTTCACGACTGCGCCGCCACCCATCATGTCATACATCGGCATATCCGCCAGAACGACTTCCCGCCGCCGCAACGCCGCCAGAATCTCGGTCTGCTGTTCCGGGGTGTAGGAAGTCTGGCGCAGCATTTCCGCCGCCCGGTCGGGGGCGATCATGGGCATCTGGCCCATCATGTCCGGCCGGTTCTGCACCGGGGCGTTCAGTTGCAGGTGGCCGTTGTTGTCAGTGCCGCGCCCCCCGGCTTCCGCCGCCATGGGCGCGGTCTGGCCGGCATTGCCGTTTTCGCGCGCGGCCATGAAGCCCCCCGTGCCCAGCCCGCCGCCCGCCACCACGGCCGCGATCAGCCCCACCACGACCAGCCTGCTGCGGCCGGCCGGGCGTTCACTGCGTTGTTCCCGTTCGGGTTCCGGCGGTGAGGGCAAGGGCGTCATGACCGCATAATGTGGGGCAGGCGACGGATAAGGCAAGACGATAAGAGAGAGGAAATGTAACGCAGCCGCCTGCATATATTCCTTGCGGTCGGGGATGGCGTGACTTATGTTATACACAATTCCTTCATCTCTGGTTTTTTCTTTGGGGGGTGGCCGCAGGGCTGCCTTTTTTGCATTGGACGCTGATCTGCCTTTCCTGACGGGCCTTGACGCCCGCATCGCCGCGATGATCGCGCCCGCGCTGGCCGACATGGGGTTCGACCTCGTGCGCGTGGCGGTGCTGGGGCGTGAATCGCCCACGGTACAGATCATGGCGGACCGGGCCGATGGCTCGCTCATCACCATCGAGGACTGCGAACAGATCAGCCATGCGGTCGGCGCGATCCTGGATGTGGATGACCCGCTGCCGGGGGCGTGGACGCTGGAAGTCTCCTCCGCCGGGATCGACCGGCCCCTGACACGTGTCAAGGACTGGGAGCGTTTCGCGGGCCACCTTGCCCGCGCCGAGATGAACATGCCAATCGACGGCCGCAAGCGTTTCGCCGGGATCGTGATGGGCGCGCGCGATGGCCATGGCCTGATGCGGCTGGATGATGGCACCGAGGTTTCGCTGCCTTTCGCGGATATGCGCAAGGCGCGACTTGTCCTGACGGACGAACTGATCGAGGCGAGTGCGCGGATGATGCAGCCCGCACCCGCCAGCGAGGAAAACGGGCCGGAGGAAGCACATTCCCCGGCTGGAACGCAGAAGGCCAGTGGCAGGCCCGGCCGCAAGCCGGCGCGCAAGGCCAACTGAACGATGTTGTGGAGACACTGATGGATACGTCCGTTGCCCGTCCCGAACTGCTGCTGGTGGCCGATGCCGTAGCGCGGGAAAAGTCGATCGATCGCGAGGAAGTGCTGGAAGCGATGGAGCAGGCCATCCAGAAGGCCGGCCGCGCCAAATACGGCCATGAAAAGGACATCCGCGCGACCATCGACCGCAAGACCGGCGATGTGCGCCTGTCCCGCTGGACCGAGGCGGTCGAGGCGGTGGAAAACGAAGAAACGCAGATTCCGCTGTACATCGCCCGCAAGTTCAAGCCGGAAATCCAGCTTGGGGAATACCTGATCGACCCGCTGCCGCCCATCGACTTCGGGCGCATCGCGGCCCAGACGGCCAAGCAGGTGATCGTCCAGCGCGTGCGCGAATATGAACGCCGCCGCCAGTTCAATGACTTCAAGGACCGCGTGGGCGAGATCGTCAACGGCACGGTCAAGCGCACGGAATACGGCAACCTGCTGGTCGAGATCGGCGATGCCGAGGCCCTGCTGCGCCGTGACGAACTGATCCCGCGTGAAAGCTTCCGCAATTCCGATCGCGTCCGCGCCTATATCTACGACGTGCGCGACGAACCGCGCGGCCCGCAGATTTTCCTGTCCCGCACGCATCCGGCCTTTCTGGCCAAGCTGTTCGCGCAGGAAGTGCCCGAAATCTACGATGGCATCATCGAGATCAAGGCCGTGGCCCGCGATCCCGGCTCGCGCGCGAAGATGGCCGTCATCTCGCGTGACGCCTCGATCGACCCGGTCGGCGCGTGCGTGGGCGTGCGTGGCCGCCGCGTGCAGGAAGTGGTGAAGGAACTCCAGGGCGAGAAGATCGATATCATCCCGTGGAGTCCGCAGGCCGCGACCTTCGTCGTCAACGCCCTTGCCCCGGCGGAAGTCAGCAAGGTGGTGATGGATGAGGAAGCCGGTCGCGTGGAAGTCGTGGTTCCCGATGACCAGCTCAGCCTCGCCATCGGGCGGCGCGGGCAGAACGTGCGCCTTGCCAGCCAGTTGACGCGGTGGGACATCGACATCCTGACCGAGGCCGAGGAATCGGAACGTCGCCAGGAAGAATTCCGCCGTCGCAGCAACCTGTTTGTCGAGGCGCTGGACGTTGATGACGTCATCGCCGGGCTTCTGGTGACCGAAGGCTTCCACTCCATCGAGGAACTGGCCTTCGCGGACGCCGATGAACTGGCCAACATCGAAGGCTTTGACGAGGACGTGGCCAGCGAGCTGGTCCGTCGCGCCGAAGGCTTCCTTGCCGGTCAGGAAGAGGAGCTGGACAACAGGCGGCGTGAACTCGGGGTGGTGGATGACATCGCCATGCTGGGCGTGTTCACCAACCAGATGCTGGTCACGCTGGGTGAGAAAGGCGTGAAGACGCTGGATGACCTGGCCGACCTTGCCGGTGACGAACTGGTCGAGATTCTGGGCAGCGACGCCATAGATGAGGACGCGGCCAACGAAATCATCATGGCCGCGCGCGCGCACTGGTTCGAGGGTGACGAAAATACCACGCAAGAGGAGACGTCCGACGTCTGATCAGGGTCATCCCCACGCGGAAGACGCAGGCGACATGGCCGACGAGGAACGCGGCCCGCTGCGCCGCTGCGCCGTGACGCGGCTCCGTCTGCCCAGGGAGGAAATGGTCAGGTTCGTCATTTCCCCCGACGGAGTCGTGATCCCTGATCTTTCCGCACGTCTGCCCGGACGGGGAATTTGGTTGAGCGCACGCGCGGATGTGTTAGAAACGGCACGCACACGTGGCGTCTTTGCCCGCGCGGCACGGGGAAGGGTTGTTATTCACCCTGACCTGACCCATCTTGTGGAAGACGGGCTGCTGCGGCGCATGATGGATGTCGCGGGGCTGGCACGGCGGGCCGGGCAGATTGTCTGCGGTTTCGCCAAGGTGCGTGAGTGGGTTGTGGGCGGTCGCGCCGGTCTGGTGATCCAGGCGGCCGATGGCAGCCCCGACGAGAGGAAGAGAGTTTTGTCCGGTGCACGGGACCTTCCGGTTACGGTTGTTCCTACGGCATCGGGTCTGGGTGCGGCATTTGGCCGCGACCATGTTGTTCATGCAGCCATGCTGCATGGTGAACTGGCGCGCCGTTTCCGTATCGAGAGTGAACGTTTTGCGGGTTTGTCCGGCAGGACTGGCCCGAATTCGGCGGAGCGGTCCGTCGGACGGTGTGAACAGGCGGGTACATGAGCGAAGGCAACGATCAGGATCAGGGTAAGGGACGCTTGTCCCTGCGGCCGGCGGGCCGGAGGGAAGTCGGACGGACGGTGGATGCCGGTTCCGTGCGGCAGAGCTTCAGCCATGGTCGTTCAAAGGTGGTTCAGGTCGAGGTGCGCAAGAAGCGCGGGGCCGGGGCTGCGGGTAGCGGATCGGGGCCGGCTGGCGGCCGCGCCGGTGGGCGGGGCGGTCGTGCCCTGACGGCGGCCGAACTCGCGACCCGTCAGCGTGTGCTGGACGAGCAGCGGCAGGCGGCCATCCAGCGGGAAAAGGATCTGCGCGAGCAGGAGAAGATCACGATCCTCTCCGCCGCGGAAGAAGCCCGCAGGCAGGAAGAGGAAAATGCCCGCCGCGCCGAGGAAGAGGCCCGCGCACAGGCGGATGCCGCCGCGGCCGAGGAAGCCCGCAAGCGGGAATCCCGCAGCGCGGAGACGGCGGAGGCCGCCGAGCCGGCCGAGCCTGCTGGCCCGGTTGTCTCGTCCGTGCCGATTCCCGGTGAGGTGACGCTCGCGCCGCCGATGCAGCGCCTGCGTCCGCTGGCCGAGCGGGCGATCATGCCCGCCCAGCCCGTGCGTCCGTCACGTCCGGCAGGTGGTGGCGCGGCATCCGCGCGCACGGCCGGAGCCGGTGCGGCCGCCGGTGCGGGCGAGACCCTGCGCCTGCGTCCGGGCCGCGCGGAAGGGGGCGAGGAAGAACGCCGCCCCAGCCGCCGCCCCGGTAGCGCCACGCCCAGCCGCCGCCCGTCGGGTGGCGCGAAGAAGAACAATGACAGCCGCCGCGCGGGTCGTATCGACGTGCAGGCCGCGATCGAGGGGGATGACGACAAGACGCGTTCGCTCGCCTCGGTCCGTCGCCAGCGTGAACGTGAGCGCCGTCAGGCCGAACTCGAACGCCTGCGTTCCGATCAGGTCCGCGTGGTGCGCGACGTTGTCCTGCCCGAGACCATTACGGTGCAGGAACTCGCGAACCGCATGGCCGCCCGTCAGGGTGAAGTCATCAAGGCGCTGATGAAGATGGGCGTCATGGCGACGGTCACGCAGTCGCTTGACGCGGATACGGCTGAACTCATCGTGCAGGAATTCGGCCATCGCGTACGCCGTGTGGCGGATAGCGATGTCGAGATCGGGATCGAGGGGATCGAGGACCGGGCGGAAGACCTCAAGACCCGTCCGCCGGTCGTGACGGTCATGGGTCATGTCGATCACGGCAAGACCTCGCTGCTCGACGCGCTGCGCACCACCGATGTCGCCACTGGCGAGGCCGGGGGCATCACCCAGCATATCGGCGCGTATCAGGTCACCCTCGCCTCCGGGGCGCGGATCACCTTCATCGACACGCCGGGCCATGAAGCCTTTACGGCCATGCGTGCCCGTGGCGCGTCGGTCACGGATGTGGTCGTGCTGGTAGTGGCGGCGGATGATGGCGTCATGCCGCAGACGATTGAGGCCATCAAGCACGCCAAGGCGGCGGATGCGCCGATCATCGTGGCCATCAACAAGTGCGACAAGCCGGGCGCCAATCCCGACCGCGTGCGCCAGGAACTGCTGAACCACGAGATCGTGGTGGAAAGCATGGGTGGCGACACGCAGGATGTCGAGGTCTCGGCGCTCAAGCGGACCGGCCTGGACAAGCTTGAGGAAGCGATCCTGCTTCAGGCGGAAATCCTTGACCTGAAGGCCAATCCCGACCGGGTGGCCGAAGGTTCGGTGATCGAAAGCCGCCTGGACCGTGGGCGTGGTCCGGTTGCGACCGTTCTGGTCCAGAAGGGCACCCTGCGCCGGACGGATATTGTGGTGGCGGGGGCCGAATGGGGCCGCGTGCGCGCCATGATTGATGACCGTAACCGCCAGTTGTCCGAGGCTGGTCCGTCCATGCCGGTCGAAATCCTGGGTATTACCGGGGTTCCGGGTGCGGGCGAGCCGTTCGTGGTGGTGGAAAACGAGAATCGCGCTCGCGAAATCTCCGAGTTCCGCCAGCGCGTGATCAAGGATCGCATGGCCGCTGGCCAGACTGCCGCGCGCGGCACGCTGGACCAGATGCTGGCGCGTATCCAGGCTGGTGCGCAGAAGGAAGTCGCCGTCCTGATCAAGGCGGATGTGCAGGGTTCGGCCGAGGCGCTTGAAGCCACGGTGCAGAAGCTGGAGCATGAGGAAGTCAAGATCCGCGTGCTCAACGCCACCGTTGGCCAGATCACGGAAAGCGATGTGCAGCTTGCCAAGGCATCGGGTGCGATCGTCATCGCCTTCAATGTCCGCGCCACGGCGCAGGCCCGCGAACTGGCACAGCGTGAAGGCGTGGATATCCGCTACTATTCCATCATCTATCAGGTGGCGGATGACGTGGAGCAGCTGGTGCGCGGCAAGATCGCGCCCAAGCATCGCGAGAAGTTCCTTGGTTACGCCGAAATCCGCAAGGTTTTCGAAATTACCAAGGTGGGCAAGGTCGCCGGTTGCTACGTGACCGAAGGCGTGGTCAAGCGTGGCTGTGGCGTGCGCCTGCTGCGTGACAACGTCGTGATCCATGAGGGCGATCTGAGCCAGCTCAAGCGCTTCAAGGATGACGTGAAGGAAGTGGCGCGCGGTTACGAGTGCGGCCTGTCCTTCGCAGGGTATAACGACCTGCGCGAAGGCGATGTGGTTGAGTGTTATGAAATGGAACTCGTCCCGGCATGAGCCGTAATTCATCCAGAAAAGGGATGAGCGAGAGTGGGCCGGCAGGGAAACTTGCCGGCCATGGCGCATCAGGTCCCTCGCAGCGCCAGTTGCGCGTAGCGGAAGAAGTACGCCGGACACTGGCGGAAATGTTCGCCCGCATCGAGTTCCGGGATCCGGAACTGGCCGATGTGCGCATTACGGTAACAGAGGTGCGGATTTCGCCCGACCTGAAGCATGCCACGGTATTCGTGGCGCGTCTGGGCCGGAGCGACGTGGCGGAACTCCTGCCCGCGCTCAAGCGCGTGACCCCGTTCCTGCGCACGCGCCTGTCCCATGCGCTCCGGCTGCGTGGTGTGCCCGACCTGCATTTCCAGCCCGATACGGCGCTGGATTATGCAATGGAGGTCGATAACATGCTGCGCCAGCCGGAAGTCAAACGCGATCTGGACTCCTGAAAAATTTCCGGGCGCCGCCTTTTGAAAACAGCCTTCCGGCTGGTCCATTAGCGGCAAACCAGGTGCGATGAATTTGAAAAGGCCGGTCCGGCATCATGCCGGACCGGCCTTTTCGTCATGTTCCGCGGGTCGCGGCGGTTCAGTTGCGACGTCCCATCAGCAGCAGTTGCGGGTTGCGTTCCACATCGGTGGCAAAACCGCGCAGGGCGGCGGCGGCGGCGGCGAGATCGCGCAGCGACGAATCGATATTGGACCTGTCGGCGGAACTGGGCGCCGTAATGTCGTGCAGTCCGGCCAGTGCGCCCCGGGCCTCGGTCACCGTCTCGTTCGAATTGACCAGCAGGGTATGCAGCTCACCCCCGCGTGCATCGAGCTGCGCCGTGCCGGTATCGGCCAGATGGTTGATGGAGGTCAGGGTCGTATCCAGACGATGGTCAAGATCCCGGATCGCATCGGTCGCGGTGTCCACCGTCACCCGCGTGTGGTCGGATGTGGAATGCACGCTATCCAGCAGCGGTGGCAGATCCTTGTCCAGCCTGTCGGCCAGGGTGCGGATGCTGACCAGCATGCTGTCCGCGTTGTTGGCGATGTTCTTGAGCGGAAGCGCCGTCAGGGCATCGGTCAGCTTCTGCATTTCCGATTCCCGGGCCGGGATTTCGGTCAGCGCGCTCAGGCCGGGATGCAGGCGCGCGGGCACGCCGGGGTCGAAGGTCAGGTCGATTTCTTCCTGTCCCGTGACGAAGCTCTGCATATGCAGTTCCGCGCGCAGGCCGTTTTCAACCAGCTTGGGCAGTTCCCTGGCGTTCAGGTCCTTGCCGTGATCGCCCGCCATATGGGCGCGGTTGGCCTCAAGCTCCAGCGTGACGGGAATATAGGCCTGATGGGTGGCGGGATCGAACTGGACGGTAATGCGTTCCACATGCCCGACCTGTACGCCGTTGAATGTAACCGGCGCCCCCACACCCAGCCCGTTGACCGGACCATCGAACACGACAACGGCCTGACTGGTGGGAGAGAAGGGATGAAATTTTCCAAACAGCGCAATGGCCGTCACACCAAGGAGGGCCCCACCCAACACAAATGCACCGACCGTGGTCTGCCGTTCAGCCATGGTGTTCAGCTCTCCCTAGACGCAGAATAAAAAACATTTGAGGAACACGGTATCCATGCGCCTGTTTGTTACAGGATGGCATCTCATTCCCGGCTGGCAAAGCGGGGTAGGGTGATGGCAGGCATGTGTCCCTCTCAGCTTAAATCTATCACGCGCGCGCGTGGCGGCCAGCCCCCTGGACGGAATGGGGCATTGCCGTGCCTGCGTGCCTCGTCTAAACGCACGGCATTCCCCCCATTGGTGCAAGGTGCCCAGTAATGCGACGCAAACGTGGACGCCCGCTTGACGGCTGGGTTGTGATCGACAAGCCATCAGGCATGACTTCCACCCAGGTTGTCGGGCGCGTGCGCTATCTGTTCGATGCGGCCAAGGCGGGCCATGGCGGCACGCTCGACCCGCTGGCCACCGGCCTGCTGCCCGTGGCGCTGGGCAAGGCGACCAAGACCGTGCCCTATATCATGGACGGCACGAAGCGTTACCATTTCACCCTGCGTATAGGCGAGGCGCGCGACAGTGACGACGCCGAGGGCAGTGTGACCGCGCGCTCCGGCATCCGCCCCGACAACGCGGCGTTCGAGGCCGCGCTGGGCGCGTTCCGGGGTGACATCATGCAGGTGCCGCCAGTGTTTTCCGCCCTGAAGGTGGGGGGCAAACGCTCCTATGACATGGCGCGCGCGGGCAACGCGCCCGACCTGCCGCCGCGCCCCGCGCGGATCGACCGCTTCGAACTGATCGCCCGGCCCGATGCCGATACGGCGGTGTTCGAGGTGGAATCAGGCAAGGGGGTGTACATGCGCGCCCTCGCGCGCGATATCGCGCTGGCCTGCGGCACGGTGGGTCATGTCGCGGCGCTGCGGCGGCTCAGGGTCGGGCCTTTTGATGAATCCGATGCGATTGTGCTGGACAAAATTGTCGCAAGCGCCGACAACGCGCCTGCTCCACCGGATCTGCTCCTTCCGGTCGCGACCGCGCTGGCCGACATCCCGGCGCTGGCCCTGACACGTGAGGAAGCGGATGCCCTGTCATACGGCCAGGCACTTGACCTGGGCGTTCTGGCGGACCGGATGCCGGCGCACACCGACCCCCGCAGCGGGGTCGTGCGTGCAATGGACGGGGCGCGTGTGGTCGGGCTGTGCCGCCCCGTGGATGGCTGGCTGCGATCAGTACGCATGCTGTGAACCGAACCTGAATCTTTAATGGAGAAAACGATGTCGATTACTGCTGAACGCCGCACGGCGCTGATTGGCGAATACCAGACCGCCGCCACGGACACGGGCTCACCGGAAGTGCAGGTTGCCCTGCTGACCGAGCGGATCGTGAACCTGACCGATCACCTCAAGACCCACGCGAAGGATTTCCATTCCCGCCGTGGCCTGCTGATGCTGGTCGGTCGCCGCCGCCGCCTGCTGGACTATGTCAAGCGCAAGGACCAGAGCCGCTACGAAACACTGATCAAGCGCCTCGGCCTGCGTCGCTGATTTGCGACCCCGCGGGAACGCGGTCATAATGCGTTCCCGCACGGCCCGTCCGGGCGCGGGGCATGCCCTGTCATGCCCGTGCCCGGCGCGGTCGGATATTTTCAGGCGTCCATAACGGGCGCCATCAACTCGCTGCCGACGCAACGGCGGAAATGTCCGGACCGGATCGCAGCGTTTCAGGCCACATGGTGTATTGGCGGCGGAGCCGTCATCACTCCATGCCGTCCGAGGCGCTGCCATCATATGTTCCCACGTCCGGCCCGCCAGCATTGCGGCAGTCAACGGACAGGGTTTGTCTGGATGTTCAATTATTTTCGCAAGGAAATCGAGTGGGGCGGTCGTCCGCTGGTGCTGGAAACGGGCAAGATCGCCCGTCAGGCCGATGGCGCGGTGGTTGTCACCTATGGCGATACGGTGGTGCTGTGCACGGCTGTCGGCGCCAAGAGCGTAAAGCCGGGGCAGGATTTCTTCCCGCTTACGGTCAACTATCAGGAAAAAGCCTACGCCGCGGGCAAGATTCCCGGTGGCTTCTTCAAGCGTGAGGGCCGCCCGAGCGAGGCCGAGGTCCTGAACTCCCGCCTGATCGACCGTCCGATCCGGCCGCTCTTCCCCGAAAACTTCCGTAACGAAGTGCAGGTCGTGGCCACCGTGCTGAGCCATGACATGGAAAATGATCCGGCGGTCGTGGCGCTGATCGGCTGTTCGGCGGCGCTGACGCTGTCGGGCATTCCGTTCTTCGGCCCGGTTGCCGCCGCCCGCGTGGGGTACAGCGATGGCGCGTACATCCTGAACCCGACCATTTCGCAGGTCCGCGACAGCGACCTCGATCTGGTCGTGGCCGGAACGGCCGAAGGCGTGCTGATGGTCGAGTCCGAGGCCAGCGAACTGTCCGAGGACGTGATGCTGGGCGCCGTGACCTTCGGCCATGAAGCCTTCCAGCCGGTGATCGACCTGATCATCGACCTGGCCGAGAGTGCCGCCAAGGCGCCGTGGGATCTGGCCGAGCCGACGGCCGAGGAAATCAAGCTGCGCAAGAAGGTGGACAAGGCCGGTCGCGCCCTGATCGCCGAAGCCTACAAGGAACGCGCCAAGCAGGTGCGTTACAAGAAGGTCGCCGCCGCGCGTGAAGCGATCCTCGCCAAGATCGGTGAGGCCGACGCCGACGCCGCCAAGCCGATGATCAAGGATCTGGAAGCCGACGTGGTGCGCACCGAGGTGCTGGACACCGGCTACCGCATCGACGGGCGTGATCTGGAAACGATTCGCCCCATCGTGTCCGAAGTCGGCATCCTGCCGCGCGCGCATGGCTCCGCCCTGTTTACCCGTGGCGAGACGCAGGCGCTGGTTGTCGCCACGCTGGGCACGGCGCAGGATGAGCAGGTGGTGGACGCGCTGGAAGGCGAATACCGCACCAATTTCATGCTGCACTACAACTTCCCCCCCTTCTCGGTGGGTGAGTGCGGGCGCATGGGTTCCCCGGGCCGTCGTGAAATCGGGCATGGCAAGCTGGCGTGGCGCGCCATCCACCCGCTGCTGCCGGGCAAGGATACGTTCCCGTACACCATGCGTGTCGTCTCCGAGATCACGGAAAGCAACGGCTCCTCCTCCATGGCCACGGTGTGCGGCACCTCGCTTGCGCTGATGGACGCGGGCGTTCCGCTCAAGCGCCCGGTCGCCGGTATCGCCATGGGCCTGATCAAGGAAGATGACGATTTCGCCGTGCTGTCCGACATCCTCGGCGACGAGGATCACCTGGGCGACATGGACTTCAAGGTGGCTGGCACCGAGCAGGGCGTGACCGCGCTGCAGATGGACATCAAGATCACGTCCATCACGCCTGAAATCATGAAGATCGCGCTGGGCCAGGCCCGTCAGGGCCGTCTGCACATCCTGGGCGAGATGGCCAAGGCGCTGACCGAAGGCCGTTCGGATGTGTCCTCCTCCGCACCGAAGATCACCACGATCTCCGTGCCGAAGGAAAAAATCCGCGATGTGATCGGTCAGGGCGGTAAAGTCATTCGTGAGATCGTTGAATATTCGGGTGCGAAGATCGATATCAACGATGACGGCACGATCATGATCGCCGCGACCTCCGACGATCAGGCCACAAAGGCCATCGAGCGGATCCGTGGCATCGTGGCCGAACCCGAAGTGGGCCAGATCTATAATGGTAAGGTGGTGAAGACCGCCGATTTCGGGGCGTTCGTGAACTTCCTTGGCCCGCGTGACGGTCTTGTTCACATCTCCGAACTGGCGCAGGGCCGCGTCTCCAAGACGACCGATGTCGTCAAGCAGGGGGACGAGGTGAAGGTGAAGGTTCTGGGCTTCGACGATCGCGGCAAGGTCAAGCTGTCCATGCGCGTGGTCGATCAGGAAACCGGCGCCGACATTACCGAGACAGTGGGCGCCAAGCCCGGTCGTGCGCCTGCCGCGCGCTGATACGCGGCGGCCGGGTCGATAAGACGGTCCGACGCGCAGGGGGCCTGCGGGTTTTTTCCCCTGCGCGCGGGCAGATACATGACGATGGAATGGTGATGAAGCCGATCAATGCGATCCGAATGGGTGGGACGGATATTCTGCCCCTGGTCGAGGGGGGGAAGGGCGTCTCGATCTCAACCGGCATCTCCGCCGGGCACTGGGCCGCAGCCGGGGGGGCAGGCACGGTTTCGATCGTGAATGCCGATTCCTACGATGCCGAGGGCAACGTTATCCCGCAGGAATATCACGGCAGGACGCGGCGCGAACGGCACGAGGAACTGGTCGATTACGCCATTCGCGGCGGTATCGACCAGGCGCGCATCGCCCATGAGATCGCGGGCGGGCGGGGACGTATCCACGCCAATATCCTGTGGGAAATGGGTGGGGCGGAACGTGTCATCAACGGGGTGCTGGAAGGTGCGCCGGGGCTGATACAGGGCCTGACCTGCGGCGCGGGCATGCCGTACCGCCTGTCCGAAATCGCGGCGCGGTTTGGCATCCACTACTATCCCATCGTTTCCTCCGCGCGGGCGTTCAACGCCCTGTGGCGGCGGGCCTATCACAAGGCGGCGGACCTGCTGGGCGCGGTGGTGTACGAAGACCCCTGGCGCGCGGGTGGCCATAATGGCCTGTCCAATACCGAAAACCCGCTGGCGCCGGAGGACCCGTTCCCCCGCGTGCTGGCGCTGCGCAAGCAGATGCGGGCTTTCGGGCTGGATGAGACGCCCATCATCATGGCCGGTGGCGTGTGGTGGCTGGAGGAATGGCAGGACTGGATCGACAATCCCGAACTCGGGCCGATCGCTTTCCAGTTCGGCACCCGTCCGTTGCTGACGCGTGAAAGCCCCATTCCCGATTCCTGGAAGCGCCGCCTCCTGACGCTGAAGAAGGGGGATGTGTTCCTGAACCGCTTCTCGCCCACGGGTTTCTATTCCTCCGCCGTGAACAACGCCTTCCTTGGCGAACTGCGCGGGCGTTCGGAGCGGCAGATTCCCTTCTCGCCCGAGGAACTGGGCGCGCACACCATGGCGCTGGCCATCGGCGCGCGCGGGCGGCAGGTTTACGTCACCCCGACCGACGGGCAGCGCGCGCGGCTGTGGATGGGCGAAGGCTATACCGAGGCCATGCGCACGCCGGATAACACGCTGGTGTTCGTAACCCCGGAAAAGGCGCGTGAGATTCTGGCCGATCAGGGGGCCTGCATGGGCTGCCTGTCGGAATGCCGCTTTTCCAACTGGTCGCAGCGTCCCCCGTCCTATTCCAACGGGCACAAGGCGGATCCGCGTTCGTACTGCATCCAGAAAACACTCCAGGCGGTGGCGCATGCCCATGGCCCGGACCAGGATGAGGTCATGGACCATAACCTCATGTTCGGCGGCACCAATGCGTGGCGCTTCGCGACCGATCCGCTTTACGCCAATGGCTACGTGCCCAGCGTGAGCGAACTGGTGGAACGGATCATGACCGGGCGCTGACCCCCCGGTGGAGTGACAAAAAAAGGCTGGCTCCGCAGGGATGCCAGCCTTTTTTTACTGATGGCGCAGGATGCGGCTCAGTTCGCGGCGGGCAGGCAGCGCTCCCGGAACAGGGCGAACGCCAGCGCGCGGTGGCTTATGGTGTTCTTTTCCGCATCACTCATATCGGCAAAGCTGCGCGTGCCGGTGCCGGGGGCGAAGATCGGGTCATAACCGTGACCGTTTTCACCCTGTGGCGGCCAGATGACATGCCCGTCAATCCGTCCCTCGAAGCTTTCGGTGCGGCCATCGGGCCAGGCCAGGCACAGGACGGAGATAAACCAGGCGCTGCGGTCGGGATTGTCTGCCATGCGGTCATGGATACGGCGCATGGCGTCGGGATAATCCTTTTCCGGCCCTGCCCAGCGGGCCGAGAAAATGCCCGGCGCGCCCCCCAGCGCGGCGACGCAGAAGCCCGAATCATCAGCCAGCGCGGGCAGGTTGGCCGCCCGTGCCGCCGCCAGCGCCTTGAGTGCTGCATTGCCGGTGAAGCTGTCCGCCGTTTCCTCCGGCTCGGGCAGGGACAGTTCACCGGCCGATACGACACGGATGCCATACCCGGCCAGCAGGGCCGCGAATTCGGCAATCTTGCCCCGGTTATGGGTGGCGAGGACCAGCGTGTCCCCACGGCTCAGGCGGTTGGTGGGGGTGTTCATGCCGCGAGCGCCTGCTTGACCGTGGTGGTCTGGATGCGGAACAGCTCCGCCGTGCCCATGCGCGCCAGCCGCATCAGCGCGTTGAACTGGGCTTCGGTAAAGGGGTCTTTTTCCGCCGTGCCCTGAATCTCGACAATCCCGCCATCGGCGGTCAGGACAAAATTGGCGTCGGCCCCGGCGGTGCTGTCTTCGGCGTAATCAAGGTCGAGGACCGCCCCGTCCCCCGTCAGCCCGCAGGAAATGGCGGCCACCTGCCCCCGGAGCGGGAGTGTGGCCAGCGCCCCCTCGCGCACCAGCTTGTCCAGCGCCAGACGCAGCGCGACCCATGCGCCGGTAATGGCGGCGCAGCGCGTGCCGCCATCGGCGTTCAGCACGTCGCAGTCCACCGTGACCGAGATTTCGCCCATGGCCTTCAGATCCGTCACCGCGCGCAGGGAGCGCGCGATCAGGCGCTGGATTTCCTGTGTGCGGCCGCTCTGTTTGCCTTTCGCGGCTTCGCGCCCGCCACGGGTATGGGTCGCGCGGGGCAGCATGCCGTATTCCGCCGTGACCCAGCCCTGGCCCTTGCCACGCAGGAACGGGGGCACGCGGGTTTCGATACTGGCGGCGCACAGGACTTCGGTCCCCCCCATGCGGATCAGGGCTGAACCTTCCGCATGGCGGGCGAATCCGGTCTGGATGGAGACGGGACGCAGGGCGTCGATGGCACGACCCGATGGGCGCATGGGGGCTAACTCCGCATTGTGATGGGGCGGCATAACCCGCAACCCGTTCCTATTGCCAGTCCCGCGTGGGCAGGGAAAGGAATGATCTGCTATAATGACGTGCCTGCGGGCTCTCCGCGGGGCAGATGACTGTGTACAGGAGGCATGGCGATGGAAACCCGATCCCCGGCATCACGGCCCGCCCTGTTATCGGGACT
Organism: Komagataeibacter sp. FNDCR2; assembly: GCF_021295395.1. Classification (NCBI taxonomy): domain Bacteria; kingdom Pseudomonadati; phylum Pseudomonadota; class Alphaproteobacteria; order Acetobacterales; family Acetobacteraceae; genus Komagataeibacter; species Komagataeibacter sp. FNDCR2. Next base: position 2,087,727 of record NZ_JAIWOU010000001.1, read on the forward strand.
GGACGCCCGTTCCGCCGCGATCCTGCACGAGATCGTGGAACAGTATGTCGAAACGGGCGAACCCATGGGGTCGCGCACGCTGTCGCAGCGCCTGCCGCTGTCGCTTTCGCCCGCGACGATTCGCAATGTCATGGCGGACCTGACCGATGCGGGGCTGCTGTTCTCGCCCCATGCCTCCGCCGGTCGCCTGCCGACGGAAAAGGGGGTCCGGCTGTTTGTCGATGGCCTGCTCCAGTTCGGCAGCCTGAGCGAGGAGGAACGCGAGAGCATCTCGGGCACGCTGGATGTAAAGGGCCGTTCGCTGGAGGACATGCTGGCGCAGGCGTCTTCCATGCTGTCGGGCCTGTCTTCGGCCGCGGGGCTGGTCATGGCCCCCAAGAGCGACAGTTCCACCATCAAGCATATCGAATTCGTGGCGCTGGGCCCGGGCCGCGCGCTGGTGGTTCTGGTCAGCGCGGACGGGCAGGTGGAAAACCGCGTGATCGAGACGCCCGTGGGTCTGCCGCCTTCCGCGCTGGTGGAGGCGGGCAATTACCTCAACGCCCACCTGTCCGGCCAGACCCTTGACCGCCTGCGCGAGACGGTCAGCAACGACATGACCGCCAACCGCAATGAACTCGATCACCTGACGGCGGAAGTCGTGGCCAGCGGCCTTGCCACATGGAGCGGGGCGGATGAGCGCGGCGGCACGCTGTTCATTCGCGGGCAGGGCCGCCTGCTGGCCGATGTGACCGAGATCGAGCGCCTGACCACCATCCAGATGCTGTTCGAGCGGCTGGAAACGCAGGAAACCATGCTGCGCCTGCTCGATCTGGCCCGTGAGTCCGAGGGGGTGCGCATTTTCATCGGCGCGGAAAGCGGGCTGTTCGGCATGGCGGGCATGTCGGTCGTGGTCGCGCCCGCGCGGACGGACAGCAACCGCATCGTGGGGGCGATTGGCGTGATCGGGCCAACCCGCATCAACTATGCCCGCATCATTCCGGTTGTGGATTATACCGCGCGGGTGATCGGCCGCATGCTGGGCTGAAATGCGCCGTGGGCATGCAACCGCGCTTTACCGCATGTCATTATATTTCCGTATGGAGATGTTGCCGTATGGAGGGCGCCCGCGATGGCGCCGGTATGGCAGTGGCGCGCCCGGCCCGGCATGCGGTCCGGCCCCCGGCGCGCCTGAAGCTGGAAGGAAAATGACATGCCCACACCCGATGCAAGGCGGTCCGGATCGTTCATGATCGGCGGTGACCTGGAGGTCACGCGGCTGGGGTTCGGGGCCATGCGGATTACCGGGCCCGGCATATGGGGCGATCCCCCCGATCGTGCCGCAGCGCTGGCCACCCTGCGCCGCCTGCCCGAACTGGGCATCAATCTTGTCGATACGGCGGATGCTTACGGGCCCTTCGTCAGCGAGGACCTGATCCGCGAGGCGCTGCATCCCTATCCCGACACCATCATCGCCACCAAGGGCGGCCATACGCGGCATGGACCCAATATCTGGAAGCCGGTGGGTAATCCCGACTATCTGCGCCAGTGCGTGCTGATGAGCATGCGCAGGCTGGGTGTCGAACGCATCGATCTGTGGCAACTGCACCGCGTGGGGGCCGACTGCACGCCCGAACAGCAGTTCGAGGCGATCGCCACCATGCGCGCGCAGGGGCTGATCCGCCATGTCGGGCTGTCGGAGGTCACCGTGGAGATGGTCGAGCGCGCGCGGCTCTATTTTCCCGTCGCCACGGTCCAGAACCGTTTCAACCTCGTCAACCGTTATTCGGAAGATGTGCTGGATTACTGCACGCGGGAGAATATCGGCTTCATCCCATGGGCGCCGCTTGCCGCCGGTGGCCTGACCAGGGGGGATACGCTGCTGACCCGTCTGGCGCGCGAGAAGGGTGTCCAGCCCGGCCAGATCGCCCTTGCGTGGCTGCTGCGCCGCGCGCCGGTGATGCTGCCCATTCCCGGTACGGGCAACCCGGACCATGTGGCCGACAACGCCGCCGCCGCCCAGATCGTGCTGAGTGACGAGGAATTCCGCCAGCTTGATAACGATGGCCGCGCCGAATGGGCCCGCCAGAACAATGTGGGCGCGGGAAGACGTTAAGAAGCTGAATGACCATAAACTTTTGATAAAAAAAGAATAAAACTTTTTGGGTGCCGCCTTTTTTTTTAAAGGCGGCGTCTTTGCGGAGCCCTCTGGAAAAAAGCTTTCCCAAAACGTCTCCACAGGTTTCGGATACGCGCGGGGCAGGATCAGGGGCGACGGCGGTGGCGGACAATGCTAGACAGGGGACTTCGACACAGAACGGCCCTTTTCTTTCCCTACTGGATACCGGATGACGCTTGCTGACGGATCAGGCCGCGATGGCCGGATGGATGAACCCTCCCGGTCGGGTGCTGGTGGCCCCCGTCGTCCCCGCTACCGGATGGTGCGCTGGCTGGCCGGCACCACGCTGGCCGTGGTGCTGCTGGGCGGCGGCGTGGGGGGCGTGGTGGCGTGGCGCGAATATGAACGCCTGAGCGAGGGCCTGCCCACTGTCGATGGCCTGCGCACCTACCAGCCGCCGGTGATGAGCCGCCTGTATTCCGGTGAGGATCAGGTCATGGCCGAACTGGCGGCCGAGCGCCGCATATTCGTGCCCTACAGCGCCATTCCCGTGCGCGTGCGCAGCGCCTTCCTTGCCGCCGAGGACCAGAAATTCTTCACCCATGGCGGGGTCGATCCGCTGGCGATCCTGCGCGCGGGCGTGACCGACATGATGATGCACGGCACCAAGCACCGCCCCATCGGGGCGTCCACCATCACGCAGCAGGTCGCGCGCATCATGCTGCTCGGCTCGAATGCGGTGTCGATGGACCGCAAGATCAAGGAAGCCCTGCTGGCGATGCGGCTGGAGCAGACGCTGGGCAAGGAACAGATTCTCGAAATCTACCTCAACGAGATCTATCTGGGCGAAGGCGCCTACGGTATCGGCGCCGCGGCGCAGACCTATTTCAACAAGCCGCTCGACCAGCTTGACAATGCCGAGGCCGCCTTTCTGGGCGCGCTGCCCAAATCGCCCACCAACTATAACCCGCACCGCTTCGTGCAGGCGGCGACCAACCGGCGCAACTGGGTGCTGGACCGTATGGCCGACCTGCACGACATCACCCCCGAGGAAGCGCGCGCCGCCCAGCAGGAACCGCTGGTCCCGGCCAATTTCACCCGCCCCGGCCCGGTGCCCGGCTCCGAATGGTTTGCCGAGGAAGTCCGCCGCGAACTGATCGAACGCTACGGCATCGGCACCACGATGGAAGGGGGGCTTTCGGTCCATACATCGCTTGATTCCCACCTGCAGCAGGCGGCCACCACGGCGCTGCGCGAGGGCCTGATGCGCTATGACCGCGCGCATGGCGGCTGGCGCGGCGCGTTCACGCATATCGACGCGGCCGACGTGGGCGGGGACTGGGCGGGCATGCTTGCGCATGTAACGCCGCCGCCCGCCATGCTGGAACAGTGGCGCGTGGCGGTGGTGCTGTCCGCCGCCACGGGCCGCGTGGGCTGGCTGGAAGGGCATGATCCCGCCGTGCCCCATACGGGGGAACTGCCCGCGCGCGAGCGTGCGTGGATGCATACGGGCAAGGGCTTCCAGACCGGCGATGTCATCATGATCGAGCCGCTGGCCGCTGGCGGCGGCGTGGCCGTGCGGCAGGTGCCGCAGGTGGAGGGTGCGCTGGCCAGCGTCGATGTCCGCACCGGGCGCGTCGTGGCGATGGTGGGGGGGTGGTCGTTCAAGGCCTCGCAGTTCAACCGCGCGACACAGGCGGCGCGCCAGCCGGGTTCGTCGTTCAAGCCGTTCGTCTATCTGGCGGCGATGGAAAACGGGATTTCGCCGTCCCAGAAATTCGATGATTCACCTGTAAGCTACGGCGAATGGCACCCCAATAACTATGAAAAGGATTTCTGGGGCCCCACCACGCTGCATGACGCGCTGCGTGAATCGCGCAATCTCGTCACGATCCGCCTCGCCGCCCAGATCGGCATGAAACCCGTGGCTGGTCTGGCGCAGAGCCTTGGCCTTGTCCACTCCATGCCGCTGGTGCTGCCCGCGGCCCTGGGCGCGGTGGAAACCACCGTAATGCGCGAGGCCGGGGCCTATGCCACCATCGCCAATGGCGGCCGGCTGGTGACGCCCACCCTGATTGACGACATCAAGGACCGCAATGGCAACGTCCTGTGGCGGCCCGAGGGACTGGCATGGCAGCCCGACGGCGCCCCCGCGACCGGGCCGCAGATGGCCGATACCCGCCCGCAGGTCGTCTCCGCCGCCAGCGCCAGCCAGATCGTGACGATGATGCAGGATGTCGTGCGCCGGGGCACCGGCGTGCATGCGGGCGCGGGCATCGACCGCCCCATCGCGGGCAAGACCGGCACCAGCCAGGATTTCAATGATGCATGGTTTGCCGGTTTCTCCCCCGATCTGGTGACGGTGGTGTGGATCGGGTATGATACCCCGCAATCTCTGGGCAAGAACGAGACGGGTGGCGTCATTGCCGGTCCGATCTGGAACCAGGTGATGAAGGTGGCGCTGGCCGACCGCCCGCGTCTTGACTTTCCCGTGCCCGAAGGCGTGCAGCTTGCCCGTTACGATACGGGCATGGGCATGGCGATCGATGCCTTCAAGCCAGGCCAGGCGCCCGGCGTGAGCGTCGATCTGGGGGCGGGGTCCGGCACGGCGCTGACCGCGGCGGATACCGGGGCCGAGAACATGCCTGATTCCGAGAATGACATGGCGGCCAGCCCCGGCAATCCCGCCGCCCCTGTCGCGGGGGCGACCTCGGCGGGGCAGCCCGTGGTCCCGTCCGGTCCGGTCGTGGCCCCCGTTTCCGGGGGTGACATCGGCATGGGCGGGCTGTATTGACGCCCATTGCCGGGCATGACGGCGTGCATGCCCGAACAGTTTACCGTTGACCAAGGAGCAAGCCCATGTCCGCCGAGACAGAGGCCCTGAACGACCAGATCAAGCAGTCGGTGGCGCTGCTGAGGAGGCATCTTTGACTGGGATGTCGCAATCGACCGCCTCGCGGAACTGAACAACCGGGCCGAAGACCCCGAACTGTGGAACGATTCGGAAGCCGCGCAGAAACTCATGCGCGAGCGTACGATGCTGGCCAACCAGATCGAGGGCGTGCAGCGGCTTGAAACCGATGTGAACGATACGCTCGAACTGGTTGAACTGGCGGAGATGGAAGGCGACGAGGCCGTCGTGGCCGAGGCGGTCGGCGCGCTGCGGGCCCTGGCGGAAGAAGCCAAGCGCCGTGAGACGGAAAGCCTGCTTTCGGGTGAGGCGGACAGCAATGACTGCTATCTGGAAGTCAATGCGGGCGCAGGCGGGACGGAGGCGCAGGACTGGGCGGAGATGCTGCTGCGCATGTACACCCGCTGGGCCGAGCAGCATGGCTACAAGGTCACGATGATGGAAAGCTCGGAGGGCGAGCAGGCCGGCATCAAGTCCGCCACCATCCAGGTTTCCGGCCCCAACGCCTATGGCTGGCTCAAGACCGAGGCGGGCGTGCACCGGCTGGTCCGTATCTCCCCATTCGACGCGGCGGCGCGGCGGCAGACCTCGTTCGCATCCGTATGGGTCTATCCGGTGGTGGACGATTCCATCGAGATCGAGATCAACGAGGCCGACCTGCGGGTCGATACGTTCCGTGCCTCGGGCGCGGGCGGCCAGCATGTCAACAAGACGGAATCGGCCATCCGCATCACCCACATCCCCACGGGCATCGTGGTGGCCTGCCAGACCGACCGCTCGCAGCACCGCAACCGCGCCACCGCCATGACCATGCTCAAGGCGCGTATGTACGAGCAGGAACTGCAAAAGCGCGAGGCCGCCGCCGCCCAGACCGAGGCGAACAAGACCGATATCGGCTGGGGGCACCAGATCCGCTCCTACGTCCTTGCGCCCTACCAGCTGGTCAAGGATCTGCGCACCAATGTCGAGAAAACCAATCCCGACGCCATTCTGGATGGGGATATCGACGACTTCATGGCCGCGGCACTCGCGGCCCGTGTCGGGGCCACCCGGTCGGAGGCCAGCGCCCAGGCCCAGTGAGCGGGCCAGTGAGCGGCCCCGTACCCCTGTTTTCCACCCGCGGCCCCTGGTCGCGGGTTTTTTTTATGTTCCGGGTCGGATCATTGTTACGTAATAATAAATTTGTTTCGTAACTGCCGCATAACATGCTTGACACGCATGGCCCGACCACGCCCAATTCACGCTCTGGCAATCAATGGCGGGCAGGCCACGCGCGGGGTGTCGCGTGGCGGCGGGGAAACGGGAACGGCATGTGGTCTGACGAAGTCATGGGGATGGATTACGCGGCGCGGCAGCGGCGACGCACGCCATATGTGCGTATCATTGGCGTGATCGTCCTCATTCATGTCGTCGCCGTGTCGGTGCTGGCCTACGGGCTGCGCCCCAAGGCCACGCCCATGTTCCCCACCCCCTACCGTCCGCTGCCGCCCCTGACTGTCCGGATTATCCGTGAACCGCTGCCCGCCGCGCCGCCAGCCCCCCGGCTTGGGCCCCCGGTCATGATCCAGCCGGTGGTTCCCGTCATTCCCGCACCGCATATCGGGCGTGACAGGCGTGTGCATCAGCCGGAAATTGTTCCGAATTCGATACAGGCGGATTGATTTTCAATGTCCGGGCTGGTCAGATGGCAACCAGGATTTGCAGGCCCGAGCGTGGCCTTATTCGTCAGAGGATTTCATGTAAATGACCCGACACCATCGTAATATTGCCGTCGCAGCCGCGCTGCTGACCGCACTGCCGGCGTTTGCGTACGCAAAAACCGGCGGCGCGGCCGAAGCCAACCCGTACGGGCTGGAAGCGTTGTGGACGAATGGTGACTTCATCGCCCGCACCGTGCTGCTGATCATGGTCGTGATGTCTGTCGGGACATGGTACATCATGCTGTCCAAATTCGTCGAACAGGCCCGCATGATGAAGGCGGCGAAGGAAGTGAAGGCGAAATTCTGGCAGGCGGCCGACATACGCCAGGGCGCGGCCCAGCTCGATACCGCATCCCCGTTCCGCTATATCGCCGATAGCGGCATCAAGGCCGCCGAACACCATGAAGGCACGATGCAGGAATCCATCGACCTGCATTCGTGGACCTCGATGTCCATCCAGCGCTCGGTGGACTTCATCCAGAACCGCCTGCAGGGCGGGCTTGCCTTCCTTGGGACGGTGGGGTCCACCTCGCCGTTCGTGGGTCTGTTCGGCACGGTCTGGGGCATCTACCACGCGCTGACGGCCATCGGCATCGCGGGGCAGGCCTCGATCGACAAGGTGGCCGGTCCGGTGGGTGAATCCCTGATCATGACTGCCATCGGCCTTGGCACCGCGGTGCCGGCGGTGCTGGGCTACAACATGCTGGTGCGCCGCAACAAGGGCGCGATGGATGAGGTGCGTGACTTCGCGGCGGATGTGCAGTCGATCCTGATTGGCGGCTACCGCCATGAATCGCACGACGTGGCGGAATAGATTTTCAGACCATATGTGATCCGCGTTCAGGTTATGGCACGGCAGGCACGCATGGCGTGGCCTGCCGTGTTCGGGTCGGGCGGCGGATTGATTGATGGGCGGCGCGGGTCCATCGTGACGCCCTGGCCGATCACTCGGGCCATGACCCGTTCATGGAAGGATATCCAGTTGAAAAACATCACATCCAAATCGCTGTTCCGGCGGCAGGGGCGCCTGCTGGCCGGGGTCATGACGGTGGCGCTGGCGGGCGTGACGGCCCTGCCGCCGCAGGCCGCGCATGCGGCCGATGTGCTGGGGCAGCAGGTGGGCACGGCGCTCCAGCAGGCCCAGACCGCGCTGGCCGCCCATAAATACCCGCAGGCCATGACGGCGATTGATGAAGCGGACAAGGTCGCGGGCAAGAGCGATTACGAATCCTACACCATCGAGCAGATGCGCGCCGCCGTTGCCGCGCAGTCCGGCAATGTTCCGGTGGCGATCTCGGCCTATGACAGGCTGATCGCATCCCCCCGCACCCCGGCGGCGACAAAGGAACAGATGGCGCTGGCCGAAGGCAGCATGGCCTTTACCGCAAAGAATTATCCGCAGGCCATTGCCGTGACGGAGAAATACATCAAGGCGGGCGGCAAGAACCCGCAGATGCTGACCATCCTGATCCAGTCCTATTACCTGCAACATGATTTCGCCAACGCGGCGCGCGTGCAGCAGGCGCAGATCGACGCCGCGATCAAGGCGGGTGGCAAGCCGACGGAAAACCAGCTCCAGCTTCTTGCCGCCTGTCAGGCGCAGTTGCGTGACAATGCGGGCCTGACCCACACCTATGTCCAGCTCGCCACCTATTACCCCAAGCCGGATTACTGGGCGCAGGTGGTCCATTCCGTGCTGAGCAACCCGAACATGGCGCCCGCCCTGCGGCTGGATATCGACCGCGTGCGGCTGGAGGCCGGGCTGGTCAAGACCTCGGCCGAATATATGGATATCGCCGAACTGGCCCTGCAGGCCGGACTGCCGCAACTGGGGCTGGATATCCTCAATCAGGGTTATGCCAGCGGCGTGCTGGGTCATGACGCCAATGCCCCGCGCACGGACCGCCTGAAGGCGCTGGTGAGTCAGAACGCGACGCAGGCCAAGGCGGCGCTGGACACCACGGCGGCGCAGGCCACCACGGGCAATGCGATGCTGACGGCGGGGTACAACTATGTCCTGTCCGGTCAGGCGGACAAGGGGCTGGCCCTGATGAAGCAGGGGCTCGCCAAGGCCCCCACGGATGTGAACATCGGCCGCCTGCATCTGGGCCTGGCGCAGGCCGCAGCCGGGCAGAAGGCGGATGCCATCGCCACGCTCGACAGCGTGGGCGGCACCAATGGCGCGCGCGACATCGCGCAGTTCTGGGTGCTGAAACTGGGCGCCGCCCCCGCCGCGCACTGAACGGCCAGCGTGTCACGACTGGCGGGGCGTCGGAGGGATCCGGCGCCCCGTTATGGTTTCAGGCCCGGGCGGGACAGACATTTTATGACATGAACGATGGTCTTATCCCGCCCCGATGCGTTGGATATGCTGCTGCTGTCGCTTGAATGGCGTCATGACTGCCCCGAACACGAACATGGCCGAGAGAATGACACAGATACCCGCCACCGCCGATCTGCCCGCCCGTATCCTGGTGGTGGAAGATGACCCCGGCATGCGCACCCTGATCGTCCGTGCGCTGCAGGGCGACGGCTACCGGGTGCGGGGTGTGCAGGGGGGGCCGGAAATGTGGGATGCGCTGAAGGTGCAGGCAGCCGACCTCATCATTCTGGATGTCATGCTGCCGGGCACCAACGGGCTTGACCTGTGCCGCAGCCTGCGCGCGCGCGCCGATCCCCTTGGCCCCGATGAGCAGCCGCTGAGGGAAGTGCCGGTTATTATCGTCTCCGCGCGCGGCGAGGAACTGGACCGCGTGCAGGGGCTGGAACTGGGGGCCGATGATTACGTCCCCAAGCCCTTTGGCCAGAAGGAACTGCTGGCGCGGGTACGCGCGGTGCTGCGGCGGCGCGGCGGCGGGGTCACCACGCCCAGCGCCGGGCGCCCGCGCAAGGAAACCGTGCGCTTTTCCGGTTGGACGCTGGATCTGAGGCGGCGGGAACTGACCGACCCGGCGGGTAGTGCCGTGGAAATATCGGGGGCCGAACACGACCTGCTCACCAGCTTTCTGGACAATCCGCAGCGCGTGATCGGGCGTGACCGGCTGCTTGAACTCTCGCGCACCCGGCTGGGCGATGTGTCGGACCGGAGCGTGGACGTGCTGGTCAGCCGCCTGCGCCGCAAGCTGGGGCCGGATTCGGATGGCCTGATCCGCACCGTGCGCGGCATGGGATATATCTTTACCGCCGAGGTCGAACGGGTCTGACGCGCGACATGGGGCAGGATGCGACGCCGCCGGCGCGTCCGGCGGTTCCCGTGACGCGGCGCATCACGCTGTGGCCGCGCGGGCTGGTCGGGCGCGTCATGTTCGTGCTGCTGGCGGCGGTGGCGCTCGTCTTTATCGGCAGTTCCGTTTTTTATGAGGAAGCCGAGACCTACACCATAGACGACGCCCAGCTGGAACAGGTGGGGGAGCGGCTGGTGATCGACGCCCGCGTGCTGGCCGCCACCCCCACATCGCAGCGCATGGTGCTGGCGGCCATGCTTTCCACCGGGGATCTGACGGTGGACTGGCGCACCCAGACGCAGCAGGGGATGATGAAGGGGGAATCCCCCTCGCTGCGCAAGCTGCATGACCGCATGGCGGGACCGCTGACCGCCCTGCAGGGCGATGCGCTGAACCTGTCGGGCACCATAGCCGAGACGACGGACGTGCGCGGCACGCTGCGCCTGCCCGATGGCAGTTACATGGGGTTTCTGGCCCCGGACATCCTGCAACCCCACCACATGCGGCGCGGCCTGCTCTCGGCGGCGATTCTGGCGGGGGCCGTGCTGCTGGCGGCGGGGATGCTGGTGCGCGCATTGAGCATGCCGCTGCGCGCGCTGGCCGATGTGGCCGATACGGTCGGCTCGGGCCGGTGGGTGCCGCTGGCCGACAAGGGTCCGCGTGAGGTGCGGTACCTCGCCCATGCCATCAACAAGATGCAGGATCGCATCAACCGCCTGATCACCGACCGCACCGAAGCCCTGGCCGCCGTATCGCATGACCTGCGCACGCCGCTGGCCCGCCTGCGGCTGCGCGCCGGATTCCTGGACGACCCGGCGGCCCAGCAGGAAATCGAGGCCGATGTCACGGAAATGGAGGCCATGATCGCGGGGGTGCTGGCCTATCTGTCGGGGGAGAAGGATCCCGAACCCGCGCGCCCGGTCAACGTGGCCTCGATTCTCGCGACACGGGTGGATGACGAAGCCGATCAGGGCCGCGATGTGACCTATGACGGCCCCGATCAGGCGCAGGCCGTGGTGCGCCCGCTGGCCATGAAGCGGGTGATGGGCAATCTGATTGACAATGCCGTGAACTATGGGGGCAACGCCCATGTCAGCCTGCGGGTGACGGAGCATGCGCTGTGCATCCGCGTGGAGGATGACGGCCCCGGCCTGCCGGAGGCCGAGATCGGTCGTGTCACCACGCCCTTCTACCGTGTGGAAGGCTCGCGTTCGCGCAGTACGGGCGGGCTGGGGCTGGGGCTTGCGATCGTCAGCCGCGAGGTGGCGCGGGACGGCGGACAGTTCCGCCTGTTCAACCGGCCACAGGGCGGTTTGTGCGCCGAAATTGTCCTGCCCCGCAATGCCGTGATACGGCAGGGCGCCTAAACGCGACCGCCTGGGGTTGGATTTGCCGCCGGGTCGATCATATAACAGGACTGGGAAAGTACTTTTGCATCTTTTCCCGTCCCGTCATGTCTGGAAGACCGAGCAATGTTCATTGAAACAGAAGACACACCCAATCCCGCGACCCTGAAATTCCTGCCGGGGCGTGAGATCATGGCCAATGGGGCGACGGCGGATTTCATCAATCCCGATTCCGTGGCGGGGCGCTCACGCCTTGCGGAACTGGTGTTCGATCTTGATGGTGTGGCGCGCGTCTTCTTTGGCAATGACTTCGTGGCCGTGACCCGTGGCGACTCGGTCCAGTGGGATGAACTGCGCCCGCAGGTGCTGTCCGTGCTGGCCGATTACCTGGCCACCGGCCAGCCGGTTGTGGAAAGTGACGCGCAGGTTGTGGAAGAACTGGTCGCACCGGGGGATGAGGACATCGTGCAGCAGATCAAGGAACTGCTCGATACCCGCGTGCGCCCCGCCGTTGCGGGTGACGGGGGGGACATCGTGTTCCGTGGGTATCGTGACGGGATTGTCCGGCTGACCATGCAGGGGGCATGTTCGGGCTGCCCCTCCTCACGCGCGACGCTCAAGCACGGGGTGGAGAACATGCTGCGCCATTACGTGCCGGAAGTGGTATCGGTGGAGCAGGTAGAGGCCTGATCGGCGGGCCTGCGTAATCTGGGAATGTTTCATGGCGCTTGATGATGCTGGGCTTGATCTTCTGTTTCGCAAGGCACGCACGCCGCTCGCCTGGAACGACCGCCCCGTGGGGCAGGAGACGCTGCGGCAACTGTATGATCTGGTCAGCCTCGGGCCGACGTCGGGCAACTGCTGCCCGGGCCGGTTCGTGTTCATCACCACCGAAAGCTGCCGCGAGCGCCTGCGTCCCGCCCTGTCCGCCGGTAATGTGCCGCGTGTGATGACCGCGCCCGTCACGGTTATCGTGGCGCATGACCCGCTGTTTTTCGAGCGTATGGATACCCTCAGCCCCATTGCCGGTGTGCGGCAGTGGTTCGCGGCCGATGTGGGACTGGCGGAGGAAACCGCCTTTCGCAACGGGACGCTTCAGGGGGGCTACCTGATCATGGCGGCGCGCGCGCTGGGCCTGTCGGTGCTGCCGCTGTCGGGGTTTGACGCCGCGATGGTGGAGGACGCCTTTCTGGCGCAGCAGGGCTGGCGGGCCAATTTCCTGGTCAGCCTTGGCTATACCGACGGGCCGCCCCCCACGCCCCGCGCGCCGCGCCCTGGCTTTGATGATGCCTGCGTGGTCATATAACCCATGCGTATTCTGGTCATGGATGGCGCCGCGACCGGCGCGCAGGCGCAGGCCGTCATTACCTGCCTGAAGGCGGGGGAGGATGGCCTGTCGGTGCTGGCCACCCGTGTCGCCACGGGGCGGGGGGCGGCGGAACAGTTCCCGCTTCTCGCACGGGAACTGTTTGCCGAATGTGGATGGACCCACGCCATGCCGGAACTGGTGGGCGTGGTTGTCGGGCCGGGATCGTTTACGGGGCTGCGGGCCTCGCTGGCCTTTGCCCATGGGCTTGCCGCCGGGTCGGGCTGCGCCGTGGCGGGCGTTACCGGCGGGGAAGCCGTGGGGGCCGCCCTGTGCGCGGCCGCCCGCCCGCTTGGCGCCCACGCGCTGCACTGCACGATCGCCCGGCGCGATCGCGTATTTGTCGAGACACTGGAAGCGGGCGGCGCGTCCGGCACGGTCTCGGCCCATATGCTCGGTGCGCTCGACCTGCCTGCCGGCCCGTTGCTTGTGGCGGGGAACGCGGCCGCCCTGGTGGCCGAAGCCCTGCCGCACCGGGGGGATCTCCACCGCGCCACCCTGCCCGTATCCGACCCGTGCGCCATCGCCACGGTCGCCCTGCGCCGACTGCGCGGTGAACTGCCGCCGCGCGCGGCCGTGCCGCTTTATGTCGATGCGCCGGAAGCCAAACTGCCCATGGCGGGGCTGCGGCCACCGCCGGTCATGTCAGGCGCATGAGTACGGGCACGCTCCAGCCCGCGTCGGTCAGGGCCCGTGCCCTCATGCTGGCGCGGATTCACGCCGCCGCCTTCCCCCCCACCCATCAATGGGACGCGAAGGCGATGGAAACGCTGATGGGCATGCCCGGCGTGTCCGTGTTGCTGGCGGACGGGGCGACGGAGGGGGATGCGCCAGGTTTCATCATGGTGCGGACCATGGGCGATGAGGCCGAAATCCTTACCTTCGCCGTCATGCCCCTAGCTCGCCGGCGCGGGATCGGGCGTGAGCTGCTGGCGCGGTGCGCGGACCAAGCGGCGCTGGCGGGGGTGGCGACCGTGTTTTTGGAAGTCGCGCGCGATAACGCGCCCGCCATGGCGCTGTACCGCAGGGCGGGATTTACGCAGGTGGGCCTGCGCCGCAACTATTACCCCGATGGCATGGACGCATGCGTCATGCGCCGGGAGATTTAAGGACGGTCAGGCGATGGGTCATGCCATCTGCTTCTGTCTGTATTTCCTCCACAACATGACCCAGCAGCTTCAGGCTGCGCGATACATTGTCCAGCGGGGTGGGGCCGCGCAGGCGCACAAGCAGTCTTTCCCCCGCCGGAAGTCCGTCAAGCGCCAGACGCGTGCGAACGAAAGTCATGGGGCACACTTCATTGGTTATATCTATCGCCGTCATCTCAATATCGGACATATTACCATCAAACCTTTGGTGAAGTCGGTTGCGATCCATCGGGAATTATTTATATAGGACGTATATTTATTCCAGCATGACAGGATCAGACGAATGGCGGATGCAACTGCGGAAGTTGAAGTGCGGGAACTGACCGCCGAAATCGTTTCGGCCTATGTATCGCGTAACGAGCTCAGCGCGGAGACCCTTCCCGATCTGATTCACCGGGTTTACGAGGCGATTTCCACCCTCGGGCGCGTGGAGCCCGTGGTGGAAAAGCCGGTGCCGGCGGTTCCCCTCAAGAAATCGGTCTTCCCTGATTATATCATCTGCCTGGAAGACGGGAAGAAGCTCAAGATGCTCAAGCGCCACCTCAAGACCGCCTATAACATGACGCCCGAGGACTATCGCGAACGCTGGGGCCTGCCGCATGACTACCCCATGGTCGCCCCCAATTACGCCAGCCACCGTTCCACGCTGGCGCGCAAGATCGGCCTCGGCACGAAACGTGAGGACTGAACCACCTGTCGTATGGTAACGTAGACAAGCATCTACATGATCGGCTACGCCCGTAAACATGGCAACAGACAGTAACGGACTGCAATCGCGCATCGAGCGTATGTGCACGGAGCGCGGGCTGAAAATGACAGGCCAGCGCCGCGTTATCGCGCGCGTGCTGTCTGAGTCCCATGACCACCCGGATGTGGAGGAACTCTACCGCCGCGCCGCAGCGCTCGATGAGCGTATTTCGGTCGCCACGGTCTATCGCACCGTGCGCCTGCTGGAAGAGAACGGCATTCTCGAGCGGCGTGACTTCGGCGGTGGCCGCGCCCGCTACGAAGCCACGGAGGAAGGTGACCACTACCACCTGATCGATGTGGAAAGCGGGCAGGTGGTGGAATTCACCCATGCCGGGCATGCCGCGCTGCTGCGCAAGATAACGGCGGAACTCGGGTTTGATCTGGTATCCCACCGGCTGGAACTGTTTGCGCGCAGGTTGCCGGACGTGTCACAAGACCAGACCGACCAGGCGGCACCAACACAGCGGAAAGGCAGATCACAGCCTTGAGTATTGAGAAAACCATACAGTCCCTTTCTACCCTGGACCTGGAACGCAACGGTTTTCCTGAGCTGCGGGGGGGCAATCTTGGTGTCAGGATCGCCGAAACCGAGGAAGAGCGTGATGCCGCCCAGGCGCTGCGCTACCGGGTTTTTTACGAGGAAATGGGGGCCCGCCCCGATTCCCGCACCGCGCGGCTGCGGCGTGACGTGGATGAATTCGACGAATATGCCGATCACCTTCTGGTGATCGACCATGCCATTTCATCCGGCGCGAAGGGGGTTGTGGGGACCTATCGCCTGATGCAGGGCGATGCGGCGAAAAAGCTGGGCCGGTTCTATTCCTCCAGCGAATACGACATCTCGCCCCTGACCGAATTTCCCGGTCGCCTGCTGGAAGTCGGGCGGTCGTGCGTGGATCGGGATTACCGGGGCCGCTCGGCCATGCAACTGCTGTGGCGCGGCATCGCGTCCTATATCTTCCTGCACCGGATTGATGTGCTGTTCGGTTGCGCCAGCCTGCCCGGCACCGATCCCGATGCCCTGTCGGATGAACTGACCTATCTCTACCATAACCACCTTGCCCCCCCGGCGCTGCGTGTCAGGGCGCTGGCGGAGCGGCGGGTGGAAATGCTGCGTTCGGACCCGCAACTGATCGACCACCGCCGTTCGCTCGCTCGCCTACCCCCGCTGATAAAGGGCTACCTGCGGCTGGGTGGTTATGTGGGCGATGGCGCGGTGATCGACGCGCAGTTCAACACCACTGATGTCGCGGTTCTGGTCAAGAGCGAACTGCTGGCCGACAAATACTACCGTCATTACGAACGCCGCCTGCGTGACGCGCTGGACTAGTCCGGCGGGCGGCACCAGAGCGGAATACGGCGCTTCATAATGTTTCTGTACGAGAATTACATGAAGCTGTCGCGCCTGCGCGGGTGGCGGGCGGATCTCGTCATGGCGTTGGCGGGGGGCGTGTACGCCCTGGGTTTCCCGCCGTTGCACATGGTGTTTGTGCTGCCGGTCGCGTTCTGCCTGCTGGCGCGCGCGATTGACGGCGCGGCGGACTGGCGTGAGGCCGCCCGGCGCGGCTTCATGTTCGCGATGGGGCTTTATACGATTGGCCTGTACTGGCTGATGTACGCCATCCTGATCCGGGCGGATGATTTCTGGTGGCTGGTGCCGCTGGCCTCACCGGGCTGCGCGCTCATCCTCGCACCGCTGAGCGCGCTGACAGCCGGGCTGAGCAGGCTGGTCCCGCGTGGAACCGGACGGCTTCTGGCATTTGCGGCCCTGTGGACGTTGACGGACATGGCGCGG
The DNA here is from genome assembly GCF_021295395.1 of Komagataeibacter sp. FNDCR2. NCBI lineage: Bacteria > Pseudomonadati > Pseudomonadota > Alphaproteobacteria > Acetobacterales > Acetobacteraceae > Komagataeibacter > Komagataeibacter sp. FNDCR2. The sequence continues at coordinate 2,104,065 of NZ_JAIWOU010000001.1, forward strand.
GTGTTCGTGTTCAGTGGCTTTCCATGGAATCCGCCGGGAAGCGTGTGGGAGTTTCCCGGTCTCGCCGGAGATATCATGATCCAGCCCGCCGCATGGATCGGCGTGGACGGCCTGACCCTGCTGACCTGCCTGCTGTCGCTGGCGCCCCTGTACGCGCGGGTGGGGCGGCTGGTCTGCCTTGCGTTGATGGTGGCGTGGGTGACCGGCGGCGCCCTGCGCCTGACCAGCGTGCATGACACCTATCGGCATAACCCCGAGGTTGTTCTGGTGCAGGGCAATGTGCCCGAGACGGACAAGATTACCGGAAGCTCCGATGTCGCGATCTTTCGCCGTTATCTTGCCCTGACCCGGCAGGGCGTCACGCAGGCCCTGCGGGAATCGGATGGGCGGCCCGTTGTCTTCGCGTGGCCGGAATCGGCCTTTCCGGGGCTGCTTCTGGAAGATGACATCGCCCGGCCCATGATCGCGCAGGCCGGGGCAGGGGCGGCGGCGGGGATCATCGGCACCGTGCGCTGGGCGCAGGACCGCCACTGGCGCAACAGCATGGCGGCACTTCTTCCCCCCGATGGGCATGCCGCCGCCCTTTACGACAAGGCGCATCTGGTGCCCTTTGGTGAATACCAGCCCGCTTTCCTGCCCTTTCACGTCGTACCGGGGGATGGCATGACACCCGGCCCGAATGTGGGAACATGGCACTTGCCCGGCATCGCCCCGGTTGGTCCGCTGATCTGTTACGAGGTGATTTTTTCCGGTCAGGTGGTCGATCCCCATGACCGGCCGGACTGGCTCATGAACAGCACCAATGATGCGTGGTACGGCAACAGCGCCGGCCCCCGCCAGCATCTTGCCGCGGTCCGCCTGCGCGCGGTGGAGGAGGGGATTCCCGTGGCCCGCGCCGCCAATACCGGCATTTCGGCTGTTTATGACGGGCGCGGCCATGAACTGGCACGGCTGGGCTGGGACCGGCAGGGGGTGCTTGTCCATGCCCTGCCCGATGCCCTGCCCTGCACGCCTTTTGGCCGTTATGGCCGCCTGATTCCCCTGTTTCTGGCCCTGCTGACGGGTCTTGCGGGGCTGTGGTGCGGCCGGGTATGGCGCAGGGCGGGCTAGGGAAAAATCCGTTTTATTGACCCCGGTCCAAATTCATGCATTTTAAATGCAGGAATTTTCCCGAATCACCCCTAGCTCCCGGGGCATGGAACGATTTTATGCCGGTCCCGAACCAGTATGACGGATAATTACGAGTGTATTATAGCAGGGAATGATTTAAAAAGGATTAACATTCTCAACCAGCGTATCCCTGTTCTCATTTTTGAATTTGCCCCTCATACCGATCAGGAAAGGTAACGCCATTATTGTGACCGGAAAACTGCTTGCAACCTCCAATCCGGTAGATGTGCATGTGGGCAATCGTATCCGGCTGCGTCGTACGTTGCTGGGTATGTCCCAGGAACGGTTGGGGACGGCCTTGGGGCTGACATTCCAGCAGATCCAGAAATATGAACGGGGCCGGAACCGTGTCGGTGCGTCACGCCTGTATGATCTGGCGGTTGTGCTGGGCGTGCCGGTGGCCTTCTTTTTTGAAGGACTGTCCGAGCAGGGGGATGCCGCGCCAGAAGCGGGAAATGTAGCGGGCATGGCCGCGCCCGATGAGGCAGTGCCCACCGGTTCGCTTGAGCAGTGCGCGCCCTCATCGGTCCAGCCCGATGACCTGACCCTGTTTTCGCGCCGCGAGACGATTGATCTGGTCCGCGCGTATTACGGCATTGAGGACAGCGGCACGCGCCGGCGCGTGCTGGATCTTGTCCGCTCCATGAGTGCGAACTGAGACCGGGCTATTCGCGCCGCAGGACCTGATCGTTCATGAAGGATGCGATTTTGCCCGCCCGGAAGTCGGCGCGCAGGCGTTCCTCGTCATATTCCGTGCGCACCCAGTCCATGAAGGGAAGACGCCCTTCCGCTTCCGCCTGGTAGCGCAGGAAAAACGCGTCGAGCACCCCGGTACGTGACGTGTTGAAATGCCCGTTCTTCCATGAAAGCTGGCGCAGGGCCTCCTTCGCCGTGCCGCCTTCAAACAGAATGACAAGGCCCGCCGCCAGTCCGGTACGGTCCGCGCCGGATTTGCAGTGCATGAGCATGGGAAAGCGGATGTCGCGATAAAGCCGCTCGAATCGCTCGATCCGATCCTTGTGCGGTGCATTGCGGCTTTCAAACGCCATATCGACATGGCGCAGCCCGATCCGGTGCGCTGCCTCCCGCGACAGGACATCGGAACCGCATTTGCGCTGCCCGCGCAGGTTGACCAGCGTTTTCAGACCATGGCGGCGCACGGCAAGCCGCAGCCGCCATGGCGTGGGATGGTTGCAGCGATAGACGCGGCCGGGAATGACCACACGGAAGTTGGTCCATGTCTGGCGCAATATGGCATGGTCAACAAACAGGCTGTCGATCCATGCGCGGCTTCGGCCGGCAATGGTGGACAGGTTTCCCTCAAACACCAGCCATGTCCTTTCAGATGGAACAGATACGAAAAAGGCGCCGGAGTTTTCACATCCGGCGCCCCATCAGTCAATCATGAATGGTGAAACAGTATGTTACACCTTGCGTTCAAGCTGCAGTTCCTTGATCCGGCCAATGGCGCGGGCGGGGTTCAGGCCCTTGGGGCAGGTCTGGGTGCAGTTCATGATCGTGCGGCAGGCATAGAGCTTGAGCGGATCTTCCAGCGCATCCAGCCGGTCGCCCGCATGCTCGTCGCGGCTGTCGGCAATCCAGCGATAGGCTGCCAGCAGCGTCGCGGGGCCAAGATAGCGGTCCCCGTTCCACCAGTAGGACGGGCACGATGTCGAGCAGCAGAAGCACAGGATGCACTCCCACATGCCATCGAGCTCCGCGCGCTCCTCGATGCTCTGGCGGCGTTCGGCATCCGGCGGCGGCGCGGTATCGGATTTGAGCCACGGCTCGATCGAGCGGAGCTGGGCATAGGCCCCATCCAGATCCGGCACCAGATCCTTGATGATCGGCATGTGCGGCAGCGGGTAGATCGCGACGTCGCCTTCAATGTCCCTGATGGGCTTGAGGCAGGCCAGCGTGTTTTCCCCCGCGATGTTCATGGCGCAGGAACCGCAGATTCCCTCGCGGCAGGAACGCCGGAACGTCAGGGTGGAGTCGATATCGTTCTTGATGTGGATCAGCGCGTCGAGCACCATCGGCCCGATGCGGTCCAGATCGATCTCGTAGGTATCGACCACGGGGTTGTTGTCATCATCCGGGGTCCAGCGATAGATCCGGAAGGTCTTGACATTGGTGGCGCCGGTGGGGGCCGTAAAGGTGCGGCCTTTTCCCACGGTGCTGTTCTGTGGCAGTCTGAATTCGACCATCGTCTCGTTCCTTTTCCGCCGTTACGTCAGTAGACGCGCTTCTTGGGGGGGAAGACCTGCACATCGTTGGTCAGCGTTTTCATGTGCACGGGGCGGTAGCTTAGCGTGACATCGCCCGTGTCTGTCATGTGGGCGACGGTGTGCTTCATCCAGTTCTTGTCGTCACGGTCGGGATAGTCGTCATGCGCCTGCGCGCCGCGGCTTTCGTGGCGTGCTTCGGCGCCCGCCATCGTAACGGTGGCGTTGGCCAGCAGGTTCTCGAACTCGAGCGCTTCCATAAGGTCGCTGTTCCAGATCAGGGACCGGTCGTTGATCGAGATATCGGGCAGTTCGCCCCAGATTTCCTTGATCTTCTCGACACCCTGCGCAAGGCTTTCGGTGTTGCGGAACACGGCGGCGTGCTTTTGCATGGTGCGCTGGAGCTTGCCACGCATATCGGCCACATGCGTCTTGCCCTTGGCGTAGCGCAGGCGGTCAAAGCGCGCGATCGCGGCGTCCCCGGCCCCTTCCGGCAGCGGCGGGATCGTCTCTTCGCTCTTGATGGTCGCGGCGGCGCGCTGGGCGGCGGCACGGCCAAACACGACCAGATCCAGCAGCGAGTTCGTGCCCAGGCGGTTCGCGCCATGCACTGACACGCAGGCCGCTTCACCCACGGCCATAAGGCCCGGCACCACCGCGTCCACATCCTCCGCCGTGGGGCGGATGACTTCACCATGGTAGTTGGTGGGAATGCCGCCCATGTTGTAATGCACGGTCGGCAGCACCGGCACGGGTTCCTTGGTCACGTCGATGCCCGCGAAGATGCGCGCCGTTTCCAGGATGCCGGGCAGGCGTTCATGCAGGATGTCGGCACCGAGATGCTCGAGATGCAGCATGATGTAGTTCTTTTCCGGACCACAGCCACGGCCTTCGTTGATCTCGATGGTCATGGCGCGCGAAACCACGTCGCGCGATGCGAGATCCTTCGCCGTGGGGGCATAGCGTTCCATGAAGCGCTCACCCTCGGAATTGGTCAGGTAGCCACCTTCGCCACGGCAGCCTTCCGTCAGCAGGCAGCCGGCGGGGTAGATGCCGGTCGGGTGGAACTGCACGAATTCCATGTCCTGCATCGGCAGGCCCGCGCGGATCGCCATGCCACCGCCATCACCCGTGCAGGTATGCGCCGAGGTGCAGGAATGGTAGGCGCGGCCATAGCCGCCGGTCGCGAGCACGACCTTCTGCGCGCGGAAGCGGTGCAGCGAGCCGTCTTCCAGGCACCATGCCATGACGCCACGGCATGCGCCGTCCTCGTCCATGATCAGGTCGATGGCGAAATATTCGACGAAGAATTCGACGTTATGCTTCAGGCACTGCTGGTACAGCGTGTGCAGGATGGCATGGCCCGTGCGGTCGGCGGCGGCGCAGGCGCGGGGCACCGGGGCCTCGCCATAGTTGCGCATGTGGCCGCCAAAGGGGCGCTGGTAGATCTTGCCATCTTCCGTGCGCGAGAAGGGCACACCCATGTGTTCCAGTTCATGCACGGCGGGCACGGCCTCGCGGCACATGTATTCGATGGCGTCCTGGTCGCCCAGCCAGTCCGATCCCTTGACGGTATCGTACATGTGCCAGCGCCAGTTATCCTCGGCCATGTTGCCAAGCGATGCGCCAATGCCGCCCTGTGCGGCGACGGTGTGGCTGCGTGTGGGGAAAACCTTGGTCACGCAGGCGGTCTTGAGGCCGGCGGCCCCCATGCCCAGCGTGGCCCGGAGGCCAGAGCCGCCAGCGCCGACAACAACCACGTCATATGCGTGGTCAACAACCCTGTAGGAGCCGGTGAGTGGTGAAGTGGTCGCGTTCATTTCTTGGACGTGTCCCGATGTTCGTCCGGACGGCAGGCGGCGTGGCCGCGCGCCGGTCCGCGAATGTCATGTTCCGTGCAGGTTGGCCGCGCGGGGCTCAGCCCGCGGCGATCCGGCCCCGGCTGCTGCCGGCCAGCGCCAGCTTCAGCACGGAAACCGTGCCGAACAGCCCCAGAAGGAAGACGATTCCCTTCATCAGCAGCCCCGCGGGCAGGTGCGCCTTGCCATGCACATAGTCATCAATGATGACCTGCAGCCCAAGCTGGGTGTGGTAGAAGGTCAGGATCACCAGTGACAGCATCATGGTCGTGTTCAGGGGGCGTGCGCCCCATTTTGCGACTTCCGGCTGCGATGCGCCGGCCAGGCGGAACACCTGGATCACGAACCAGCCCGACAGCGGCACCAGCGCCACGGCCGAAGCACGTTCCGCCCACCAGTGGGCGACACCGGTCTGCCCCGACCCCAGCCCGCGTGCGCGCGAAAGCTGGGAACGCATGACCTTGATATGGGGCTTGTGTGGATTGCTCATGCTCAGGACGCCTTCTTGCGGGAACGACAGATCGCAACGCCAAGGATCCCCAGCACCAGCGCCAGCGTGGTTCCCACGGTCACGCCCACGGCCACGGGGCCATCCTCGTTTATTTCCTTCTTGTCGAAGCGGTAGCCGCTATCCCACGCAAGGTGACGCAGTCCCGCCACGAAGTGGTAGACCAGCGCCAGCGCCCACCCGGCCAGCATGAGCTGGCCCAGCGGGTTGCCGGTCACTTTCTGGACCTTGCTGAAAGATTTGGGTCCCTTGGCAGCCGCGCTGATCCAGCACAGGCCAAGGGCTGAGCCGCCAGCGGCAGCAACCCCGGCGGCGCGGTTCGCGATTGAAAGGAACATGGAAAGACGGAAGCGGTAGACCTGGAGGTGTGGGGACATAGGCCGCCTGGTCAGAGTTCCGTCGCTTCGCTGCCCTACGTAGAGCGCATCACGGACATCCTGCATGGTCGTCTCGTCAATTTCCCTGTTATGGCTTCGGTTTGTTCCGTCGCCTTGTCTGAATCCGGTCCTACGCCGCACGGAAGGCCGGGTCAACGCAGGCCCGGAACACGAGGTTGAGAGACCCCATGCCGCCCGGGGGAGAACAGGAGCGCAACCCTGCCCCCCGGGCGTGCATGACGGCTGGCCTTCAGTGGCCGAGCAGATCGAGCGCGATCATGGTTTCGGCAATCTGGACCGCGTTCAGCGCCGCACCCTTGCGCAGGTTGTCCGCGACGCACCAGAACCCGAGTCCATTGGGCACGGTGGGGTCGATGCGCAGGCGCGAGACATAGGTCGCGTCCTCCCCCACGGCTTCGAGGGGGGTGACATAGCCGCCATCCTCGCGCTTGTCGTGCAGCACCACGCCGGGCGCTTCGCGCAGGGCTTCACGGGCGCGTTCAATATCAATGGGTTCCTCGAATTCCACCGTGACGGCCTCGGCATGGCCGATGAACACGGGAACCCGCACGCAGGTAGCGAAAACCGCGATGTCGGGGTCGAGGATCTTGCGGGTCTCGACCGCCATCTTCCACTCTTCCTTGGTCGATCCGTCATCCATGAAACGGTCGATATGGGGAATGCAGTTGAACGCAATCTGCTTGGTGAACTGCTCGGCCTTGAGCGGATCGCCCACCAGGCTGCCGCGCGCCTGGCCGAACAGTTCGTCCATCCCGCTCTTGCCCGCGCCGGCCACGGCCTGGTAGGTGGCCACCACAACGCGCTTGATTGTGAACAGGTCATGCAGCGGCTTGAGCGCCACGACCATCTGGATGGTCGAGCAGTTGGGGTTGGCGATGATGCCGCGCTTCGCCTTCTTCACATCATTGGGATTGACCTCCGGCACCACCAGCGGCACGTCCGGCTCCATGCGGAAGTGGGAGGTGTTGTCGATCACGACGCACCCCGCCTTCGCCGCGCGCGGCGCATGCACGGCCGACACCGCCCCACCGGGGGAGAAAAGGGCGACATCCCAGCCGGTGAAGTCGAATGTCTCCAGATTCTGGACCTTCAGCACCTTTTTATCGCCAAAGGAGACTTCCTTGCCCGCCGAACGGGCGGACGCCAGGGCCACGATCTCATCCACAGGGAACTGGCGCTCGGCCAGAGTCTTGAGGATTTCGCGCCCCACAGCGCCGGTGGCGCCCACCACCGCAACGCGGTAACCCATAATCTTCTTTCCTGTCCTGCCCGGGCATTCCGGGGGAATGGCCGGTTTTGCGTAACTGTAGCGACACCTAGAGCCTGTAACCGAAAGGTGCAAGCAGCGCGGGCCGCGCAAAACCGCGAATCGAATCGGGGCCGGGGCCAGGGGGGCATGTCCCATGCGCGGATAGCCCTTGTCGCGTGTCGCATGCCCGGTGCAGGCTCGATCCATCGCGCCATGGGGCAGGGCCGTCTCCCTTTACCGCCCGGATGTGGCGCGCAGGCAAGAACGGTTAGAGAGATCATGGCCTTATCACCTGACATTTCCGCAACGCCGGCCGCGACCGGCCAGCGCCCGGTTTCCCCCGCCGGGGCGCGCACCGCGCCCCCCTGCACGCTCGTCATCTTCGGCGCGCATGGGGATCTGACCAAGCGGCTGCTTGTTCCGGCTCTTTATAATCTTGTGGGCAGCCACCTGCTTGATGACGGTTTCCGCATCATCGGCGTGGACCGCGTGGACACCACCACCGCGCAGTGGCGCGACGGGCTGCATGACATGATGGAGTCCTTCACCAGGGATCCGGACGCGGAATTCCATCCCGCCAGCATCGACGCCGCCCAGTGGGACTGGCTGGCCAGCAGGCTGGAATACGTGCAGGCGGATTTTGGCGATGTCGCCGCCATCCGCGCGCTGGGCGAAAAGCTGCCGGGCAACGCCATCTTCTATCTCGCCATCCCTTCGCGCTTCTTCGCCCCCGTGGTGGAAACGCTGGGCAAGGCGGGCGTGGTGACGCAGAAGGAGGGCGCATTCCGCCGCGTGGTGATTGAAAAGCCCTTCGGTTCCGACCTGGCCAGCGCGCGCGCGCTCAACCGGCAGGTGCTGGCGGTACTCGATGAGTCGCAGGTGTTCCGCATCGACCATTTCCTGGGCAAGGAGACGGTGCAGAACATTCTCGCCATGCGGTTCGGCAACCTGATATTCGAGCCGCTGTGGCGTAACGAATATGTCGATCACATCGAGATCACCGCCGCCGAGACCATTGGCGTGGAACAGCGCGGCGCGTTTTACGAACCCACGGGCGCGTTGCGCGACATGGTGCCCAACCACCTGTTCCAGCTTTTCGCCATGGTGGCGATGGAACCCCCCAATACCTTCTGCGCCGAGAGCGTGCGCAACGCCAAGGAACAGCTTTTCGAGGCCGTCACCCCCATGGACCCGCGCGACGCGGTGCGCGGGCAGTACGCGGCGGGCACGGTGGATGGCAGGCCGATGGTCGGCTACCGCGAAAGCCCCGGCGTTTCCCCGCACAGCAATACCGAAACCTATGTGGCGCTGAAACTGCATGTGGATAACTGGCGCTGGGCCGGGGTGCCGTTCTACCTGCGCACCGGCAAGGGTCTGGGCGGGCGGCGGACAGAAATCGTCGTGCAGTTCCGCAAGCCGCCGATGCTGATGTTCCGCGGGACCGAGACGGACGACCTGCCGCCCAACCGCATCATCCTCAACATCCAGCCCGCGCAGGGGCTGACGGTGGAAATGGGGGCCAAGAAGCCGGGCCCGGAAATGGACCTGACCGATGTGCAGGCCCGCTTCAGGTATGAGGATGTTTTCACCAGCACCCCCAATGTCGGCTACGAAACCCTGCTGTATGACTGCCTGATGGGGGATGAAACCCTGTTCCAGCGCGCCGATAACATCGAAGCGGCATGGAAAGCGGTCGATCCCGTCCTGCAGGCATGGGCTAAGGACACGACCGGCCCGGAAATCTATCCCGCCGGTGCGTCCGGCCCCAAGGGGGCGGATGAACTGCTCAAACGCGACGGGCGGGCATGGTATCCGCTGGATCGCGCCTGACCTGCGGTAATTGTCCGCGGATTCATGAAAAAGGCCCGTACCATGGAAGGTACGGGCCTTTTTTCAGGTCAAGGGCCTGATCCCTTACTGCGCCGGGGTAGCGGGGGCGGCCGGGGTGGCGGGCGCTGTCGCCGCCGTGTCCGCGGCCTGCTGCCTGCGTTCGGCATGCTCGGCATCGCCCTGGCGGAACAGGGTGTCGGCATGCGTGCGCTGCTTTTTCGAGAAGCTCTCGTAAAGCGCCGCGAAGCTGGAGTTCAGCGTCTGCATGTCATGCGCGCGTTCGACCGTCAGCTCGGCATAGGACTGCATGTTCTCCACGGCGTTCATGCCGGGCAGCTTTTCGCGGCGGCTGTCGATGGCGTCGTGCAGGCGCTGGGCGTTGTCGCGCATGGTCTGGGCGAAGGGGGTCCACAGGGCTTCCTGCTTCTTGGTAATGCCCAGCTCGTCATGCAGCGCCGTGATGTGGGCGTCCACCTGCTCCGGCGCGGGATCATGCGGGGTATGGGCAAGAGAGGCGGTGGCGTTGGCTGGCGGGGCGGCAGGCTGCGGATTCGCGGCCATGGCCATGGCGGGAAGAAGCACGAACGCGGCGGCGGGCAGGAACCGGCGGAACATCATGTTATGTATTTTCCTTCGCATCGGTTGGTTGCGGGGTGGGGATGTCAGGTGGGCCGGCGCGGTCAGTAGCCGCCGCCATAGGGGTAATAGGCCGGCGGCGGTGGCGGCGGGGGCGGGGCGGGATAATAGGCGGGCGGCGGCGGGGCAGAGTTCCTTTCCGCCAGCGCGCTGCCCAGCATGGCCCCCACCGCTAGACCGGCGATCCCGCTGCCTACGGCCAGCCCCGCGCCACCCCCACGGGGGCCGCCACGCCAGCCGCCGCGACCCGGCGGCGGGCCACGATGCCAGCCCGGACCACCCGGCCCATGCCAGGGCTGGGCATGGCTGGCGGGAACGGATGCGATCAGGATTCCCAATGCAAGGCCGGTGGACAGCAGGGAAGTAGCAAATTTGCGCAGATGCATGGACTCGGAAAACCTCGACATATCGTAAAGCCGGATAACGGAGCCAATGTAACCCGGGCTCGTGTCGAAACAATGGCCGGGGCCGGGGCTCTAGGCGACCCAGGGCAACCGCTTCGTCAGGGCAGATAACCTGTGGCGGCGCAGTTCGTTGCGTGCGCTGGCGTCATTGGCCATATAATTGAGCTGGATGGTGTAGCGCGGGCCGACATACTGCCGGTGGCCGTGCCATGTATCCGGCCCGTTGGGAAAGATGACCAGCGTGCCGGCGAGGGGGGGGATCTCGGCGGCGAAATCCTCCAGGTCATGGGCGTTGCGCAGCAGCCGCAGGCATCCCTCGTGGCGCGACCAGGCGCCGTTATCGGCGGGGTTGAGATAAAGCAGCACCGTCACCCGCTTGCATGCGGAGTCGCGGTGGATGCGCCCGTCCTTGGCGCGCGTGCGCCCGCGCAGGGTCAGCATGGTGGGCGCGTCATCGAGTTCCAGCCCGAATTTGGCGGCGATGAGCCCGCGCAGGCGCGGCTGCTGCAGTTCCGCCACCAGTTGCGCCATGACGGGGGACAGGTTCAGCGCCTGTGGCGGGAACGACCCGCCCGAGCGGATGACGGGCAGACTCGCGCTTATGGCGCGCAGGTCCGCCGGGCGGATGAACTGCGGCACGACCGCGTGGGCGAACGGCGTGGTGGATACGGGGGCCGCTTCCAGCGCCGCGTAGTCGGGAATAACGGGGTGAATCATGCCATCCTGCACGTTCTCAAGTGAACCGTGGCGAGACTAGGACCGGATTCAATCCATCGCAAGCGCCCCCGCCCGGTTCAGCCCGTGACCGTATCGACCGCGTCCAGCACGCGGCTGGAATAGACCAGGGCCGCGCCCGCGTTGAGCGCCACGGCGACGCCAAGTGCTTCGGCTATTTCCTCCTTCGTGGCCCCGGCCTTGACGGCGGCCTTGGAATGGACGGCGATGCACCCGTCACACCGCGTGGTGACCGCCACGGCCAGAGCGATCAGCTCGCGTGTTCTGGCGTCCAGGTGGCCCGTTGCGGCGGCGGCGTGGTCCAGTGTCTGGAGTCCCTTGAGCGTGTCGGGGGCCAGCGTCGCGAAAGCCTGGACGGATTGGCCCAGATGGGCGCGGTAGGCGTTCCAGTCGGTCATCACAAGTTCTCCATTTGGTGGGGTTTTAGTTCACCAGATGGAGAGAACGCCTGTCATGACACAGTTTGGCGAGTTCATGGCCTTGAAGGGCTTTTTTTTCCGGACTATCGGCGAAAGATCATGGATACAGACATCGCCCCCGTCCGCCCGTCCTCTGCGGTGTTTCCCGCAGGCACCGGCCCCTTCGCCGCCTACGAGGCCCGCGTGGCTTCCGGCTGTCTCGACCGCGACCCCGAACAGGAAAAAGCCGCCCGCAGGCTGGATCAGTTATGGCGGGAACTGCGCGACTACCACCCCCAGGTGGAGCAGCCCGAACCGCAGTCCACCGGCTGGCTGGGCGGGCTGAAGGCGCGGCTGGGCCTGTCCCACCCCGCACCGGCCCCGGCCCGCCCGCGTGGCGTGTACATGGTCGGGCAGGTGGGGCGTGGCAAGACCATGCTCATGGACCTGTTCTTCAGCCTGGCCCCGGTGGAGCACAAGCGCCGGGTGCATTTCCACCGTTTCATGCAGGAGGTGCACCAGCGCCTGCATGACATGAAAGCCGCAAACCCCGACCTGGCGGACCCGATTCCGCCACTGGCCCGCCAGATCGCGCAGGAAGCGTGGCTGCTCTGCTTTGATGAATTCCAGGTCAATGACATCGCGGACGCCATGATCCTGGGGCGTCTGTTCGACTACCTGTTCGCGGATGGGGTGGTGGTGGTCGCCACGTCCAACACCCGGCCCGAGGACCTGTTCCAGGACCGCCCCGGCGCCGATGCCTTCCGCCCCTTCATCGCCACGATACTGAAGGAGGTGGATACCGTCATTCTCGATTCCCCGCGTGATTACCGGCGCGGCAACGCGCATGGCATGCAGACATGGATCACCCCGGCCAATGCCGCGGCCCGTTGCGCGCTCGATTCGATCTTCACGCGGCTGGCGGCGGGCGCGCCGGTCCGGCCGGTCACGCTGGACATCATGGGCCGCAGCCTGAAGGTGGCGCAGGCGGCGGGGCCGGTCGCGCGGTTCAGCTTCGCCGATCTGTGCGGCAGGCCGCTGGGGGCGGGTGACTATCTGGCGCTGGCCACGCGCTTTCCCAACCTGGTGCTCGATGGCGTGCCGCGCATGGGGCCGGACAATTTTGACGAAGCCAGACGTTTCATCGTCCTGATCGACACATTGTACGAACAGAACGTCAAGCTGTTCGCCTCCGCCGATGTCGGTCCCGACGCCCTTTACGCCAGCGGGCAGGGGGCGACCGCGTTCGAGCGCACGGCCTCGCGGCTGGAGGAGATGCAGAGCGCGGCCTACATGCAACTGCCGCATCTTTGCGCATAACGGGCAGCGGCGGTGGCGGGGTCACGCCATCGTGACGGTTATGGCGATGGTGTGACTGATGGGGCGGTAGGCAAGCGGCACTGTCTTTGCTTGGGTATGGGCGAGTTCTCATCGGCCGGGTGTGGTCGTGGATACGGACATGCATGCCGGTACGCCTTCAGGCCCCGGCGTATGCACGAAAATGTCAGTATGCGCGGCAAGCAGACCTGATCCTGATGAATGACGGCGGCATCCCGAAACGGGTGCGGCTAGGGTAGCGATACAAAATCGGGCCGGACATGAAGCCGGACCCGACAATAGCGCGGCCACAAAGGCCGCCAGCGAGGAGATGTCTTCAATATGGCGGGCGTAGATATTCTTTCGACCGCATTCAGCGGCGCCAATACGGCTTATCTGGCTGAATTGTATGCACGCTGGGCGGCCGATCCCAACAGCGTCGATCCTTCCTTCGCCTCCCTGTTCTCGGCGATGGATGAGCAGGATGCGGAAATTGTTCATGATGCGGAGGGCGCTTCATGGGCGCCGCGCCCGCCCATGATCACCGGCGACGAGCCGGCCCCCCTGCCCAATGGCAAGGCGGCGGGTGTGACGGCCGAGGGCCTGCGCGCGGCGGCGGATGACAGCCTGCGCGCGACCCAGCTTATCCGGGCGTTCCGCGTGCGCGGCCACCTGGAGGCCCGGCTGGACCCGCTGGGGCTGCAGGTGCCCAAGCCCCATGCCGACCTGGACCCGGCCACCTACGGCTTCGGCCAGAAGGACATGGACCGCCCGATCTATCTCGGCCATATCGTCGCCCGCCTGATCGGATCCGACACCGCCACGATCAATCAGGTGCTCGACGCGCTGCGTGCGGTCTATTGCGGGCCGATCGGCGCCGAATTCATGCATATCCAGGACCCCGAGCAGCGCATGTGGGTCCAGGCGCGGCTTGAGGGCGATAACTGGCGCAAGGGTGCGACCCCGCAGGAAAAGAAGGTCATCCTCCAGCACCTGACCGAGGCGGAAGGCTTCGAATCCTTCTGCCAGAAGCGTTATGTCGGCACCAAGCGCTTCGGCCTTGAAGGTGAGGACGTGACCATTCCCGCGCTGCATGCGATCATCGACCAGGCGGCGCAGGGTGGCGTGCGCTCGGTCGCCATCGGTATGCCGCATCGCGGTCGCCTGAACACGCTCGTCAACATCGTGCGCAAGCCCTACACCGCCATTTTCAGCGAATTCGCCGGTGTGTCCTTCAAGCCCGATGACGTGCAGGGCTCGGGCGATGTGAAATACCATCTGGGCACCTCCACCGATGTCGAGATCGGGGGCACGCCCGTCCATATCTCGCTCCAGCCCAACCCGTCGCATCTGGAAGCGGTCGATCCGGTCGTGATCGGCAAGGTGCGCGCCACGCAGGATGATGACGACCACACCCAGCGCGGCCGCCACATGGGCCTGCTCCTGCATGGTGACGCGGCCTTTGCCGGGCAGGGCATCGTGTATGAAACCCTGGCGATGTCGCAGTTGATCGGCTACCGCACCGGCGGCACGATCCATGTCGTGGTCAATAACCAGATCGGGTTCACCACGGTCTCCGTCCATTCCTTCTCCGGGCTGTACTGCACGGACGTGGCCAAGGCGGTGCAGGCCCCGATCCTGCACGTCAATGGCGACGAGCCGGAAGTGGTGATCTACTGTGCCCGCCTTGCCGCCGAATTCCGCCAGAAATTCGCAGCCGACGTGGTGCTGGACGTGGTGGGCTATCGCCGCCATGGCCACAACGAGTCCGATGAGCCCTCCTTCACCCAGCCCATCATGTACAAGGCGATCGCGGCGCGTCCGACCGTGCGCAAGCTGTATTCCGATCGCCTGGTGCGCGAAGGCGTCGTGACCGAGGATCAGGTCACGGCCGAATGGGATGCCTTCCACAACAAGCTCGAAGCCGCCTATCAGGCAGCCCAGGGCTACAAGCCGAACAAGGCCGACTGGCTGGAAGGCGCATGGAAGGGGCTCAAGCCCCCGCCGGTCGACACCACCCGCCCCGCGCCGGAAACCGGCGTGTCCATCGAGCGGCTCAAGGCGGTTGGCGCGGCGCTGGCGCATGTGCCGGGGGATTTCAACGTCAACCCCAAGATCGCCCGCCAGCTCAAGGCCAAGGCCAAGATGTTCGAGACGGGTGAGGGGATCGACTGGGCAACGGGCGAGGCGCTTGGCTTCGGCACGCTGCTGCAGGACCGGCACAAGGTCCGCCTGTCGGGCGAGGACTGCCAGCGCGGCACGTTCAGCCAGCGCCACGCGGTGCTGATCGACCAGGTGAACCAGAACACCTACATGCCGCTGAACAACATTGCCAAGGACCAGGCGGCGATCGAGATCTACAACTCGCTGCTGTCCGAATTCGGCGTGCTCGGGTTCGAATACGGCTATTCGCTGGCCGATCCGAACGCGCTGGTGCTGTGGGAGGCCCAGTTCGGGGACTTCGCCAATGGCGCGCAGGTCATCATCGACCAGTTCATCGCATCGGGCGAGACCAAGTGGCTGCGCATGTCCGGCCTCGTCATGCTGCTGCCGCATGGTTACGAGGGGCAGGGACCGGAGCATTCCTCCGCGCGTCTCGAACGCTACCTCCAGCTCTGCGCCGAGAACAACATGCGCGTGTGCAACCTGACCACGCCCGCGAACTACTACCATGCCCTGCGCCGACAGCTTTTCCTCGATTACCGCAAGCCGCTGATCATCATGACGCCGAAGTCCCTGCTGCGCCACAAGCTGGCGGTGTCGGAACTGAAGGATTTCGGCCCGGGCACCCGCTTCCTGCCGGTGATCGGGGAAATCGACCAGATCGCGGCCCCGGCCAAGGTGGATCGCGTGGTGATCTGTTCGGGCAAGGTCTATTACGACCTGCTGGCCGAACGCCGGGAACGCAAGCTGGACAATGTCGCCATCGTGCGGCTTGAGCAGTTCTATCCCTTCCCCGACAAGCTGCTGGGCGCGGAACTGGCGCGCTATCCGGGGGCCAAGGTGATCTGGTGCCAGGAAGAACCCGAAAACATGGGCGGCTGGAACTTTGTCGATCGCCTGATCGAAGGCGTGCTGGCGGATGTCGGCCACAAGAGCACGCGCCCGACCTATGTCGGACGGGTCGCGGCGGCCAGCCCGGCCACGGGCCTTGCCAAGGTCCATATTGCCGAACAGACCGCGCTGGTGAACAAGGCGCTGGGTGTCGGGGCCTGAGGGAACACAGGCCAACGAACATGTAAGGGGGCGGCGGTCCGGCCGCCTCCATGAATAATGATAAGGCCCATCCGGTGCGGGAATGCCGCGCCGGGCGGGCAAGGGATTGGGAAACAGGAAATGTCCGCCGAGATCAAGGTACCGACACTGGGTGAAAGTGTTACAACAGCAACCGTTGCAAAATGGCTGAAGCAGCCCGGCGATGCCGTGAGCGAGGATGATCCGGTAGTCGAACTGGAAACCGACAAGGTCAGCGTGGAAGTCCCGGCCCCGCAGGCGGGTGTGCTGGGGCCGATTCTGGTGCCCGAAGGCACGGAAGTGGAGGTCGGCACCCTGCTGTCCACCGTCGAGGCCGGTAGTGGCGCGGCCCCCAAGGCCGCCGCCCCGGCCCCGAAAAAGGAAGCGACGGCCCCCGCCGGCGTGCAGGCACAGCCCGTGGCCAGCGGGCCGGTCGCGCGCCCGGCCACCCCGCCGTCCGATGTGGTGGCACAGGGTGCCGCCGCCGTGGCCTTCCCCGCCGCGCGCAAGATCATGACGGAGCAGGGTGTCTCCGCCGCGCAGATCGGCGCGGGCACGGGCAAGGATGGCCGGATCACCAAGGGTGACGTGCAGGCGTTCCTGTCGCAGCCGCGCGCGGCCCAGCCCGCCGCGGCCCCGCGTGCGCCCCGGCAGGACGACCCGCGTGAAGAGCGCGTGAAGATGACCCGCCTGCGCCGCACCATCGCGCGCCGCCTGAAGGACGCGCAGAACACCGCCGCCCTGCTCACCACCTTCAACGAGGTGGACATGTCGGCGGTGATGCAGATGCGCGCCGAATACAAGGACCTGTTCATCAAGAAGCATAACGGCGTCAAGCTGGGCTTCATGTCCATCTTCAGCCGGGCCGTGATCGCGGCGTTGCAGGAATTCCCCGCCATCAACGCCGAGATCGACGGCGATGACGTGATCTACCGTGAATTCGTCAATCTCGGCATTGCCGTGGGTGGCCCGAACGGTCTGGTCGTGCCCGTGATCCGCGACGCCGACCAGATGAGCTTCGCCCAGATCGAGGGCGCGATTGCAGGCTTTGGCAAGAAGGCCCGCGAAGGCACGCTGAAGATTGATGAACTGTCCGGTGGCACGTTCTCCATCACCAATGGCGGCATTTACGGCTCGCTCATGTCCACGCCGATCATCAACGCGCCGCAGTCGGCCATCCTTGGCATGCACGCCATCCAGGAGCGCCCGGTCGCCGTGGATGGGCAGGTCGTGATCCGTCCGATGATGTATATCGCGCTGACCTATGACCACCGCATCGTGGATGGCAAGGAAGCGGTGAGCTTCCTTGTGCGGGTCAAGCAGAACGTGGAGGATCCGCGTCGTCTGCTGCTGCAGGTCTGATGCCTGCCGGGGCCGCGCGCAGGCGCGGCCCGTACGCGCTACCGCTGTATTGCAAGCAGGACTGAAGAAACATGACAATTGACATCAAGGTGCCCACGCTGGGCGAAAGTGTGACCACGGCGACTGTCAGCAAATGGCTGAAGCAGCCCGGTGATGCCGTGAACGCGGATGATCCGGTGGCCGAACTGGAAACCGACAAGGTCAGCGTGGAAGTTCCCGCCCCGCAGGCGGGCGTGCTGGGCGCGCATGCCGTAAAGGAAGGCGATGAGGTTGAGGTCGGCACTGTCCTGACCACCCTTACCCCCGGCGCGGGCGGCCAGCAGGCGGCCCCGGCCGCGAAACCGGCGCAGCCGGCGGCACCCGCCGCGCCAGCCGCTGCTCCTTCCGCGCCGGCCGCCGCGACGCAGGCCCCATCCGAGACGGATTACGATGTGATCGTGATCGGGGCGGGCCCTGGTGGTTACGTATGCGCCATCCGCGCCGCGCAGCTTGGCTTCAAGGTGGCCTGCGTGGAAAAGCGCGCGACACTGGGGGGCACCTGCCTCAACGTGGGCTGTATCCCGTCCAAGGCGCTGCTCCAGCAGTCCGAGAACTTTCATGCCGCCAAGGATGAATATGCCGATATGGGCATCATCATCGACAGCGTGAAGCTCGATCTGGCGAAGATGATGGCGCGCAAGCAGTCCGTGGTCGAAGCCAACGTGAAGGGCGTGGAGTTCCTGTTCAAGAAGAACAAGATCACCTGGCTCAAGGGCACCGGCAAGGTCGAGGGCACGGGTCGCATCTCGGTCGATGGCAAGCCGGTCACGGCCAAGCACATCGTCATCGCCAGCGGCAGCGACAGTGCGGGCCTGCCGGGGATCGAGGTGGACGAGAAGCAGATCGTCACCTCCACCGGGGCGCTTGAACTCTCCGCCGTGCCCAAGCGGCTGGCCGTGATCGGTGGCGGTGTGATCGGCCTGGAGCTGGGCAGCGTGTGGCATCGTCTGGGCGCGGATGTGACGGTGATCGAATATCTCGACCGTCTGGTTCCGGGCACGGATAACGAGATCGCCAAGAGCTTCCAGCGCATCCTGACCAGGCAGGGCCTGAAGATGAAGCTGGGCCACAAGGTGACCAAGGCCGAGAAAGGCCCCAACGGCGTGACCCTGACCGTGGAACCCGCGCAGGGCGGTACGGCGGAAACGCTGGAAGCCGACGTGGTGCTGCTGGCCATTGGCCGCACGGCCGCGAGCAAGGGCTTCGGGCTGGAAGAAGCTGGCGTGGCGCTGGACAAGCGTGGCCGGATCGTGACCGATGCGCATTATGCCACCAATGTGCCGGGCATCTACGCCATTGGCGATGTGATCGCGGGTCCGATGCTGGCCCACAAGGCCGAGGAAGAAGGCGTCGCCGTGGCCGAACTGCTGGCCGGGCAGGCGGGTCATGTGAATTACGGCGCAATCCCCGCCGTGGTGTACACATGGCCGGAGGTCGCGACCGTTGGCAAGACGGAAGAAAACCTGAAGGATGAAGGTGTTTCCTACAAGGTTGGCAAATTCCCCTTCACCGCCAATGGCCGTGCCCGCGCCATCGGCATGACGGACGGATTCGTCAAGGTTCTGGCCGACGCCACCACCGACCAGGTGCTGGGTGTGCATATTCTTGGCCCGATGGCGGGTGAACTGATTGCCGAATGCACCATGGCGATCGAGTTCGGCGCATCGTCCGAGGATATTGCCCGCACCTGTCACGCCCACCCCACGTTGAGCGAGGCGGTAAAGGAAGCGGCGCTGGATGTGGACAAGCGCGCCATCCATATCTGATCCGGTATCCGGAACGAAAAAACCCACGGCAGGTCTCCTGTCGTGGGTTTTTTTTGGTCAGGGCCTGAAGAAGTTTTTGGTGAAGCTTTTTTCAAAAAGCTTCAAGAAACGCTGGTTTCTGGAAAAAAGACGCCCCCCAAAAACCTTTTACTGCGTCTCAACCGCCGCGCACCGGGTATTCAGCCTGTCACCGGCTCCCATGTCATTTCCCGCGTAACATGGATCAGTTCCGTGGCCGAAACGGCGGGCGAGATGAAAAATCCCTGCACATGATCCACACCCAGCCTGCATGCGATGTCGAACTCGGCCTGGGTTTCAACGCCCTCTATGGTGACGGTCAGGTTGTAGCCATGGCCAAGCTTGATGAGTGAGGCGAGCATGCTGCGGGCCTTTTCGTCCGTGGCGACATCCCGGATAAGGCAGCGATCCAGCTTGAGCGCGCGCAACGGCAGTTCGCTCAGTGTGGAAAGGCGGGCCATGCCGTAACCGAAATTATCCATGGCCAGCCCGAATCCCTCCTCCGCCAGTTGACGCAGGTGCGCATAGCTTTTCTTGGCCCGGCGGCCCTGAAGCATCTGTTCGGTCACCTCCAGCATGAAGGTTTCGGGCGGCAGGTCGCGCCGCCGGATTTCACTGAACAGGTTGCCCTGTTGTTCAAGGTTCAGCAGGTCCAGATGTGACAGGTTGACCGCCACGCACAGGCCGGACATGCCTGCCTGCTTCCATTTTTCGATATCGTCATGGAAGGACTGGATAAGATGTGCCTCCATGTCCTGTGCCAGAACGGAATCGGTAAAGACCTCGGCAAACAGCCCGGCGGAAAGAAGCCCGCGTTCGGGGTGATGCCAGCGCATGAGGGCCTCCGCCTGTTCGATCCGGCCCGTGCGTGTGTTGAGGATGGGCTGGTAATACACCTCGAACTGTTTTTCCCGCACGCCCACCCGGGCTTCGGCCAGTAGCCTGGCCCGCTTTATGGTGGTCTTGTGCAGGCCCGGCGTGAACATGCGCGCCTGCTTGCCGCCCGCCTGCTTGGCGGCATAGACCGCGACATCCGCGTTTTTCTGCAGGCCTTCCAGCGTCTCGTCACCCGTTATGCGGGTCGCGCCAATGCTGCCGGAAATGCGCACCGTCGCGCTGTCCAGCATGATCGGCTCTTCCAGCAGGTGCTGTATTTTCTTCAGTATGGTCTCAAGCGGCGTGATCTTCAGGCTCTTGTGCAGGATCAGGGCGAACTCGTCGCCCCCCAGCCGACTGATCACGTCATCTGGCCCGATCAGTTCAAGCAGGCGGGTGGCAATGGTCTTGAGTACCTCGTCACCCGCATGGTGGCCATGGATGTCATTGACGGGCTTGAAACCGTCCAGGTCGAACATGACCAGCACCCGTGGCTCGGCGCTGCGGCGCTTGCTGGCTTCCAGCGCCGTGACGAGATGGGCATTGAAACCACCCCGGTTGAGCAGGCCGGTCAGCATGTCGGTCGCGGCCTGTTTCCTCAGCCGCATCTTGGTGTTCATAAGCTCGGTGATCTCGAAACGGGCGGCGACGAACCCGTTGATGTCACCGCGCATGTTGCGGTGGGGAATGATGGTGGTTGCAACCCAGTAATGACTGCCGTCCTTGGCGCGGTTGCATATGTTGCCATGCCATGTACGACCGGCATGCAGCGTCTTGTACATGTTGCGGAAGAATGCCTGGCTATGTTCGCCCGATTTCAGGATGCTGTGGGTATTGCCCAGAAGTTCCTGACGTGAATACTGGCTGATCTGACAAAATCTGTCGTTGACGTACGTAATGGTTCCGTTCTGGTCCGTGACAGCTACAATAAGGACATTGTCCACCACATCCGCCCAGAAGTCGGCATCTTCATGCGTTAGGGCGCGAAGCCTGTGGTCATGGTGAGCGGACATTCTGTTACCTCAAGTACGGAGCCGAAAACCGGGTGCTGCCTTCCGGCAATCTAGGACGATTTTTTTTCGGTGAAACATCTTTGGCGGTGACGGGTCAGGCCGGAACGAACGAACCGTTCCGCGCCATATCCTTACCGCTACGGCCCCGTTGCCATAGGCGCAAGGGTATTACCAGCGCAAGGCGCGTGGCTGGCTGTAATTTTTAGATAATAATCGTTTATATTTAGTTAAAATACCGCCCTGACGGACCGCCAGCCCCCTGTCCGGGGGGAAGCCGCGCCATGTTTCAGGCCGTCATCTTTCCGGCGGGCGGTTTTTGCCCGCACAGGCCGAACACCCGCCACATCCCCTGGCCTCACGTGGCAGGCTGCGCCGGGTCGCGTAACGGACCAGTCCATCGGGCGCGTGGCATCGGCGCAGGAGCAGGCCCGTCGCACCCCATAGTTTCTGGCGGCCGGCAGGGAACAGCCGCCCCGCCCAGTACAGCGCGCAGAGCGCGACAGCCCCGCAGGCCAGCAGGATCTGGAGCAGGGAACCGGGCGCCATCAGAACATCAGTGCGATATGGTAGGTCAGGAAAGCGGCGGCGTAGGCAAGGGCGAACAGGTACCCCGCAGTAAGGCCGACCATGGACCATGACAGCGTTTCGCGCCGGATCACCGCCAGGGTCGCCACGCATTGCGGCGCATAGACATACCACGCCAGCAGCGAAAGGGCGGTGGCCAGACTCCAGTGCGAGGGCAGCATCTGGCCAAGCTGGCTTGCGGCCAGATCCGTATCCGTGCCCGAACCAAGGGAATAGACCGTGGCCAGCGCCCCCACCGCGACCTCACGCGCCGCAAGGCCGGGGATCAGGGCGATACAGATCTGCCAGTTGAAGCCGAGCGGGGCGAAAACCGGCAGCATGAGATGGCCGATCCGGCCGGCGAGGCTCCAGTCAATGGCCGGCCCCGGCGCGCCCGCGGGCGGGGGCGGGAAGCTGGACAGCCCCCATAGCAGCACCGTGAGCGAGACGATGGTGGTCCCCACGCGCACCAGGAATATGCGGGCGCGTTCCCACAGCCCCAGCGCGAGATCGCGCGGGTTGGGCAGCCGGTAGGCGGGCAGTTCCATAAGCAGCGTGGCTTCCTGCCTGTCGGTATTGCGCCAGCGCAGCACGCGCGCGACCAGCAGCGCCGAACCGATGCCGATCGCATAAAGCCCGAACAGAACCAGCCCCTGGAGGTTGAGGAACCCCGCGATGCTGCGGTGGGGAATGAACGCCCCGATCAGCAGCGTATAGACCGGCAGCCGCGCGGAACAGGTCATGAGCGGGGCGATCAGGATCGTGATCAGCCGGTCGCGCGGGTTCTGGATGGTGCGGGTGGCCATGATGCCCGGCACCGCGCAGGCGAAGCTGGACAGCAGCGGTATGAAGGAGCGCCCGCTCAGCCCCGCAACCGACATGAACCGGTCCAGCAGGAAGGCCGCGCGCGGCAGGTAGCCCGATTCCTCCAGCACCAGTATCCACAGGAACAGGATCAGGATTTGCGGCAGGAACGTCACCACGCTGCCCGCGCCCGCGATGACGCCATCAACGATCAGGCTGCGTATGACGCCCGGCGGCAGCATCCGCCCCACCGCCTGCCCCAGCATGCCCATGCCCGCGTCGATTCCGTCCATGAGCGGCTGCGCCCATGCGAACACCGCCTGGAACATGAAAAACAGCAGCACGACCAGCAGGACCGGCCCCCAGACCGGATGCAGCACCCAGCGGTCGAGCCGTTCCTCCATCCGGTCGGACAGGGGGGAGGAATGGGTCACGCAGTCCGCCAGGATCCCGCGCACCATCGCATGCAGGTCCGTGCCGGGGGGGAGCGGGGTAGGAACGGGCGGCAGGGCGCCGTCCAGTTCCTCCAGCAGGCTGCATGCGCCATTGCGCCTGATGCCGACCGTGGCGACGACAGGCATGCCAAGCTCCGCCTGCAGGCGCGGCAGGTCGATTTCCATGCCGTTGCGCCGGGCGGCATCGACCATGTTCAGCGCCAGGATCACGGGGCGGCCTATGGCGCGCATTTCCAGCACGAAACGCAGGTGCAGCCGCAGGTTGGTCGCATCCGCAACACAGACCAGCAGGTCGGGGGGCGTCTCCCCCCTATAGGTTCCGGCGCAGACATCGCGGGTCACGGCCTCATCGGGGCTGGTGGCGTTCAGGCTGTACGCGCCGGGCAGGTCAAGCAGGCGGACGCGGCGGCCCCCGGCGGTGGTGAACCAGCCTTCCTTGCGTTCAACAGTGGCGCCCGCGTAATTGGCCACTTTCTGCCTGCTGCCGG
The DNA here is from genome assembly GCF_021295395.1 of Komagataeibacter sp. FNDCR2. NCBI lineage: Bacteria > Pseudomonadati > Pseudomonadota > Alphaproteobacteria > Acetobacterales > Acetobacteraceae > Komagataeibacter > Komagataeibacter sp. FNDCR2. Next base: position 2,127,413 of record NZ_JAIWOU010000001.1, read on the forward strand.
TCAGCAGGTTGAACAGGGCGGTCTTGCCGCAGTTGGGGTTCCCGACCAGTGCGATGTTAAGGGTGGTCATTCCTGCTCTTTCACCGTGTGGACGTGTACCCGTTCCGCCTCCGTGCGGCGTAGGGCGAAGCGGGTGAACCCGATGCGTACCGCCAGCGGATCACCGCCCATGGGCGCGGTCGCGACAACACGCACGGCCTCGCCCGGTACGAAACCGAGTTCACGCAAACGCCGTGCCACGGGGTCGGCGTTGTCCGGGTCGTCAACGCTGTCAATCACACCATCGGTGCCGCGTGGCAGGTCGCTCAGTCGCATGGGTAAGACTTCATCCAGCCGATAAAAGTAAGTAATAATTATTATTAATTATTCATTGCAGTGCTGTCCATCATGTTTATCCATTTGCCTGCACTGTTTCCGGGGCGGGTATGTTCAGCGCACATGCAGGACCGTTACTGTCCGTTATGGATGGGCGGATAATATATGGAAGAACGTGCCCGATACATGCCCCCGCCGCGCGCCCCCCGCGCCGCGTTCGGCCCCGTATCCATCGCGCATGTCCGCAAGGGGCGTGTCGTTGCCTGGATCGGTGACGGTGGCGTAGTGGAATTCATGCCCGCGCAGGGTGGCGCCCGCGCGGCCTATGGCGCAGTCATGGCGCAGGGTGGCGGCGCGGTAGCCAAGGTTCATCCGGCGTGTGGCGAAGGACGTGGCATGGCCCAGCAGGCCGGTCATGCGATGGGTGTGGCCCGCTGCATCCGTCAGGCTTTCCCCCAGCACCATGAACCCCCCGCATTCCCCATGCACCGGCCGGGTGGTCGCGAAGCTGACCAGCGCGTGGCGGAAACGCGCCGCCGCCGCCAGTCGTCCCGCATGCAGTTCGGGGTAGCCGCCGGGCAGCCAGCAGGCATCGCAGTCTTCCGCCGGGCCTTCGTTACCGAGCGGGGAAAAGGAGTGGAGTTCCGCGCCCGCCGCGCGCCAGCCCGCCACGATATGGGCATAGAGAAAGGAAAAGGCCGCGTCGTTCGCCACCGCGATCCGCTGTCCCGGCGGGGGCAGGGCGGGCGTTGCGGCCTGCGTAGCCGTGATGGCGGGCGCCCGGGCGCAGGCGAGGATGGCGTCAAGATCCAGATCGCGTTCGGCCTGCGTGGCCAGCCGGTCGGCCAGCGCGGCCAGCCCGTCATGCTCGCGCGCCTGGACCAGCCCCAGGTGGCGTTCGGGCATCTGAAGCCCCGCATCGCGCCCGAACGCGCCCACAACCGGAATTCCGGTGGCGGTAATGGCCTGTGTCGCCATGGCGGCGTGCCGGGGCGAGCCGACACGGTTCAGGATCACGCCCGCGATCCGCACCGACGGGTTCAGCCGGGCAAAGCCCAGCGCCACCGCCGCCGCCGACTGGCCCTGCCCCGAAATGTCCACAACCAGCAGTACGGGCAGCGCATAGCGCGCGGCAATGTCCGATGGCGCGCCGCGCGCGTTCTCCGGGCCCAGCAACCCGTCGAACAGCCCCATGGAGGCTTCCGTCACCAGCAGGTCACAGCCATGGGCGGCCTCTGCCATGATGGTGTCCAGCAGGGGGGCCGACATGGCCCAGCTATCAAGGTTGGGGCTGGCGTGGCCGGTCAGGGCTTCATGAAAGGCGGGGTCGATATAGTCCGGTCCGGTCTTGGCCCCGCGCACGGCAATGCCCCGGCGGCGCAGGGCGGCCAGAATGGCCAGTGTCAGCGTGGTCTTGCCGCTGCCCGAGCGGGGTGCGGCGATCATCAGCCCTCGTGTCATCATGTCCGTTCCTGCTAAACCGGTGGCGACCGGAGCCATTCCTTACCCTGCTGGAAAAGAAGACCTCTCAGATGGAGCATACCCATACCAGCCTGCGCCGGGGCTGGACTACCGGCAGTTGCGCCACCGCCGCCGCCCGCGCCGCATGGAGCAGCCTGTGCGGGCTGGGGTTTCCCGATCCCGTCACCATTACCCTGCCGGGTGGCCAGCGCGTGGCCTTCGCGCTGGCCGCCCATGGCCAGGAGGGGGATAGCGCATGGGCGGCGGTGGTCAAGGACGCGGGCGATGACCCGGACGTGACCCATGGCGCGCATGTGCGCGTGGACGTGCGCCCGGCCCCACCGGGCAGCGGCGTCATTTTCCGCGCGGGCGCGGGGGTGGGCACCATCACGCTGCCGGGGCTGCCCCTGCCACCGGGGGAGCCCGCGATCAATCCCGTGCCCCGCCGCATGATCCGCGCGGCGCTGCGGGAGGTGACGGGGCACGAGCCGGATGCGGAGGTGACGGTTTCCATCGCGGGCGGGCAGGAAATGGCGCGCCATACGCTTAATGGCCGGCTGGGCATCGTGGGGGGGCTGTCCATTCTGGGCACCACCGGCATCGTGGTGCCGTTTTCCTGCGCCGCGTGGATCGACAGCATCCATCGCGGCGTGGACGTGGCCCGCGCGCTGGGGCTGGGGCATGTGGTGGGGTCAACGGGCAATGTGTCGGAACAGGCGGCGCGCGCGCTGTATGGCCTGCCGCAGGAAGCCATGCTGGAAATGGGGGATTTTGCCGGCGGCCTGCTGAAATACCTGCGCACGCACCCGGTCGGGCGCGTTACGGTGGCCGGTGGCGTGGCCAAGATGACCAAGCTGGCGCAGGGGTTCATGGACCTGCATTCGCGCCGGGGGCAGGCCGACATGGCGCGTCTGGCCGATCTGGCGCGCATGGCGGGGGCCACGGCGGCGCTGGCGGCGCAGGTCGCGCAGGCCCATTCGGTCGCGGCGGCCTTCGCGCTGGCCCGGCAGGCCGGGGTTGACCTGGGCCCGCCCGTGGCGCGGGGCGCATGGGCACAGGCGCGCGCTGTGCTGGCGGGGGCTGACTGCTTGCTGGACGTGCTGCTGTTCGACCGGGCGGGAAAGCTGGTGGCCCGGCATGGCCCCTGTCCCGTCACGGACTGAGGGCTGTGCGGCCGGGTGCCGGGGTCAGGAGCGGAAGCGACGGTGATAATCCGCGTCATACAGCGCGCTTTCACGGAAATCCTCTGTGCCCAGCGCGGGGCCGACCAGCACCAGCGCCGTGCGTTCCACCGGGTTGCGGGCAAGCTGGTCGCCTATGGTGGCCAGCGTGCCGCGCAGCACGAGCTGGTCGGGCCACGTGGCGCGTGCCACGATGGCGACCGGGCAGTCCGCGCCGTAAAGCGGGATGAGTTCGGCTACGATCCGGTCCAGCACATGAATGGCCAGATGGATGGCCAGCGTGGCCCCGGTCGCGCCGAAGGCGGCCAGCTTCTCACGCTCCGGCATGGCGGAAGCCCGGCCGCTCACCCGCGTCAGCACCACGCTCTGCGCCACTTCCGGCACCGTCAGCTCCCGCCCCAGCACCGAGGCGGCGGCAGCGAAGGCGGGCACGCCGGGTGTCATCGTCCATGGAATGCCGTGGCGGTCCAGCCTGCGGATCTGTTCGGCCACCGCGCTGTAAACCGACAGGTCGCCCGAATGCAGGCGCGCGATGTCCTGCCCCGCCGCGTGGGCCCTGATGTATTCCTGCTCGATCAGGTCCAGCGTAAGCGGCGCGGTGTCCACCAGCCGGGCATCGGGGGGGCAGTGTTCCAGCATTTCGGCGGGTACGATCGACCCCGCGTACAGGCAGACCGGGCACCGCGCCAGCAGGTCGCGCCCGCGAAGGGTCAGCAGGTCGGCGGCGCCGGGGCCCGCGCCGATGAAGTGTACGGTCATGCGTCATCTCCCTGTGCCATGGCACATGTTGCGTGGGTGCCGGTCATGCGCGGCACGATCAGTCCTGAATGCGCGCCCGCCGCCGCCAGCGCGCAGCCTTCCGCCACCGAGGCCACGCCCACCGCCGCCTGCGCGCGCGCGGAACGGGTGACGCAGCGCGGCTGGGCGGCCAGCAGTTCGGCGGGCGTGACGGCGCGCAGCCTCAGGCCCAGATGGGCCATGGCCGCCTGCAACCCGGTCTCGCGGTAGCGGAAGGCGGGCACGGCCACAAGATCCGCCTGCCGTCCGGCGCGCGCCTGCACGGCCCGGAGCAGGGCGATGATGTCGTGCATGTCGCACCCGCTGCGCAGGCCCAGCCCGGCCACGATCATGGCCGCGCGCCCCCGGCCCGGTGGACGGCGTAGGTGGTGACCCCCATGCCGGGGCGGAAGGCGTGAAAACGCCCGATCGGCTCCAGATGCTCCACCTGCATGCGGGTCAGCGTGCCGCCCCATTTCGCGTGCGCGGCCATGACCGCCGCCTCGCTTTCCAGCGTGACGGCATTGGCGACCAGCCGCCCATGGGCGGGCAGCACCTGCCATGCCGCATCGAGCATGCCGGGATTGCTCACGCCACCACCAATGAAAACGGCGTCGGGCGGGGGCAATCCATCGGCCAGCATCTGGCGCAGGATGTCGGGCGCGCTGCCAGCCACGACCCGCAGGGCCGGCACCCCGAGGTTGAGGGCGTTATGGGCGATCCGCGCGCCGCGCGTGGCGGATTTTTCAATGGCGATGGCGCGGTTGGCGGGGTGGCGCAGCATCCATTCAATGCCGATGGAGCCGGAACCGCCCCCAATATCCCACAGCATCTCCCCCCGGCGCGGGGCCAGGGCGGACAGGGTGGCGGCGCGGATTTCGCGCTTGGTGATCTGCCCGTCATGGGCGAACAGCCCGTCGGGCAGGCCACAGGCCAGCGGGATGACCAGTGCGTCACGGTCCGCCACGATCTCCAGCGCCATGAGGTTGAGCCGGGGCGGGAGCGGAGCGTCGTCTTCCGCCATCCGCGCGACCGTTGTGGTGTGGCGGGTCTGCCCCGGCCCGCCCAGCGCGCCGAGCACATGCATGACGGACGCCCCGAAACCACGCCCCAGCAGCCAGCGCGCGAAGGCTTGCGGCGTCCCTTCATCGGCGGACAGGACAACCAGCCTGCTCCCGGGTTGCAGGGCGGGGGCCACGGCTTCCATTGGGCGGCCGCACAGGGAATGGAGGCTGACATCCTGCTCCGCCCATCCCAGCAGGTTGCACGCCCGCGCCATGGCGGAGGGGGCGGGCAGGCAGGACATTTCCTCCATGGGCAGGTGGCGGCGCAGCGTGGCCCCGACCCCGAACACGAACGGATCCCCCGACGCCAGTACGCAGACCGGCCGACCGCGCCAGCCCAGCAGTTCCCGCACGCCATCGGCAAACGGGTGCGGCCACGCCAGCGTGCGGCCCGTGATCAGCGGCGCAGCCAGCGCGAGATGGCGCGCGCCCCCCACCACAAGCGCCGCCGCCCCGATCAGGGCGCGCGTGGCGGCGGGCAACCCCTCGACACCGTCTTCCCCAATGCCGATAACATGCAGCCATGGCGCATTCATGCGCCGACCACCGGCAGGGAAAAGGGGAAGGGATGCGGGTTCTCGTTCTGGGCGGCACGACGGAGGCCCGCATGCTGTACGGCCTGCTGGAAGGGCAGATGGCGCGCTTTGAAGTCACGGTCTCGCTGGCCGGGGCCACGCGCGCGCCGGTCCTGCCCGCGCTGGAGGTCCGCATCGGCGGGTTTGGCGGCGTGGAGGGCCTGCGGGCGTGGCTGGTGGCGCACCGCATCGACGCCGTGGTGGACGCGACGCATCCCTTCGCCGTACAGATGAGCGGCAATGCGGTACAGGCCTGCGCGCAGGCGGGTGTCTGCCTGCTGCGGGTGGAGCGCCCGGGCTGGACGCCGGTGGCGGGCGACCGCTGGACCATCGTGCCCGACATGGCGGCCGCGGCCCGCGCGCTGGGCACGACCCCGCGCCGCGTGCTGCTGACGGTGGGGCGCAAGGATCTGCTGCCGTTCCGGGATGCGGGGCCACATGACTGGCTGCTGCGCAGCGTGGACCGGCCCGACGCCAGCCTGCTGCCGCCCGGCGCGCGGGTGGTGCAGGCGCGCGGCCCCTTTGACGCGGCAGCGGAGGAAACCCTGCTGCGCACCGGGCGGATCGGGGTGATCGTGACCAAGAATTCCGGCGGCACCGCAACAGCGGGCAAGCTGGCCGCAGCCCGCGCGCTGGGGGTGGAGGTGATCATGGTGGCCCGCCCCCCGGTCGCACCCGCCGCCGTGGTGCCCGACGCGCTGGCCGCCATGGCGTGGCTGGAGCGGCTTTACGCGCACGGGGCATCCACCCGGCGGGAAGTGTAAAGCCATTTTTCCCCATCCGCCCGGGTGATGACATGGGTCAGCGGGCAGCCGATCAGAACCAGCGTGCTCATATCCACCTGTTCGGGGTCGGCATGGGTGATGTCGGTCAGGATGACCCGCTCATCCACCCGCCCGATGGCGCGGGCGAAGGCGACCGGCACCGTGCCGGGCAGGATGGTGCGCAACAGGTCGAAGGCTTCCCCCAACTGGTCCGGGCGCGCTTTCGAACGCGGGTTGTACAGCGCGATCACCAGCCCCGCCCGTGCCGCGGCCGCCAGCCTGCGATGGACCACTTCACGCGGCTTGAGGTTGTCGGACAGGGAAATGACGCAGAAATCCCCCCCCAGCGGCGCGCCCAGACGGGCGGCGGCGGCCAGCACGGCGGAAACGCCGGGAATGACCGTGACATCCACTTCGCGCCATGCGGCGGGGCCATGGTCAATCGCCTCGAACACCGCGCTGGCCATGCCGAATACGCCCGCGTCCCCGCCGGATACGACCGCCACGCTCCGCCCCGCCAGCGCCAGTTCCACCGCATGGCGGGCGCGCTCGATCTCCACGCGGTTGTCACTGGCATGGCGCACCACGTCCGGACCCGCCTCGACACGGGCGACATAGGGGGCGTAACCGATCAGGTCGGTCGCCTGCGCCAGCGCCATGGCGGCCTGCGGGGTCAACTGGTCCACGTTGCCGGGGCCAAGCCCGACGATGAAGATACGGCCCGTGCCGGCGGTCATCGTGCCGCCTCCCGGCCGGGGACGAGGATGATGGAGAAATAGGGGGCTGGCCCCTTCATGTCCGTCAGCTTCATGCAGCGCTGCTGCGGCTGTGTCGCGCGTTCGACATAGATCGCCCGCTCCTCGCGCCCGGCACGGCGCAGGGCGGTGCGCACTTTTTCAAGGTTGCGGCCCAGCTTCATGATGACGGCGGCATCCGCCTGCTCCAGCCGTGTGGTCAGGGTGTCCTCATCCAGCGTGCCGGGAATGACGCTCAGCACGTCATCCCCATGCACCATGGGGCGCTGCGCGGCGGACCAGCAGCCCGCCATGGCGGTAATGCCCGGTACCACCGTGCAGGTGAAACGCGGGTGCAGGCGGTCGAAAACATACATGGCCGAGCCGAACAGGAACGGATCCCCCTCGCACAGCAGGGCGACATCCCGCCCGGCCAGCAGATGGGTTGCGACATGTTCGGCGCACTCGTCGTAAAACGCGGCCATGCGGACCAGATAGGCGGGATCGCATAGCGGGACTTCCGTGGTGAACGGATAGGCGAAGCGCAGCCCCACCGCGTGGGGGGAGAGCATGTCCCCCGCGATCTGGCGGGCATGGCCGGGCCGGTCGTGGCGGCAGAACCACGCCGCCACCGTCGCTTCACGCAGCAGGCGCGCGGCCTTTACGGTCATGAGTTCGGGATCCCCCGGCCCCATGCCGAGGATGGACAGGTGGCCGGGTGTCATTCCGCCTCGCTCGCCAGCGCGTTGACGGTGGCCGCCGCCATGGCGCTGCCCCCCAGCCGCCCCCGCACAATGATGAAGGGCAGGTCACCGAACGCGGCAAGTGCTTCCTTGGATTCAGCAGCCCCCACGAAGCCCACCGGCATGCCGATCACCGCCGCCGGGCGCGGCGCGCCCGCGCGGATCAGTTCCAGCAGGTGGAACAGCGCCGTGGGCGCGTTGCCGATGGCGACGACCGCCCCCGCCAGATCATCGCCCCACAGATCCATGGCCGCCGCCGAACGGGTATTGCCGATTACCCTGGCGATGTCGGGCGTGCGCGGGTCGCGCAGGGTGCAGATGACCGGGTTGTCGGCAGGCAGGCGCGCGCGGGTGACGCCATGGGCGACCATGTTCGCATCGCACAGCACCGGCCGCCCGGCCACAAGGGCGGCGCGCGCGCTGGTGACGAAATCGGGCGACATGTGGATGGCCTTCGTCACATCCACCATGCCGCAGGCATGGATGATGCGTACGACCACGCGCGCTTCCTCGGCGCTCAGTCCGTCCAGATCGGCTTCGGCGCGGATAATGGCGAAGGAACGGGCATAGATCGCCGCCCCGTCATGGATGTAGTCGTACGGTTCCGTTTGCGCGGTCATGCCGGTCCAGTTCTCCCGTTCCGTGGCGTGGTGTCCTGATGCTGCGGGGTCCAGCCCCGCACGATCGGATGTATCTGTGCCAGTGAAAGCCCGATGTCTACAGGCGTATCGTCCGCCCGGCCATGCGGGCACAGGGCATAGCCCTGCGCCTGCGCCACCAGCGTGATGTCGGCGCGCGCCGGGTGGGCGCATCCCTTGGTGCAGCCCGAAACATGCAGGCTGACCCCATCGGGCAGGTCGGGCGCCAGATCCATCGCGTCCGCCACCACGTCGCGTGCGGCGCATGCGCAGCCCCGCGCGCCGATGCACGCCCATACGCGCAGGCGCGGGTCGTCCGCGCGGGTGATGAGGGCGTCAACGGGGGGTGGGGCCGCGCAGTCTTCCAGCACGACCGTGCGCCACGGGCCGATGCGCATATGCCCGTTGCCCGCGCTGTCGGCCCATCGCGCCACGGCTTCGAGCACGCTGGCGTCGATCGGGCCGGGGGGCAGGACCGCGCCCATGGCGTGGCCGGGCAGGGGACCGGCCAGCGGGGGCGCATGCGGGCCTGTGGCCGGGGCGGGACGGGTGGCGTCCAGCAGCCCGGCGCGGGCGAAGGCCGCGCGTGCCCGCGCCGGATCGCGCACGGTGCGCGCCGGGGGTTCCATGGCCGCGAGCGCATGGGCCAGCGACAGGACGATGGCGGCGACTTCCGCGCCCGCGCAGGAACAGGCCCGATCCCCACACGCCACCAGCCAGCCGCCGCCCTCGGCCCGCGCCACGATATCCGCCCGCAGCGTGCCCGCCGGGACATACCCGCCGCAATCGACCGCGATCAGGAACTTGGCGGGCAGGCCGCGTAACGTATCGGCGCCGGCAAGGGCGGCATCCAGCGCGCGGATGACATCTGGCGCGTCCGGCGCGGCCTGTGGGTCGATCCCGGCCAGAGGGGAGAGCAGCAGGCCACGCCGCGCCTCGGTCGCGGCATCTGCGCTGGCCAGCCCGGCATTGCCCATGTCGCGGGCGAAGGCGCGCGCGCTGTCGGGGGTCAGGCCGCGCAGTTGCAGGTTGCCCCGGCTGGTCAGTTCGATCAGCCCGTTGCCATACTGGCGGGCCGCCCGTGCGATGTGGCGGGCCTGCGCGGTGGACAGGCGGCCCAGCGGCGGGCGCACGCGCACCAGCCAGCCATCGGCGGCCTCCATGGGGGTGTGCAGGCCGGGGCACCAGCCGCGTATGCCGGGGGGTACGGTCATGGCGCGGGGTCAAGCAGCAGGGCGGCGCTGTTGCTGCGCGGCCGCCACAGGTCGCGCCGCATGGCGTCGGCCAGCAGGCGGCGGATGGCGGCGTGGGCGTCGGGATTGGTTTCGCGCATGAAGGCATCCATTTCCGGGTCATCAAGCAGGGCGGCGAAGGTCAGGTCGAACTGCCGGTCGAAGCGCGCGGGCACGGTCGCGGCAAAGCCATGCAGCGCCGCCATGCCGCGCGCGATCTCGGCCGTGCCGCGATAGCCGTGGCGGCGCATGCCCGCAAGCCATGCCGGGTTGGCCAGCCGCCCGCGCACCACCCGGGCCACTTCCTGCGCCGTGGCGCGCAGGCGCGGGGTTTCGGGGCGGGAAGTATCGCCATGCAGCAGGCGGGGCGCATTGCCCAGCATGTCCGCCGCCGCCGCCATGCCGCCTTCATGCGTGGCCATGTCGGCGCTTTCGAGAATATCGGTTTCGGCATGGTCCTGCACATGCAGCAGCACGCCGGCCTGCGCCATGCGCTGGGCCAGCGCCTGCGCGTCCTGCCCGCCTTCGCGCCCGCCGCCATAGGTCCATGCCGAACCGTCCAGCCATGCCTGCCCCAGTTCGGCGGGCGTGCGCCACGCGCCACTGGCCAGCGGGTCTTCCACGCCGGTGCCGTAGGCGCCGGGGGCCGCGCCAAACATGCGCGCGGTCGCGGCGCGGCGGGCTTCGGCCTGTAGCCCGGCGGTGCTGGCGGCCAGCGGGTTGAGGTCGGGCGCTTCGAAATCACGTTCGGCCACGGCCTGCACCGCCTGTTCGAACAGGGCGATCTGGCCGGGGAATGCATCACGGAACAGGCCGGACAGGCGCAGCGTCACATCCACGCGCGGGCGGCCCAGCTCGGCCATGGGAATGATCGTGATGCCGCTGACCCGGCCCGATGCGCCATCCCATACCGGGCGCACCCCCATGAGCAGCAGGGCCAGGGCCAGATCCTCGCCCCCCGTGCGCAGGCTGGCCGATCCCCACAGGTCGATGACAAGGCTGCGCAGCGGCTCGCCCTGATCCTGCAGATGCCCCTCCAGCAGCACGGCCGCCGTGCGTTCGGCCAGTACCAGCGCCGAACGGGTGGGAATGGCGCGCGGATCCGTGGCGTACAGGTTGCGCCCGGTGGGCAGCACGTCGGCGCGGCCGCGCGTGGGCGCGCCCGCCGGACCCGCGGGAATGAACCGGCCATCAAGGGCCGCGAGCAGCGCATGGCGTTCCGCCCCGCCGCATTCATGCAGGCGGGTGGCGATCGCGTCGGGCGCGACGCCGCCGCACGAGCGCGCGATGGCCCGCGCCAGTTCGCCCGCGCGCGGGGGCGGGTGGCCAAACACATGCAGCCCGTCGCGGATCTGCAGATCCTTGACATCACACAGATAGGCATCGAGCCGGGCGAGGGCCTCGTCCTCGTCATCGGTGCGGGTCATGCCGCTTTCGCCCAGCAGGCCGATACTGTCGGCGCGTTGCAGGATCTCGCCGCGCAGGATCGCCCCGCGCCTGCGGTCCAGGCCGTCGGCGGCGGCATATTCATCAATCAGGCGTTCCAGTTCGCCCGTATCCGCCCCGGATGTCCCGGCGGGCACGATGGGGGGCGTCATGTGGCCGATGGTGACCGCCCCCAGCCTGCGCCGCGCTGCGCAGGCCTCACCGGGATTGTTGACGATAAACGGGTAGATCACCGGCAGCCCGCCCACCAGAACCGATGGCCAGCATGTGGCGGAGGGGGCCGCCGCCTTGCCGGGCAGCCATTCCAGCGTGCCATGTGTGCCCAGATGTACCATGGCGTGCAGACCGGCGTCATGGCGCAACCACAGGTAGAAGGCGACATAGGCATGCCGGGGTGGGGTGTCGGGATCATGGTACCCGGCATGGCGGTCGCCGGTTGCGCCACGGTCGGGCTGGAGCGCCATCAGGACATGCCCCGCCCGCAGGTGGCGCAGGTGGAACTGGCCGCCCATGCATGCTGGGTCGTCTTCCGGCGCGCCCCAGCAGGCGGCCAGTGCATCCCGCAGGTGCGTGGGCAGCGCGTCCAGCCACTGGCGATAGGTGGCCACGGACACGAAGGGGCGCGCGGGCGCGCGGACCAGTGCATGGGCAAGCTGTTCCGCGTTGGGGAGGGGGGACGCACCCGTGTCGTACCCCGCCCCGCGCAGCAGGTGGAGGATGTGTTCAAGGCTTGCGAAACTGTCCAGCCCCACGGCATGGGCGGCCTGCCCGGTGGGCACGCCCTGCGCGCCGGGATAGTCGGACAGGATGATGCCGACCCGCCGCGCGGCGGGCGCGGTATGCCCCAGCCGCGCCCATCCCGCCGCGCGGGCGCAGGTCAGTTCTATGCCGGGGGCGTAGGGCGCATGGCGGGGCGGCAGGTCGGGGGCCGTTTCCTCCTTGAAGGAGATGGGGCAGGCGGGAATGCGGCCATCGAGTTCGGGCAGCACCACCTGCATCGCCAGATCCGCCTGCGACAGTCCGCGCGTGCTGTCGCGCCATGTCGCGTGGGCGATGCCGGGCTGCTGCGCCTGCAACACGGGCACCCCCGCCAGATCGAGCGGGGAATGGCTGTCCGGCCCGCCTTGCGTGGAAAAGAAGGTGGCGTTGACGATGACATCGGGCGGGGCCTGCGCGATCCGCGCCGTCACCACCCGGGCCGAAGCCGGATCCTTGAGCGACGTGACATAAAGCAGGTCCGCCCCGATGCCCTGGCGCGCCAGTCCGGTGGCCAGCGCCGTAATGGGGGCGATGTCACCGGCCAGCAGGTGCGCGCGGTAGAACACCACCATCGCGCGCAGGGGCAGGGCGGGGTCCGCCGCGTGCAGCAGGTCCGCCGCGGGAAGTTCCACGGGCTGGACGCCGTCATCCGCCCCGCGCCCGGCCAGATGCGCCATGAGCCGCAGGGCGGTGGCCATGTTCGCACTCCCGCCCGTGCGCAGCAGGCGCTCAAGCCGGGCGAGCAGGTCGTCCGCCACGGTGGACAGCCGGGCAAGGCGGGGGTCGTCACGCCCGTCACCGGCGACGAAGGCCAGCGCAATCCCGGCCTCCCGGCAGGCGCGGGCCAGTTCCTCCGCCCCGTAGCGCCAGTATTCCACCCCCCCGAGCAGCCGGACCACCACGCAGCGCGATTCCATGATGGTGCCGGCTACGTACAGGTCGATGGACATGGGATGCAGCAGTCGCGACAGGCTGGCGGTGCGCAGGCTCGCGCCGGGGGCGGCCTGTGCCCCATGCGCGGCGTTCAGGCACAGCAGGTCGCTGTCCGAAAAGGACAGGAACACGATATCCGCCGGGGCATGCCCCAGATCTTCCGCCTGATCGCCGTCATCCAGCGTGCGCACCTCACGTGCCAGCAGATGCATGGTGGCTACCCCGTTTCGCTGCCGCTTCCCCGCGCTTTACGCCTGCGCCAGCGCGGCCGCAATGGCGGCGTGGTCCATGCCCTTGCACCCGATCACCACCAGGTCGCCCGTGCGCGGCGCATCCTTGGCGAGGGGACGGTCGAACTGGTGGCGGAAGCGGCTGCCCACGCCCTGTACCGCCAGCCGCATCGGCTTGCCGCGCACGGTGGCGTACCCCTTCATGCGCAGGATGTCGTGCTGTTCGGCCAGCGCCTTCAGGCGGTCGATGAAGCCCTCCACGCTGTCCTGTTCGGGAAGGGGAAGGACGAAGCTTTCAAAATCATCATGTTCATGTTCGCCGCCTTCCGCATCATGGTGGGAAGGGCGCGCGGCCAGGTCATCTTCCGCCGCCGCGTCAAGGCCGAGCAGGATGGCCGGATCCACCTGCCCGTCGGTCGCGCGCACGATCTTGACGGCGCGCGGCACCTCGGCGCGGATGGCGGTCTCCACCGTGTCGGCCTGCGCGGGGGTCAGCAGGTCCGACTTGTTCAGCACGATCAGGTCGGCGCACAGAAGTTGGTCCTCATACACTTCGGCCAGCGGGTTGTCGTGGTCGAGGGAGGGATCCGCCGCCTGCTGGCGCGCGACCTCCGCCGGGTCATCGGCAAAGCGGCCACCGGCCACGGCGGGACCGTCCACCACCGTCACCACGCCATCCACCGTCATGCGGGTGCGGATGGTGGGCCAGCCGAACGCCTTGAGCAGCGGCTTGGGCAGCGCCAGCCCCGATGTCTCGATCACGATATGGTCGGGTGGGGTCGGGCGGTCGAGCAGGGCTTCCATGGTGGGCAGGAAGTCGTCCGCCACGGTGCAGCACAGGCAGCCATTGGTCAGTTCGACAATATCGTCATCACCGCAGCCTTCGATGCCACAGGCGCGCAGCGTGTCGCCATCAATGCCCAGCGTGCCGAATTCGTTCACGACAATGGCGATGCGCCTGCCCCGGGCATTGGCCAGCACATGGCGCAGCAGCGTGGTCTTGCCCGCGCCCAGAAAGCCGGTGATGACGGTAACGGGCACCTTGGCGCGCGCCGTGGCGGAAGTGTTCATGGCGATCAGGCTCCAGAAAAAAGGGAAGCGGGAAAGCGTCCGCGCACCATGTCCGACAGGCTGGCCGGGCGGCGCGAGGGCATGACGGTACCACTGCGTGACGTGGCGTAGGCGGCGATGTAGGTAAGCAGGTCCGCCGCCTTCTCCGGGCCGAGACCCGCCAGCAGCCAGCCCCATTTGCCTGGCGTGGCGACCACGGCGGCACAACCGCTGTCACACATGGCCAGGCAGTTGACCGCATGCACCACGATTTCCGGGTTGCCGGTAGCCAGCGCGGCCAGCGCATCGTGCAACTGGCGGCCCTGCGGGCTGTCCGACGCGGGCAGGCCACGGCGGCAGGTCACGCAGACATGCACATGCACGGGTGACACGTCCGGTGGCCGTTGCGCTGGCGGCTGTTGCGTGGGTGTGCTCATGCTCCATGCCCTTTCGCGGCATTGCTGCGCGCAGGCAGCCATACAAGGCGGGGTGCATGGTGACACGGCGCCACGCCGCGCGGGAACGGCGGGTGGCCCATCGCGTGCCGGGCACCCCGCCAGCCATGCGATCAGATTCGGTTCCGGCCCGGCCATGATGGTATGGCGCGGCGCCTGATGGCAGGTCTCCTGACTTGTGGCGCAGGGGTGAACCCCTCATTCCGGCGGCCTTCCCGGCCCCGGGATCCGGGACCAGTGACACTACCAGCCCCGTGGCGGGGCGGGCCGGAAAACAGCCACCTACAGTTGCGGGGGCAGTGACGGCCTTGCCCGTGGGCGCACCGTCTTCCCTATTCTCCCGGTGAAGGGAACCATCAGGCGCGGATTTAGACGATTGTGCGCCCCCCTGTCAAAGACCGTCCGGCGGCGCGCCGGTCATGGCCACGCGCCACGTCGCGTGGCGTGTCAGCACCGTGCGGCTGCGGGGCGCGATATCCAGATGCGACAGCATGCGGGCCGTACCGCCAAGGGCCGCGACCACGATGGCCCTGACCACCGTGGCGTCGGCCAGCGCGCTCAGGCGGGGCGGGGTGGGGGGAAGTGCCGCCAGCCACACCGCCACGCGGTGCAGGAGTTCCGTCCGGCTTTCCCCGCCGGGCGGCGCGAAGTCGGGGTCGGAAACCCAGCGCGCCAGATCGGCGGCGGGCAGGTCACGAAGCGCGCGGCCCCGCCATTCCCCCATGGCGGCCGCGCGTAGGGCGGGGGCAGGGTGGAACGGGCCGGTCATGCCGTGGGGGGGCGATTCGGGCGGCCACGACTCGATAGGCAGCAATGTCAGGTCGGCATCGGGCAGGTGGGCCGGAACATCCGCCCCCAGGCCGGGGGACGTCCCATCGGGGAAGATACCCCGGCGCAGGCAGTCGGGCGCGGGCAGGGCAAGGCAGGTCAGGATCTGGTGCATCAACAGGCGCCCCGCGTGTGGGGAAAGGGTGAGGTCCGCAATGTGACGATTGACCTTCCAGGCTGATTATTGGAAACATGACGCCAGATCCGGTTATGGACGGGTGTGGCACGCCATGCCATGGTCCATGCATACTGCTCCGGGTCGTGCCTGATCCATGGAGTTTTCCAGTATGAGCCAAGATACATCCGCCCTGTCCGCCGGTCGCATCGCCGCACCGCAGGTTTCCATCCCGGTTCGCGACCTGCTGCCGTGGGGTGTGTTCGGGCTGGTTCTGGCCTCGCTGCTGCTTTACTTCGTCGGGGCCGAACAGGGGGCGACCTCGCTCGTATCGGGCCATTACGTGCATGAATTCGTGCATGACGGCCGCCACCTGCTGGGCTTCCCCTGCCACTGATCCGCGCGGGCCGGTAGGGCGCGGGGCCCCAGCGCCCCATGCGCCGCCCTGATTACTGAACGGCATTTCCGGTGGGAAATGCCGTTTTTCGTTCAGGCCACGTCAACCACGGCGCGGCCACGGACATGACCGGCCAGAATGCGGGGCGCCAGCCCGATGGCGTCGGCCAGCGTCACGTCATGCAGCATGCTGTCCAGCAGCGTGGGGTCGATGTCGCGCGCAAGCCGCGCCCATGCCGTCATGCGCCGGGGGCGGGGGCACATCACGCTGTCGATTCCCTGCAGGCGCACGTTGCGCAGGATAAAGGGCGCCACCGTAAGCGGCAGCGCCATGTCCGCCGCCAGCCCGCACGCCGCCACCGTGCCGCCGTACTGGATGGACGCGCACATGCTGGCCAGCGCAGTCCCCCCCACCACATCGATGCCCCCCGCCCAGCGTGTGCGTTCCAGCGGCTTTCCGGTAGGGGCCAGCGCCTCACGCGGCAGGATTTCGCTGGCGCCCAGGCTGGTCAGATAGGCATGAAGCTGCGGGCGACCCGTCACCGCCACGACCTGAAACCCCAGCCGCGCCAGCAGCATGATGGCCATGCCGCCAACCCCCCCGCCCGCGCCGGTCACGATAACCGGGCCACTGGCGGGGGTCAGGCCCCCTTCCTCCAGAGCCATGATGCACAGCATGGCCGTCAGGCCCGCCGTGCCGATTCCCATCACCTGGCGCGAGGACAGGCCGGCGGGTTGCGGCAGGAGCCACCGTCCCGGCAGCCGCGCCACCTGTGACAGGCCGCCCCAGTGGCTTTCCCCCAGCCCCCAGCCGGTGGCGATGACCCGGTCCCCCACGCGGTAGAGGGGATCGCTCGATGCGCTGACGCGACCGGCCAGGTCGATGCCCGGTATCATGGGAAACCGCCGGACCACCGGCACGCCCCGGGTAATGGCCAGCGCATCCTTGTAATTGAGGCAGGAATGATCGACGGCCACCGTCACGTCACCCTCCGGCAGGGCCGTGGGGTCAACCTGTTCCAGCCGCGTCGTGGGCGTATCGGTGGTGCGGGTGATCATCAGGGCCTTGAACATGGGGGTGGGCTTCCTCGGTCGTGTGTACGGGTGTGGGTCGGGGCCGGCAGGGCCGTGCCTTTCATGCAGTATTCAGGCAGGCTTGCCTATTCAAAGCCACCGCCCTTCGCAGGAACGTGAAAGGAAAGGATTGCGAAAAATCGTGATGACAGAAGGAATTTTTTAAAGACCACCCGGTCCGCCCGCGGGGCGCGCGGGCGATCGTGACCACGTCCCTCCCCGATGGGGGAATGCGCAGGGCTGGTGTGATTTTCGCACGCTTCTCCGGGGCCGGGCGGTGTGGTGTGCTGATTATTCAGCCACGATCTGTACAGGCAGGAGGCATCCGATGTCCGACGTTAGAGTATCTTCGTTCTCGGCTCTTTCATCCATGAATGCGCTCTGGCAGGCCCGCTACGGCACGCCGCCGCCCGCCACCCCCCTGCCCGAAAGCCCGGTGGCGCGCAGCCTCATGATGCACCGCTCCGTGCGCCGCTTCAGCCCCACCCCCTTGCCCGATGGCGTGCTGGAAGCCGCCGTGGCCGCCGCGCAGTCGGCCGCGACATCGTGCAACCTGCAGGCATGGAGCGTCATTGCCGTGCATGACGCCGCCCGCCGCGCGCGGCTTGCGAAGCTGGCGGGGGAGCAGGACTTCATCACGCAGGCGCCGCTGTTCCTTGTATGGATTGCCGACCTGTCGCGGCTGGAGCATGTGGGGCAGGCGCGGGGCCGGGAACTGCCGGGGCTGGACTGCCTGGATACGTTCGTGGCCAGCGTGATGGATACGGCGCTGGCGGCGCAGAACGCGGCGGCCACGTTTGAATCCTACGGGCTGGGCACCGTGTACGTGGGCGCCGTGCGCAACCAGCCGGAGGCCTTCGCCGCCGAACTGGGCCTGCCGCCGCGCACGGTGGCCATATCGGGCATGAGCGTCGGCTACCCGGACCGCAAGCACCCCACCGCCATCAGGCCGCGCCTGCCGCAGCCCGCCGTCCTGCATGCCGAACGTTATGACGCCGCCGCCGCGAACGACCCCGCCACCATCGCCGCCTATGACGGGCGGCTGCACGCCGCCCGTGTCAGCCAGGGCCTGCCCGCGCGTGACTGGAGCGAGAGCGTGCTGGCCCGGATGGGGGATGTCGCGGCGCTTCATGGCCGTGAGCACCTGCCCCGCACCCTGCGAAGCCTCGGTTTTGTGCTGGGTCAGGAATGAAAGCAGGGGTCCTGTGCTGCTGGCGGGGTTGACCGGCGGAATGTTCTGGTGAACTTCTGCTAGCGCTGCCCGCGCGTGATGGCGGGCAGGAGCGCGCTCTGTGTATCGCGCCAGCGCCACGATGAAAGAGAAATAACGGCTATGGACAGCGCCACGACCCTTCCCTTCACGCTCTCCCCCAGCACTTCGCCGGTCCCGCCGCAGCGCCGGGCGGAGATTCTGGCCAATCCCGGTTTTGGGCGTGTCTTTACCGATAACATGGTCGTTATCCGTTATGAGGAAGGCAAGGGGTGGCATGACGCCCGCGTGCAGCCCTATGCGCCGCTGTCACTGGATCCGGCGGCGGCGGTGCTGCATTACGCGCAGGAAATTTTCGAGGGGATGAAAGCCTACCGCACGGCGGAGGGACACATCACCCTGTTCCGCCCCTACGCCAATGCGGCGCGCTTTCGCAAATCGGCCGAACGGCTGGCCATGGCGCAGGTGCCCGAGGATCTTTTTGTCGAGGCGGTGCGCCAGCTTGTGCGTATCGACGCCGCATGGGTGCCCGGCAACCCCGATGAGAGCCTGTACATCCGTCCCTACATGATCGCGAATGAGACGTTCCTGGGTGTAAAGCCCGCCTCGCAGTACCTGTTCATGGTCATTGCCTCGCCCGTGGGGGCCTATTTCGGGGAAGAGGCGGTCAGCGTGTGGGTGTCCGACTTCTGCCGCGCCGCCCCCGGCGGCACGGGTGAGGCCAAATGCGGCGGCAATTACGCCGCCAGCCTTCTGGCCCAGCAGGAAGCCAAGGGGCATGGCTGCGCGCAGGTGCTGTTCCTTGATGCGGTCGAGCGCCGCTGGATCGAGGAAATGGGCGGCATGAACGTGTTCTTCGTGTTCGATGACGGCTCCATCGCCACCCCGCCGCTGACCGGCACGATCCTGCGCGGCATCACGCGTGATTCGCTGCTGACGCTGGCGCGCGGCATGGGCCTGGACGTGCGTGAGGAACGCTACGCCATCGACCAGCTTTACGCCGATGCCGCGTCGGGCCGCCTGAAGGAAGTGTTCGCCTGCGGCACGGCGGCGGTGGTCTCGCCCATCGGGCGTTTCCGGGGGCGTAAGGGGGAAGCCGTGATTGGCGCTGGCGCGGGCATCGGCCCCGTTACCGAAAAGCTGCGTAACGCCCTGATCGGCATCCAGCGCGGCACGGCCCCCGACCCGCATGGCTGGGTGGAAAAGGTTCTCTGAGCTGTAAATTGCACGAAATGCCGCCCCCCGCATGCGGTGCGACAGATATTCGCCGCATGCGGGGCGCCGGGTGTCATTCCGCCGGTGTCACGGCGTCTTCCACCGGCACATAGAGGCGGTTGCCGCTATTGCGGAATTCCTCCTTTTTCTGTTCCAGACCGGCCTCGCGCTCGGCATTGGCCCGCAGGTCGTGGCTTATGCGCATGGAGCAGAATTTCGGCCCGCACATGGAACAGAAATGCGCGTTCTTATGGGCTTCGCGCGGCAGGGTCTCATCATGGTAGGTACACGCGGTATCCGGGTCGAGTGACAGCTTGAACTGGTCGTTCCAGCGGAAATCGAACCGCGCGCGGCTGATCGCGTCGTCGCGGATGCGCGCGGCCGGGTGCCCCTTGGCCAGGTCGGCGGCGTGGGCGGCGATGCGGTAGGTGACGACACCCACCTTCACGTCATTGCGGTCCGGCAGGCCCAGATGTTCCTTGGGCGTGACGTAACACAGCATGGCCGTGCCGAACCAGCCGATCATGGCCGCGCCTATGCCCGATGTGATGTGGTCGTAACCCGGCGCGATGTCGGTCGTGAGCGGGCCAAGCGTGTAGAAGGGCGCTTCGCCACATTCGCGCAACTGCTTTTCCACATTGACCTTGATCTTGTGCATGGGCACATGGCCCGGCCCCTCGATCATGACCTGGCAGCCCTTGGCCCATGCGATCTTGGTCAGTTCACCCAGCGTTTCCAGCTCCGCGAACTGGGCGGCGTCATTCGCATCGGCAATGGAGCCGGGGCGCAGCCCGTCCCCCAGCGAGAAGGCGACATCATAACGGCGCATGATGTCGCATATCTCCTCGAAATGCTCGTACAGGAAGCTCTCGCGGTGATGGTGCAGGCACCACCCGGCCATGATCGACCCGCCGCGCGAGACGATGCCGGTGACGCGCCTGGCGGTCAGCGGCACATGGCGCAGGCGCACACCGGCATGGATGGTGAAATAGTCCACCCCCTGTTCGGCCTGTTCGATCAGCGTGTCGCGGAAGATTTCCCATGTCAGGTCTTCGGGCACGCCGCCCACCTTTTCCAGCGCCTGGTACAGCGGCACCGTGCCGATGGGCACCGGGGCGTTGCGCATGATCCAGTCGCGGATATTGTGGATGTTGCGCCCGGTGGACAGGTCCATCACCGTATCCGCGCCCCAGCGGATGGACCAGACCATTTTCTCCACTTCCTCCGCCACCGATGAGGTGACGGCCGAATTGCCGATATTGGCGTTCACCTTCACCAGGAAATTGCGCCCGATCACCATGGGCTCAAGTTCGGGGTGGTTGATGTTGGCGGGCAGGATGGCGCGGCCCGCCGCGATTTCGGAACGCACGAATTCGGGGGTGACGAAGGCGGGAATGTCGGCGCCGAAATCCTCGCCATCGGCGCGGCGTTCCTCCGCGCCCTCGACCATGGTGGCGCGGCCAAGGTTCTCGCGGTGGGCGGCGTAGATCATTTCCTCGGTAATGATTCCCGCGCGGGCGAATTCATACTGCGTGACCATCTGGCCCGGCCGGCCTTCATGCACCGTGTGCGGCGCGGGGCAGGCGGGGACGAGATGTTCCCCCTGCGCGAAGCCGTTATCTTCGGGGCGGACGGCGCGCGGGGTGATGGCGGGCAGGTCGCGCGCGGCGATCCATGGCGCGCGCACGGGTTCGAGGCCCCGGCGCACGTCGATAGTCACGCGCGTATCGGTATAGGGGCCGGAGGTGTCGTACACGCGCACCGGGGGTTCGTTGGCGCTGGGTTCCAGCGCGATTTCACGAAATGGCACGCGGATATGGGCGTGGCCTTCGGGTGATGACCAGATCTTGACGGACCCCAGGATGGGGCCGGTCGTGACATGGTCGGGAGAGGAAGGCGCAGCGACGGAGGTCATGGCAGTGCTCCTTGTTTTCTCTCCGACAGGGGGTGGGAGAAAACCGGGCCGCGCGGCCTTGCGCGCTTGACCTGCCCCGCAGGGGGAACAGTTACATGCCGATTGTCCGCACCAGTCCCTCCGCCGGTATGAGCCGGATCAGGTTCCCCGGAGCGCACCATGCGCCCGGAAGGGTCTCCACATGCGTAAACCAGGTTACGCCAGCGGTATCTCAGCCCTTTTTCAGGACTCCCCTTGGTCGTTTCAGAATCATGAATCCCGCTGTTTTTGTCAATGATGTTACGAATGTATGGGCATCGGGGCGTGAAAAAGAATTCGTGTGCTGATTTGCCAGTGGCCGCGTTGTGATAGACTACGGGCCGACAACATCTTTTTCGGGGAAGCACGACAGTATGACAGGCAGCGCGATTTCAGACCGGATTGCACAGGGCAGCGGGCGCACGCCGGCGGATACGGTCATCCGTAACGTTCGCCTGTTCGATCTTGTGACCGGGACGCTCCTGCCAACGGACATCGCCCTATGCGGGGACACCATCGTCGGCACGCTGGACAGTTATGAAGGCGTGAACGTGATCGAGGGGCATGGCCGCATCGCCGTGCCGGGATTTATCGACACGCACCTGCATGTCGAATCCTCGCTCATCACACCATTCGAATTCGATCGCTGCGTGCTGCCCCATGGCGTGACCACCGCCATCTGCGACCCGCACGAAATGGCGAACGTGCTGGGGCGCCCCGCCCTTGATTACTTTACCGAGGCGGCACTGCGCACGGTCATGGACCTGCGCGTCAACCTGGCAAGCTGCGTGCCGTCCACCGCGCTGGAAACATCGGGCGCCACGCTGGGGGCGGCGGACCTGCTGGCCTATCGGGACCACCCCAAGGTCATTGGCCTGGCCGAGTTCATGAACATTCCCGGCGTGCTGAACTGTGATCCGGTCTGCATGGAAAAGCTGGAAGCCTTCGCCGGGGGGCATATCGACGGACATGCCCCGCTGCTGCGCGGGCGCAGGCTCAATGGCTACCTGTCCGCCGGGATCACGACCGACCATGAGGCGACGGCGGCGGATGAGGCGCTGGAAAAAGTGCGCAAGGGCATGATGGTCCTGATCCGCGAAGGGTCGGTGTGCAAGGACCTGCGCGCGCTGGCGCCGCTGCTCACTCCGGTCACGTCCCCGTTCTTCGCGTTCTGCACCGATGATCGCAACCCGCTGGAAATCGCGCATGAAGGGCATCTGGATTACCTGATCCGCCTTGCCATTTCACTGGGGGTGGAGCCGCTGGCCGCCTATCGCAGCGCGACACTCAGCGCCGCGAACGCCTTTGGCCTGCGTGACCGTGGGCTGATCGCGCCGGGGCGGCGGGCGGATATCGTCCTGCTTGATGACCTGCGCGAATGCCGGGTGTCGGATGTGATCAGCGCCGGGCGGCTGGTGAATGACGCGCTGTTCGCCGCGCGCGAGACCATTCCCGCCGTCGGCATCGACAGCATAAGCCTGCCCGCGCCGGTGACGCCCCAGGACATGGCCATGGCGGGCAGCGGCACACAGCGCCCGGTGATCGGCCTTGTGCCGGGCCAGATCATCACCCCGTTCCTGCATGCCGACCTGCCGGTGCGCGACGGCATGGTGCAGCCGGATCCGGCGCAGGATATCGCGCGCATCTGCGTGGTGGCGCGCCATGGGCATAACGACAATATCGGCCGTGGCTTCGTGAAGGGATTTGGCCTGTCCGGGGGGGCGCTCGCGTCCTCCGTCGGGCATGACAGCCATAACATATGTGTGGTCGGCATGAATGACGTGGACATGGCCACCGCCGTCAACCACCTGGAAAAGACCGGCGGCGGTTTTGTGGTGGTGCGTGACGGCAGGGTCGTGGCCGACATGCCGCTGCCGGTGGCGGGCCTTATGAGCGACGCTCCGTTCGAGACCGTGCGTAACCAGCTTGAAGTGCTGCGCGCCGCCGCGCGGACCTTGGGCTGCACATTGGATGAACCGTTCCTCCAGCTTGCCTTCCTGCCGTTGCCGGTTATCCCGCATCTCAAGATCACGGATTTCGGCATGGTGGATGTCAACCGGATGGAACTGGTCTGACACGGGGCTGCGCAGGTGACGACCCTGGCTGACCCGCCCGTGCGTGAGGCCACGGCCACGCTGCGCGCCTATCGCGCGGACTGGGTGCATTTCACGCGCTGGTGCGCGGACCAGGCGGTCTCCCCCATCCCCGCGCGACCGGAGGTGGTCGCCAGCTACCTGCGTAGCCTGACGGAATTCGCCCCCGCCACCATCCGCCGCCGCCTTGCCGCCATTGGCAAGATGCACCGTTTTAACGACGTGGCATGGGACGTGCGTGATACGCGCATCCGTAACGCACTGGCCGCAATGGTGGAACAGGTCCGTTCTCCCGCCCTTCCACCCGGGATCGTAACGCCAGACATGCTGCGCGCCATGGTCGCGCGGTGTGAGGAAGGTGCCCGTGGCCTGCGCGACCGCTGCCTGCTGCTGTTCGGTTTTGCCGGCGCGCTACGCCGGTCGGAACTGGTGGGCCTGCAGGTCGAGGATGTGCGTATCGAACCGGCCGCGGTCGTGCTGGACGTACGCGAGGAAGGGGGTGAGCAGCCCGTCATCCTGCCCCTGCCGCAGGACCGGGCCTTATGTCCCGCCGCCGCCTTCGCCGCCTGGCAGCAGGTCGCGCACCGGCTGACAGGGCCGCTGTTTCGCGGTATTTCCCGGGGTGATCGTGTGGGAGGCCGCGCGCTTACGCCCTATGCCGTGACCCGTATCCTGCAACGCCGCGCCCTTATGGCCGAGGTGCCGCCTGATACCGTCGCGCGGCTCAGCGCCCATGCCCTGCGGTCGGGCTATATAATGGATGCGTTACGGCGGGGGATGGAGATGGACGCGCTGTGCCGCCATACGCGCTACCGTGATCCGCGCGCCCTGCGTCCGTATGAACGCCAGCTTGCCGATGAGTGAAAACCTGCGCCTTCCCTGGGCGGACCTGTTTCCCACCCCCGCGCGGGCGGAGGAAGCACCCGCCTCCCCCCCACGCCGCGCGCCGGGGCGGCGTGGGCGGCGGCCGCTTTCGGCCTGGCCCAGCCCGTCCGAACCTGCCGCATGGCAGTCATGGCGCCTGCTGGTGTACGGGCCGGATGCGGCGATGGATGATTTCGTGGCGCAGGCTGCAGGCCCGGGGCTGATCCCGTGGCCTTTCGATGCCGAACGGGTCGAGGAAGATGTCTTTGCCCTGGCCATCGGTCCCCATGGTTCCGGGCGCGGGGCGCGGGGCCTGTCGGTGGAAGGCTGCCGTATCCTCGCGCGCCAGTTCCGTGCGGCGGCGGAGGCGCGCCATGCCCGCCTGACCCTGCGGGCGGGTGATTCCTGCCCGCTGGATTTTCATCGTCTCGTACCCGTGCCGGACAGGATCGTGTCACTTGGCGCGACGCACCCCGATGCGCGGGCCTGGCTGCGGGCGAACTGGGGCATGGTGGAAGCGCCGGTGCAGGTGCGTATCCTGCCCGGCCTCAAGGCTGGTCGCCGCCTGCCGCGCGGGCACCGGGCCATCGTTTACGGTTTTTTCACCCGCAATGGCGCGCCCGATCCCGTCATCCGCCGGCTGGAGGAGCATTATCCCACGCTGGCGTTCCGCCTGACGGAACGTTCACTGGCATGACGGGGCAACTCGCGCTTTTTGATGGCGTTCTGCCTGACGGTGAGCCGGTCATCGTACTGGATGCCTATCAGGGTGGCCTGTCGCACCTGCTGCAACTGGCGCATGCGCGTGAGATCGACCTGGCCCGGCTGGATATTGTCGCCCTGATCGACCAGCTTGCGCAGGCCGCGCGGGAGCGGGCCGCCCTTCCGCTTGGCCTCAAGGCGCAGTGGGCGGTCATGGCGTCCGGCCTGCTCCTGCTGCGTTCGCGCCTCATGCTGCCCGCGGATGATCCCCGCCAGCAGCATGCGGCACAGGAAGCGGCCGACCTGCGCGCGCGCCTGCTGGCGGCGGAAGGGGCGTCGCGCCTGGCGGGCTGGCTTGCGGCCCGTGAGCAGCTTGGGCGCGATGTTCATGCCTTTGGCGGCGCGGCCACCGTGGATGATGATGACGCCGCGCAATGGGAAGTGGACCGCATCGAATTTCTGTGGGGCTGCCTTGCGGTGTTTGATGGCAACTGGGGCATCATGGCGGTGGACGCGCCGTTTTACGCGCCCGTGCAGCTTGACCTGTTTTCGGTCGAAGATGCCCGCCAGCGTGTCCGCGCCTGTCTGGTGCGCGAGACGGGGCGGGTGCCGCTGGCGCGTATGCTGCCCGAGGCCATGCGGGAGATGCGTGAAGACAGTCTGTCCGCAGACCAGCGGCATTCGGACCAGCGGCATTCGGACCAGCGGCGTTCGGCCCAGCAGCGTTCGGCATGGAGCAGTACGTTCGTTGCCTGTCTGGAAATGGTTAAGCAGGGCGAGGCCCATGCCTACCAGCACGCGCCCGAAACCCTGCCGGAGTTCAGCCGCGTGCCCGATGGCGCGGCGGCGGACGGGGCGGACAGGGACGGCCGGAAACAGGGACGGCAGGGGGCGTGAGCTGTCTCAACTGTATTTCCGCGCAGCCATTTCATATCTGTATGACAACATAATTTTGGACTTGGGATAGGGTGGGGAACGGTCTCGGATTTTTTTACCTGTTTTTTTTAACACTTTGCTTGACTAGGATTTTTTTTTGATCAAGCTGGACGAAACTTTTTTTTAGTAACCTGACGGGCAGCGGGAAAGCAGGCGTCCCGCAGGCTGCTTTTCATCTCGGTCGCATGATCCGCGTGGCAGGCTGTTCACATCAGCCGTTTCGCATAAAATCGGGGTTGATTTCGAGGTGTTAATAATGTTTATGGATAAAACGTGATGAATGAATGGCTTGGTCTGTTATGGCAGTGTAAATTCGGTGCATACGCACCGAAATATGCACGGCCAGAGAGCGCTGTGGTCGTGTTCTCCTGTTCCGCCAGGGGAAGCGATCATCGTGCCGTGGGGCCAGGCCGGGGAGAAAAAGGCGGATCGCAACAGTCGTTTCGTAGCAACTGGTCATACTCCCAAAGTAAACTTTAGTGAAATCAGAACATCCAGAATAATTTTGTAATAATCCTTCCTAAAAACTATGCCGTTCTGAGTGAGGTATGGGTATGACGTATGCGGAACAGAGTGACAATACACTACAAAAGGTGATAATTTTCGCCATTGTCCTTGTGTTCGAAGCGGCACTGGTGATGGCGCTCCTGTATGGCCTGCACTCACCGCCGGAGGCGCCGAAAGCACCGGCACGCCCGCCGGTGCAGGTGCGGATGATAAAGGAACCCCCGCCACCACCGCCGCCACCACCACCACCGCCGCCACCGCCGGAAATCACGCAGCAGCCGCCGCCGTACATTCCGCCACCGAAGATTCAGGTGCCCGCGCCGCCGCCGCCGATGCACGTGACGCATACCAAGCCGCCAAAGGCGATGCCGCCCGCGAAGGCCGCGCCGCCGTCCGATGCGGCGGTATCCAACGCGCCGCCGGTTGCCGATCACTCGGCCGGTACGTCGCCGCTGAACCATGTGGTGCCGGAATATCCGGAAGAAATGTCGGAAGAAGGCCGCGAAGGCATCGTTTCGGTCGCCTGCGACGTTGAGGCGACAGGTGTGACCAGCAACTGCCAGGTGGTCAGCGTAAAGGGCGGTGACGCCTTTGCCGAAGCCGCCCTGAAGGCGGTGCGCCGCTCGCGTTACGCACCGGCGGTCAAAAATGGTGTGCCCGTCAAGGAATATCACCATCTCTACACGATCACGTTCAGTCTGAACGACTGAGCCTGAGTATCAAGGTCAGGCGCGGCGGGGGCCGGCAGCACCCCGTCGCCTCGGAAAAAACATCCTGCTCCAGAGGATTTTGGTTAAATGATCAGACTGCATCGTAAACATACTCTTGTTGCCTCGGCTGCGTTCGCCGCCATGTTGTGTGCTGCCTCTCCGCTCGCAGCCCTGGCGCAGGACGCCGCCCCGGCCGCGAACGATGCGGCCACGGCACCGGCGGTTTCCGCGCCCACGACCGATGGCTCCGGCGCCCCCGCCACCCCCGCACCGGGCACCGACGCCCCGCCCGTGCAGGCCACTGCGCCGTCTGACGCCACCCCGGCGCCCACGGATGCGGCCCCGGCCCCGGCGGCTCCGGCTGAAGCCCCGGCACCCGCTCCCGCCCCGGCGGCGGACGCCACCCCACCGGCCGACGCCCCCAAGGCGCCGGAGGGCAACCCCTACGGTCTGGGCGCCCTGTGGGCCAATGGTGACTTCATCGCCCGTGGCGTGCTGCTGATCATGGTCTTCATGTCGCTTGGCACGTGGTACATCATGATCACCAAGTTCTTCGAGCAGGCCCGCGTCATGGCCGCCGCGAAGCAGGTGGTCAGCGATTTCTGGACCAAGGGCTCCATCAAGGACGGCGCCGCCGCCCTGCCCGTCAACTCCCCGTTCCGCTACATTGCCGATACGGGCGTCAAGGCCGCCGAACACCATGAAGGCACGATGCAGGAATCCATCGACCTGCATTCCTGGACCACCATGTCCATCCAGCGTTCGGTTGACGTGATCCAGACCAAGCTGCAGGGCGGGCTTGCCTTCCTTGGCACGGTGGGGTCCACCTCGCCGTTCGTGGGTCTGTTCGGCACGGTCTGGGGTATCTACCACGCGCTGACGGCCATCGGCATCGCGGGTCAGGCCTCGATCGACAAGGTGGCCGGTCCGGTGGGTGAATCCCTGATCATGACCGCCATCGGCCTTGGCACCGCGGTGCCGGCGGTGCTGGGCTACAACCTGCTGGTGCGCCGCAACAAGGGTGCGATGGACCGCATCCGCAACTTCGCGGCCGATGTGCAGTCGATCCTGATGGGCGGGTATCGTCATGGTGGCGACATCACCATCCATCCCGACAGCTCCCCGACCACAACGACTATCGATAACCGGGTGGCCTGATCATGGGTATGCAAGTTGGAGGTGGCGACGATGAAGACGAGGTGGTGTCGGCCATCAACACCACACCGCTTGTCGACGTCATGCTGGTGCTGCTGATCATCTTCCTGATCACCATCCCCGTTGCGACGCATACCATCAAGGTCAGCCTGCCGATGGATGCCAACCAGCCCACCCGGACGTTGCAGAACAACATCGTCGTCGCGGTGACGCCAACGGGTCAGACATACTGGAACGAGACGCCGCTCACCAGCTATGCCGATCTCGAATCCCATCTGGAACATGTGGCGGTGGAAAACCCGCAGCCACAGATCCAGATCCGTGGGGACCAGGCCGCGCATTACGAAGGCGTGGGCCGGATCATCGCGGCCTGTCAGCAGGCGGGTATCGTCCACATCGATTTCATTACCGAACAGCCGCACGGCTGATATCCAGTCCCGGCCGGGGTTCATCCCCCGGCCAATTTCGGGAGAGTAGACACCATGGGCATGAATGTCGGCTCAAACAGCACGACAGAGGATGAAGGTATTGTCGATATCAATACCACGCCCCTGATTGACGTCATGCTGGTGCTGTTGATCATGCTGATCATCACCATTCCGCTTCAGACACATTCAGTTTCGATCGACCTGCCGCAGGGCAACCCCCCGCCGTCACAGGCCCAGCCGGAGCCGGTGGTGGATACGGTGGCGATTGATTTCGACAACACCATTACCTGGAATGGCGAACCCGTTCCCGATGATGCGGCCCTCCAGGCCCGGTTTACCGAAGCGGCGGCGCAGCCGGTCCAGCCCGAAATGCACATCCATCCGGACCGTCTGGCCAGCTACAAGGTCGTGGCGCGGGTACTGGCCGATGCGCAGCGGCTTGGCGTGAGCAAGCTCGGGATCGTGGGGAGCGATCAGTTCATGGATGCGCAGTAAGCTGTGTATTTCTGAATAAGTTACAGTCTGGTCAATCAAAACGGCCTCTCCTTCGGGAGAGGCCGTTTTTTTATGCCGCGGGCCATGGGCAATAATGCCTTTTTTTCAGGCACGGCAGGCTGTGACTGCTGTGGCATCAAAGACACAAAACCTACATTGTTGGTGGCTGTTCTGTGTCAATACGTTATGAAACCCATTATCAAAAACAAATAGAATCGTTATTTATCAGTAAGATATGTTGTGGGGACTGGGTGTGTGACCCGGTGTTGTCAAATAGATAAACAGCGTGTTGCATTTTTTAAACTTTCCGGGCGCATATGTATTTCTTAAGTCAACATATATGCGGAATGTTCAGGTTCCGTAACTACCTCGGCATGACCGGAACACGACGGGACCTGCGGGTAGTCAAGGCAGACGGGGATGGCTGCCACTGGAAAATCGTAGGGCCGCCGGAATATCGGGGCGCAGACAGATTTGCGGGGGAATGAATGAAGACGGGCCGGGATATTTATAGCGTGGTGAAACGCCAGGTACGGAACGCGGGCGGTCGCACCGGTCTTGCGGGGCTGGGCATGCCGGGGCTGAAAGCGCGCCTGCGTGCCATGTCCTGCCTGGTTGGCACGGTCTGTATCGCCACGGGGGCCGATGGCTGGGCGCAGGCGGCGACGCCTGACCAGACGCAGCAGCATGCCCCCGCCAAGCGTGTCGCTACGGCGCCAAAGCACACCACCGCCGCAAAACCGGCCACGGCGCAGTCCGCGGGTGTAGTCAACCATCAGGACCCTGAAGAGATTCATGTCGCGTCCTCGCGGCACGCGAATGATGGCGGCGGCGGCATGATGCGGCTGGAAACGGCGCCCCATGCGGTCCAGACCGTGAGCAAGCAGTTTATCGAAATGCGCAACCCGACCAGCACCGCGCTTGATCTGGTCAAGAACCTGCCCAGTATGAACGTGACCACGCCCGATCCTTCGGGCATGGAAGGTGGTCAGATCCAGACCCGTGGCCTGACCGATCTGGATATGGGGCTTATGCTGGACGGCGCGCCTGCGGCGGCTGCCAAATACCTCAACGAAGACATCGATTCCGAAAACCTCGAGAGCGTGGAAGTCACGCCCGGCAGCTCGGGCACCGACCTGCCGGTCATGTCCGCTGCCGGCGGTGTGCTGAGCGAGCGTTCCCACACGGCATCGCACAAATTCGGCGGCATGACGGACTTCTCCTACGGGACGAACAACATGTCGCGTGAGTTCATCCGCCTTGAATCGGGTGACATCGGCAATACCGGCGTACGTAGCTACTTCTCGTTCTCCAACACGCATTCACGTTCATGGATGGGTTCGGGCATCAACTCGCGTAAGCACATCGATTTCGGGCTGCAGAAGGATTGGGCCAACGGGTCCAATGCACGGCTGTTCGTTTCATGGAACTACGAAGACTTCACGATTGACGCCTATCCCGACAGCCAGGCGTTCGAGGCATACAAGCACAACGGCACCGGCTACGGCCGCAACTCCGACCCGACCAGTGACAACTACTGGAAGAACAATAACGACCACTGGAACCAGATCTTCCTGACGGCGCCGATCCATGTCGTGCTGCCCGCGAAGTTCACGTTCGACCTGCAGCCCTATTTCAGCTTTGGTCAGGGCTGGGATGGTTCGCCGGGTAACGGCACGCCTTATACGACCCCGTCGGGCTACAACAGCAACGGCAGTCCGTACTGGGATGTGAAGCAGGGCCAGAATAACTCGACCGCCTACTTCCTGGAAAATGAAGCGCGTCAGGTTGGTGTCGTGGCGAAGATGGGACGCCATCTCGACCAGCACAACTACCTGTCGTTTGGCTACTGGTACGAAAACAACCAGACCATCCAGAATTATCCCACCAGCTACACGATGGCTAATGGTGCGAACCCCAGCCCGAACTGGGCATCCTATCAGCAGACGGGGTTTGGCACGACTGGCGTGAATGCGGGCTACGAACTGCATGCCCTGTTCATTCAGGACACGGCCAAATATTTCAACGACAAGCTGCAGATTCACGCAGGCTTCAAGTTTGTCATGTCCGATGCGTGGGATAAGGGCTGGACCTCCAACCCCAATACCGGGTCATGGGTCTATGGCAAGAACGGCACGGCTTCCGGCCGGATGGGCGCCAATACCACCGAGCCGCTGCCGCAACTGTCGATCGGCTATACCTTTAACGATCACCACCAGATCTACATCAACGCGGAAGGCGACTATCGTGAGCCGAGCGCGACCGATCTGGGCTGGCTGGACCCGCAATATTCCAAGATGCTGAAGAACCAGTATTCCATCAAGGAAGAACTGGGCTACCGTTACCACGACAAATACGTGATGTTTGATCTGTCACTGTTCAACTACAATGTGACCAACCGCATCATGGATACCTATATCGGCGCCAATCAGTACATGCCGATCGAGGCGGGCAACCAGACCATGCGCGGCTTCGACGCCATGATCGCGACCCGTCCGTTCCATGGTTTCAGCCCGTATGCATCGTTTGAATACCTGCACGCGACACAGGATTCGAATGTTACGGACCCCAACTCCGGCATTACCTATGCCGCGAAGGGCAAGCAGGCGATCATGGCGCCGCGCATCATGGCGAACTTCGGCCTGACCTATAAGTACAAGGGCTTCTTCGCCAACGGCAGCGTGCACTACACCGGCGCACAGTCCGTGGCGCTTGACAACAGCGAGCGTATCCCCGGTTACGTGACGGATACCCTGTCGCTTGGCTATCACTTCAAGCCGTTCATGTATGCGAAGTCGCCGACCTTCCGCCTGAACTTCACCAACCTGACGGGTTCCATCGTCCGGACGGGTGCGATGGGTGCGATCTATCACGGTGGCCAGCAGGGCGGGTCGACCTGGCCCGTGTTCTACGGTGCCGCCAACGGCCGTTTGACTGAAGGCAACTCCTTCATGGTCGAACCGCGCTTCACCATGACGGGCACGGTCTCCACTTCCTTCTGATCACTCTCACGCATGGGGAACCCCGCCTTTGTCCAAAGGCGGGGTTCTTTGCGTCGGTGCCGTCGCGTTCATATGGTGGGCGCGGACCTGTAGCCTGGGGAAATGGATCGTGACAACGGGCACAACACACCCGGTTGATGAAATGCTGCCTGCGGGCATGCTGTTCGCCTTTGGCCTCCAGCACGCGCTGGTCATGTATGCGGGCACGGTGGCGGTGCCGCTTATCTTCGCCGCCGCCATGCATCTGTCCACTACGCAGACGGTGCTGCTGATCAATTGCGGGCTCATGACATCAGGCATCGCCACGATCGTGCAGAGTGTGGGGTTCTGGAAATTCGGCTCGCGCCTGCCCATCGTGCAGGGGTCATCCTTCGCCATGCTGGCGTCCATGCTGCTGATCGGGCAGATCTACGGGGTGCGTTCGGTTTTTGGCGCGGTCATCGGCGCGGGCGTGGCCATGGTGCTTCTGGCCCCGGTCATGGCGCGGCTCATGCGGTTTTTCCCGCCGGTGGTGATCGGCTGTCTCATCACCATTATCGGGCTGACGCTGGTGCCGGTGGCGGGGCGGTGGATCGGTGGCGGGGGCGCGCCCGGCACGCCGGGGTTCGGTAGTGTCGCGAATCTGGCGCTGGCCTTCGCCACCATTCTCATCACCGTGGCGGTACAGGCATGGGGCAAGGGGTTTTTGGCCAATATCAGCGTACTGGTCGGGCTGCTGGCGGGCAGTATCCTGGCCGCGCTGTGCGGCATGGGGCATTACGGCATGGTGGCGGATGCGCCCTGGTTCGCCATCAGCACGCCCTTTGCGTTCGGCCTGCCGGAATTCCATGTCATGCCGGTGGTCATCATGCTTCTCAGCATGGTCATCATTGTGGCGGAAACCACCGGCAACTGCCTTGCGATCGGGCGGGTGGTCGATATGCCGGTAACCGATGCCACCATAGCGGGCGCGCTGCGGGCCGATGGCCTGTCCACCATCCTTGGCGGCCTGTTCAACAGCTTTCCCTATAACGCCTTTACGCAAAATACCGGCCTGATCGCCATAACCGATATCCGCAGCCGCTTTGTCGTGGCGGCGGCGGGCGTGGTCATGATCGGGCTGGGGCTGTTTCCCAAGCTGGGCGCGCTGATCGCAGCCCTCCCACCCCCGGTACTGGGCGGCTGCGGGCTGGTCATGTTCGGCATGACCACGATCGGTGGCGTGCGCGAACTGCTGCATGTCCGTTTCGAGGGGACGCGCAACGGGCTGATCGCCGCCGTGTCCATCGGGCTGGGTGTGCTGCCCATGGCGTGCCCGGACCTGTTTACCCATCTGGCCGGGCTGTGGCGGCTCCTGCTGGGCAATGGCGTGCTGCTGTGCATCCTGTCCGGCGTGCTGCTTAACCTGCTGGTGGGCGATGAGAAGCCCGGCGACGTTTCCTGAAGCGTCGTGAAAAAAGCCTCACCAAAAACTTCCTTAGGTTTTTCAGGCAGCCCTTAACGTGTCGCGCGCGGGGCTGAACCCGGCTGGATCAGCCGGATGGCGCTGCACAGCATGCCCACGAAGGCGGCGGCCGAGCCGAAGGCAAGGCAACTGCGCTCCGCATCATGCGTGATCAGGCCAAAGACCATGGCGACGCACATGGCCCCGGTGGCCTGTCCGCACTGCCGTGCGATCTGGATCATGCCCGATGCGCTGCCCGAGCGCCCGGGCGGGGCCGTGACCATCATGATACGGTTGTTGGGCGGCTGGAAAATGCCAAATCCCATGCCCGCTATCGTAATGCGCCACGCGATGTCGAACCAGCCGGGCGCGGGCGGCAGGAAATAGAGGGCCAGAAACCCGATTCCGGTCACGAACAGCCCGACCGATGACAGGATGGCCGCCGAGACCCGGTCCGCCAGCCGGCTGATAAGCGGGGCGACCGCCATGATGCCGACCGGCCACGGTGTCATGAGCAGGCCGACGATGGCCGCCGGGTAGTGAAACAGCGACTGGAGCGTAAACGGGAACGAGACCATGAACAGGTTCGAGGCGACAAAGCCGGAAAACCCGACCACCGTTCCCATGCGGAAGGCGCGGATGCGCAGCATGTCGAGCGGGAACATGGGATGCGCCTGCCCATGCTGGCGGCGCACCAGCAGCCAGCCCGCGGCCAGTCCGGTCACGACCAGCACCACGACCCGGCCACTCCCGGCATGGTGCGCCACGGAATCCCCCGCCATGATCAGCGCGCCGAAGGCCAGTACGTTGAGCAGCGCGCTTGGCGCGTCGAAGGAACCCGGATTGACGGGCGTGCGCGGCAGCGACACCAGCGCCAGAACGAGCGCCGTAAGACCCAGCGGAATGTTGATCAGGAACAGCCACGGCCATGTGGCGCAGGACAGGATGACCGAGGCGACGGTCGGCCCCGCCCCCACGCCCAGCGCCACCATCACGCCGTTGAGCGCGATCCCGCGCCCGATGATGGCGTGCGGATAGATGAAGCGGATCAGCGCGATGCTGACGCTCATGATGCATGCGCCCCCCACGCCCTGCACCGCGCGCGCCAGCGACAGGGCAAGCAGCGTGTGCGACAGCGCACAGAACACGGAAGCCACAGTGAACAGCGCCAGCCCGATCTGGCACAGCCGCGCGAATCCGATGCGCGTGCCAAGGGCCGCCATGGGCAGCAGGGAGACCACGCTGGCAAGCTGGTAGGAATTGACAATCCACACAGCCGAGGCGGGCGAGACATGGATGTCATCGGCAATGGTCGGCAGCGCCACATTGGCGATGGCGTAATCCAGCAACGCCAGCAGCACGGACAACGCCACCGCCGTCATGGCCCGGGCGCGGGCCGCACCGTGCAGGCCTTCGCCTTCGATCAGGACAGGTTTTGACTGGGGGGGCATGGCTACAGGCTTTTCGGACGGGGGGCGCTATGTTCTGCGTGGGGAACGGTATCGGCAGGCCGCCGCACGCTGTCCCGTCGGTTCATGCGGGAAAGCGTGCGCAGTGGGGTCAGTCCCGCGCCGACAGGGCGCGCTGGCCGATGTCGTGGCGGTAGATGCCATCGGGCCAGTCGATCACCTTCACCGCCGCATAGGCGCGTTCACGCGCCTGGGCCAGCGTGTCTCCCGTCGCGCAGACACTCAGCACCCGCCCGCCGGCGGCAACGATCTCGCCCCGGCTGTCCAGCTTCGTGCCCGCCTGGAACACATGCACATCCGACAGCGCCTCGGCGGCTTCGATGTTGCGGATCACGCCACCCGTAACGGGCTTGCCGGGGTAGCCGCGCGCCGCCATGACCACGCTGATCGAGGACTGGGTGGAAAAGCGGATATCCGTCCGGTCAAGCCGGCCCGCCGCCACGGCGGCCAGCGCCGCCAGCAGGTCGCTTTGCAGGCGGATCAGCAGTGCCTGCGCCTCCGGGTCGCCCAGGCGGACGTTGTATTCGATCAGTTGCGGGCCGTCCTGTGTCAGCATGAGACCCGCGAAGATGATGCCGGTAAACGGCGTGCCGCGCCGCGCCATCTCGCGCAGCATGGGGCGCACCAGCACGTCGAGCGCCGCTTCCTGCCGCGCGCGGTCGAAACCGGCGGGGGGCGAGACCGCGCCCATGCCGCCGGTATTGGGGCCGGTGTCGTTATCGCCAATACGCTTGTGGTCCTGCGCCGCGCCGATGAGTACCGCCGTCTCCCCCGCGCAGAAGGCGAACAGCGAGACTTCATCGCCCATCAGGCAGTCCTCGATCACGACGCTCTGGCCCGCCTGCCCCAGCGTGCCCTCGGTCATCATGTCGGTAATCGCCTGCTCGGCCTGTGCCAGATTCAGCGCCACGACCACGCCCTTGCCCGCCGCCAGCCCATCGGCCTTGACCACCACGGGCGCGCCGTGGCGGCGCACGTAATCCAGCGCCGGACCCGCCGCGTCGAACCGCGCCCAGCGCGCGGTGGGAATGCCCGCCGCGTCACACACTTCCTTGGTGAAGGTCTTGCTGCCCTCCAGCGCGGCGGCGGCCTGCGTGGGGCCGGCGCAGGCAATGCCCGCCTGCGCGCAGGCATCGGCAATGCCCGCCACCAGCGGGGCTTCCGGGCCGGGAATGATCAGGTCGATGCGTTCACGCTTCGCCAGCGCGATCAGGCCCGGCACGTCATCGGCCCGTATGTCGCAGTTCGTGCCCAGCGCCGCCGTGCCCGGATTGCCCGGCGCGATAAACAGGGAGTCGAGTAAGGGGGAGCGCGCGATGGCCGTGGCCATGGCATGTTCACGTCCGCCCGATCCAACCAGCAGCACCCGCATCACTCTCATTTCTCCCGTTTTTCATCTCTGCCCTTTCGGGGTGGCCGTCTCTATCATACCTTGGGGGAATGGATGAACAGTTTCCCGACTCCGGCCCGGCCATGGGCGGCAATACCCCGGAATTTTCGGTTGCCGAAATTTCTGGCGCCATCCGCCGTACGCTTGAAGGCACGTTCGGCCGCATCCGCGTGCGTGGCGAGATCACGGAGTTCAAGCGTTACCCCTCGGGGCATCTTTATTTCTCGCTCAAGGATGAGGGGGGCAAGCTCTCCGCCGTGGTATGGCGCGGTACGGTCTCGCGGCTGGGGCTAAAACCGGAAAGCGGGCTTGAAGTCGTCGCCACCGGCAAGATTTCCGCCTATGGCGAGCGTTCGTCCTACCAGATGGTGATCGACCGGCTGGAATACGCGGGCGAGGGCGCGCTGCTGGCCCGTATCGAGCGCCTGCGGCTGCGGCTGGCGGCGGAAGGGCTGTTCGATGCCGGACGCAAGCAGGCGCTGCCGTTCCTGCCGCGTGTGATCGGGGTGGTCACATCGGCGCAGGGCGCGGTGCTGCATGACATACGCACCACGATCGCGCGGCGCTTTCCCCACCCCGTTCTGGTCTGGCCGGTGCCGGTGCAGGGCGAGGGCGCGGCGGAACGGATCGCCCATGCCATTGCTGGTTTCGATGCGATCGGGGGCACGTCCGCCCTGCCGCGTCCCGATGTGCTGATTGTCGCGCGCGGCGGGGGATCGCTGGAAGACCTCATGGCCTTTAACGACGAAGCCGTGCTGCGTGCGGTGGCGGCGTGCCGCATTCCCGTCATTTCCGCCGTCGGCCACGAAACGGATACGACACTGATTGATTTCGTGTCCGACTGCCGCGCCCCCACCCCCACGGCGGCGGCCGAACTGGCGGTGCCGGTGCGCGCGGAGCTTGAGGCCGGTCTGGCGCAGCGCGACGCCCGCCTTCGCGGGGGGCTGGGGCGGAGCCTGCAACTGCTGCGCGCGCGTCTGGACCGGGCGGCGTCCGGCCTGCCCGACCTGCCCGCCGTTATGGAAAATGCGCGGCGGCGGCTGGATGACCGGGGCTACCGGCTGGATCTGGCCTGGCCCACGCATATACGTCACCTGCGCGCCAGCCTGCGCAGCGCGTCCGACCGCCTGCCCGCCCCGCAGATGATCCTGGCCCTGCGTCGCGCCGACCTTGCCCGGGTCGATACCGCCCGCCGGCAGGCGATGACCGGCTACCTGCACCGCCGGGGGGCAATGCTGCAGGGGCTGCGCGTGCCGCCCGCCGTGCTGGTGGCGCAGTGGCGGGCA